>NZ_CP125378.1:4750956-5073775 GCF_034008635.1 Pseudomonas sp. P8_229 | reverse complement strand
TCACGACTACGCCCGCGCCAGCACCAGGGCGCAGACGGACCAGCAGTCGGTGATTTTCAGCGCCGAGGGCCAGCCGTCGCTGCGGTTGGTGGCGGACCAGGCGCTGCACATCGATGGCGCATCGGCAGTCGCCTCGTTCAGTTTGAAGCAGAACGAAACCGCCGAATTCATTCTCGGTGGCGCCGAAGACCCACGCTTTCGCAATGACACCGCCAAACTGTGTCTGGAGCGCACGCTGAAGTTCTGGCGTGACTGGATCGGCCAGTCCAACTATCGCGGGCGCTGGCGAGAAATGGTCAATCGCTCGGCGCTGGCGCTGAAGCTGCTGACCTCACGCAAGCATGGCGCGATCCTCGCCGCCGCCACTTTCGGCCTGCCGGAAACCCCCGGCGGCGAACGCAACTGGGATTACCGCTACACCTGGATCCGCGACGCCTCGTTCACCGTCTATGCGTTCATGCGCCTGGGCTTCGTCGGTGAGGCCAACGCCTATATGAGCTGGCTGCGCGGACGGGTCAGCGATTGCCGCGGTCAGCCGATGAAGCTCAACATTCTGTATGCGGTGGATGGTCGTCAGGAGTTGCCGGAAACCGAGCTTTCGCACTTGTCCGGTCACGGCGGCGCGCAACCGGTGCGCATCGGCAACGGCGCGTATGAGCAGATTCAGCTGGATATCTTCGGCGAGCTGATGGACGCGGTGTATCTGGTCAACAAATACGGCGACGCGATTTCCCACGAAGGCTGGAAACACGTGCGTGAAGTGGTCGATCAAGTGTGTGAGACCTGGCAGACCACCGACGTAGGCATTTGGGAAATGCGTGGTGAGCAGCATCACTTCCTGCATTCGCGGCTGATGTGCTGGGTGGCGCTGGACCGGGCCATTCGCCTGGCCTCGAAACGCTCGCTGCCGGCACCGTTCGTTCAGTGGGATCAGACCCGGCAGGCGATTTACGCCGACATCTGGGACAACTTCTGGAACGAGGAGCGCGGACATTTCGTCCAGTACAAGGGCGGCACCGCGCTCGACGGCTCGATGCTGCTGATGCCGCTGGTGCGTTTCGTCAGCGCCAAGGACCCGCGCTGGCTGTCGACCCTCGAAGCCATCGAAAAACATCTGGTGCGCGACGGCATGGTTTACCGCTACCGCAATGATGACAGCAACATTGACGGCCTGGCCGGCACCGAAGGCGCGTTTGCCGCATGTTCGTTCTGGTACGTCGAGTGTCTGGCCCGCGCCGGGCAGGTGGAAAAGGCGCATCTGGAGTTCGAACAACTGCTGCGTTATGCCAACCCGCTGGGGCTGTACGCCGAAGAGTTCGACAGCCATGGCCGGCATCTTGGCAACACCCCGCAGGCACTGACGCATCTGGCGCTGATCAGTGCGGCGAGTTTTCTCGATCGGCGCTTGAGCGGGGAAAAGCGTGAGTGGCAGCCGTAATTTCGTCAGCGCGTGTAGGAAATCTGCCGCATCTCGCCTCTTTAACTGGCTAATCCCTACACAGAAATAAACAGAATCAGATCCCCTGTAGTGAGGGGATTTATCCCCGACGGGCTGCAAAGCCGCCTCGCTTCTGCCCCTCCGATTGCTCCGGCAACACCGCATTGCCTGGCTTTGCGACTGCTGCGCAGCCGATCGGGGATAAATCCCCTCGCCACAGAGGGTGTGACTTGATGCCTGCATCTGTTAAACAAATCCCACCCAATTCCCCCCCTGCAACTTGCACTTACACCCTGAAATACCTTGTTGCCAGCTGTTACATCCCCCCCTACCATCCACCGCAACGGGCACAGCGGAGCTGTCCAATAAAACCCGAATTCAAGGAACCAGAATGACCCAGCACGTCCACCGTCCCATCGCCACGCCCCTGCGCACCGGCCTGACCCGCACCCAACTCTGGGAAGCCGCCGACAAAGGCCTGATCAAATGCTGGGAAATCGGCCGCCAGCGCGCCGTACGCTTCCCCGACCTCGCGCAACGCTGCTGTGCCAATGAACTGCCGGTACTCGGCTGGAAAGGTGGCGTGAGCCGGAGCCTGAAGAAGAACGAGAAATACGGTTCGCTGAAGTATCTGGCGCAGTGGCAGGGCTTACGTGGTGAGGATCTGGATATTGATCTGGCTGAAGAACGTGCACTGACCTGTTCGCGGACGAAGATGCGGGTAACGTTTACCCCGGATCGGACGAAGTATTTCAATCAGGTGGCGGAAGCTGAGGCTTGATCTGCAACAGCACTGACCGAAAACCGCTCCCGATACGCCTGCGGCGTCACGCCAAGCGCCCGTAGAAAACTGCGCCGCAACGTCTCTTCACTGCCAAACCCGCAATTGGCCGCAATGCGCTTGACCGGCAGCCCGGTGTCACTGAGCAGACGCCGGGCGGTTTCGACGCGGATCAGTTCGATGGCGCGGGCCGGGGTCTGACCGGTGTCGGCGCGATAGTGGCGGACGAAGCTGCGTTCGCTCATGCAGGCCTGTTCGGCCAGGGTCGGCACGCCGAGGTCGCAGGTCAGGTTTTCGGCGATCCAGGCGTGCAGCTCGTCAAAACGATTGCCCTGATTTTGCAGGGCCAAGGTCACGCTGAATTGCGATTGCCCGCCCGGGCGTTTGAGGAACACCACCAGGTGCCGGGCGACGTCGAGGGCGATGTCGCGGCCGAGGTCTTGTTCGACCATCGCCAGCGCCAGATCGATGCCGGCGGTGACGCCCGCCGAGGTCCAGACCGGGCCGTCGTTGATGAAGATCGGATTGGCTTCGACTTGCAGCTTCGGATGCTGCTGCGCCAGTTGCTCGCAGCGGGTCCAGTGGGTGACCACGCGGCGGCCGTCGAGCCAGCCGCTGGCTGCCAATAGAAAGGCGCCGGTGCACACCGAGGCCACGCGGCGGCAACTGGCGGCGTGTTCGCGCACCCAGTCCACCAGGGCCTCATCCTCGGCCGCCGGGTAAATGCCCCAGCCTCCGGCAATGATCAAGGTATCGCTGGCCTCCTGCGGCAACGGCTCGGCCAGTACCGCCAGCCCTGCCGAAGACATCACCGACCCGCCCTCGCGGGCAATCACCGACGGCGCATACGGTACGGGCAAGCCGCGCTGGCGGGCGATGTCGTTGGCCGAGGCGAAGACTTGCAGCGGCCCGGTGACGTCGAGGATCTGCATGTTGGCGAACGCGAGTACGTGAATGGCTTTGGGCATTTTGGCGTAATTGGTGGGGTTATTGGCGTATACGCCAGAACCTACGCGCCTACAGTGAAGCCGTCCACCCCTCAAATGGAGAAATACCCCATGACGTTGCAGATCGGTTTTCTGTTGTTTCCACAGGTGCAGCAACTGGACCTGACCGGCCCTTATGACGTACTGGCCTCGCTGCCGGACGTAAAGATGCACCTGATCTGGAAGGATCTGGTGCCGGTCACTGCCAGCACCGGCCTGCTGCTGAAACCGACCATCAGCTTCGACGACTGTCCGGACCTGGATGTGATCTGCGTGCCCGGAGGCGCCGGGGTCGGCGCGTTGATGGAAGATGAGCAGACGCTGGGGTTCATCAAGCGTCAGGCGGCGCAGGCTAGGTATGTGACGTCGGTGTGCACCGGCTCCTTGGTGCTGGGCGCGGCGGGACTGCTGCAGGGCAAACGCGCGACCACCCACTGGGCCTATCACGAACTGCTGCCGAAGCTCGGCGCGATTGCGGTGCAGGATCGGGTGGTGCGCCACGGCAATCTGTTTACCGGTGGCGGGATTACGGCGGGGATCGACTTTGCGCTGGTGCTGGCCGCCGAACTGGTGGGAGCCGAGGCGGCACAGTTGATCCAGTTGCAACTGGAATATGCGCCGGCACCGCCGTTTGAATCGGGCAGTCCGGAGACGGCACCGAGTGCTGTCGTCGAAGAGGCTCGTAATCGTGCAGCGGCGTCGTTGAAGACGCGTACGGCGATTACTGAACGCGCGGCAGCGAAACTCAATTTGAGCTGATTCCTCAGCCACACAAAGATCCCCTGTGGGAGCGGGCTCACTCCTACCGGGGACTGGGGGTTGGATCGGGATGGGTGGCTTGCCGCTGGACCATTGTAGGAGTGAGCCTGCTCGCGAAAGCGGTAGGTCAGGCAACATTGATGTCGAATGGGCCGACGCCTTCGCGAGCAAGTCCGCTCCCACAGTTGGGATCTGTGTCTGACGATAGTATTTTGTGTTGTCCCCACCTCCCGCCACACCTTTACTTGTCCCCACGCCCCCGTCCGTGTAGAAAGCCCTTCCACAAAATTCTGCACAAGGACTTTCGATGAAGGCGTTGCCATGGCTCTATTTGGCCCTTCTCAGCCTCGGTTATGGATGGGCGCTGAGCATTGGCCACCTCGGCTGGCTCGCGCTGATCTCGGTCGGATTGTTGCTGGTGGCCGGTTTCGCCGTGCGCCAACAGCAGGTACCGGTGGCGCGTCTGCTCGGGCACGCTCTGTTCATCTTCCTCGCCCTGTCGCTGGCGTTGCACTGGTTGCCGGGGTTCGACAACGGTCGGGCCATCGCCCGGCTGCGTTTCACCGACGACGCCGTGCCGTTCGCGATGTACCTGAACCTGGACAAGCCCTTGATCGGCTTCTGGCTGCTGCTGGCCTGCCCGTGGATTGTCGCGGCACGTTCGCTGCGCCTGACAGCGTACGCCAGCGTCCTCGCCCTGACGTTGAGCGCAGTCCTGGCGCTGGGCGGCGCGCTGTTGTTCGGGATGATTGCCTGGGCACCGAAGTGGCCCGATCAGGCATGGCTGTGGCTGCTGAACAATCTGCTGCTGGTGACCCTGGTCGAGGAGGCGCTGTTTCGCGGCTACATACAGGGAGGCTTGAGCCGGCTCTTCAAGCGCCTGCCCCATGGCGACAACCTCGCGCTGCTGCTGGCTTCGCTGATCTTTGCCCTGGCGCATTTCGGCGCGGGATGGCAGTGGATGCTGCTGGCGGGGCTGGCGGGGGTTGGCTATGGTCTGGCCTACCGTTTTGGCGGCCTCGGTGCGGCGATCGCCACGCATTTCGGGCTGAATCTGCTGCATTTTGGCCTGTTCACCTATCCGATGCTCGCCGGCTGAAGCAAGCGCCGTTTTGCGACGCTGTGCTGATTATTGAAAAAAAATTTCAATAAAAAGCTGTCACCGCCGACAACCTTTCAAAGCCTTGCGGATTGAAAAACCATGCGTAATAACCAGCCCATTACACAACGCGAACGGACTTTCCCGGCTCAGCAGCGGTTGATTTCCACAACCGACGCCAAGGGCGTGATCACCTACTGCAACGACGCTTTCGTCGAAATCAGCGGGTTTTCGCGTGAGGAACTGATCCGTGCGCCGCACAACCTGGTCCGTCACCCCGACGTGCCGGCTGCGGTGTTTTCGCACATGTGGGGCACACTGAAACAAGGCTTGCCATGGATGGGCATTGTCAAGAATCGCTGCAAATCCGGTGACCACTACTGGGTGAACGCCTATGTAACACCGGTGTTCGACGGCAATCAGGTGGTCGGTTACGAGTCGGTGCGGATCAAACCCACCGCCGAACAGATCCGCCGTGCCGAAGCGCTCTACCAACGCATCAACCAGGGCAAGTCGGCGATCCCTTCCAGCGATAAATGGCTGCCGGTGCTGCAGGACTGGCTGCCGTTCATTCTGGTCAGCCAACTGAGCTTCGTGATCGGCGCGACCCTGAACTCGCAATGGGGCTTCGCTCTGGCCGCCGGTTTGTCAGTACCGCTGGGCCTGATGGGCCTGCAATGGCAACAACGCGGGCTCAAACGCCTGCTGCGCCTGGCCGAGCAAACCACCTCCGACCCGCTGATCGCGCAGATGTACACCGACAGCCGTGGCGCCCAGGCGCGTCTGGAAATGTCGATCCTCAGCCAGGAAGCCCGCCTGAAAACCTGCCTGACCCGTCTGCAGGATACTGCCGAACACCTGACCGATCAGGCCAAGCAGTCCGACGCCCTGGCGCACAACAGCTCCAGCGGTCTGGAACGTCAGCGCGTGGAAACCGAACAGGTCGCCACCGCCGTCAACCAGATGGCCGCCACCACCCAGGAAGTGGCAAGCCACGTACAGCGCACTGCTGACGCGACTCAGGAAGCCAATCGCCTGACCGGTCGCGGTCGTGACATCGCCGGCGAAACCCGCGAAGCCATTCAGCGTCTGTCCGTAGTCGTCGGCGAAACCGGCCTGACCGTGACCCAACTGGCCAAGGACAGCGACGAAATCGGCGGCGTGGTCGACGTGATCAAAGGCATCGCCGACCAGACCAACCTGCTCGCCCTCAACGCTGCGATCGAAGCCGCGCGTGCCGGTGAAATGGGCCGTGGTTTTGCCGTGGTAGCTGACGAAGTGCGTCAACTGGCGCAACGCACCAGCGAATCGACCGGGCAGATTCACGCCCTGATCGCCAAGTTGCAGCAAACGGCTTCGAGTGCCGTGCAAACCATGGAAGCCGGGCATCGTCAGGCTGAAGAAGGTGTGGCGCGGGTACTGGAAGCGGATCAGGCGTTGGTCGGGATCAGTGAAGCGGTGGCCAACATCACCGACATGACCACGCAGATCGCCGCTGCGACCGAAGAGCAAAGTGCGGTGGCTGAAGAGATCAGCCGCAACATCAGCAATATTTCGGAGTTGGCGGATCAGACGTCGGAACAGGCGCATAACTCGGCGTTGCTGAGTGAAGAGCTGACGAAGACGGCGAATACGCAGTACTCGTTGGTGGAGCGGTTTAACCGCTGATTGAGCTGGCGATAACAAAAACCCCGGACAGCGAAAGCTTCCGGGGTTTTTATTGCCTGCACTACCTGTCAGATCTGACAGTAGACGCACATCTGTTCGAGCGGGTATCAAGAGAAACCGTAATTGCAGTCGGTTGTAACACCTCCTCTTACTCGAAAAGGCAGGTTTGACAATGACCACTCAAGTTATTTTTCTCCCGAAAAAGCCACTGGTGCGCGATGACAAATTTCAATGGAAATTGGGCGGTAAACAGAAAACAGCCAAATTCAGATCTTTCTATCGGGGCGAGTTTTTTGGTGAGCCGTATTGGGCCATTAGTGGTGGAACGGGAAATTTCGACGATGAAAGCTATTTTGCTTTCTCCATGACGCTGCTCTACCAATCCGATGAGGCACTCACAGGCGTCTATAACCTCAGCGACGGGCTGACATTTGGACATAGCCATTGGATCCCTGCGCCGCCGGGATTTACCGGAATGGCTACGGTAGACGCGGACTCGGCGACTCTCAGCATCAAATATGACCCTGAAACGGACATCGCTACGGGATCATTCGAGGCCGTGTTCAAAAGTCATCGCTATCGTCTGAATCCCAAGGGAACTTTCACCATGACCAGGCTGAGACCACCTGAAGCCGACTGACACTGGCAGAGTTGATCGCTGCCACTTCGGGCAAGTCCCCATCGAGGTACATCGAAAGATGACACCGTGCAGGAGCTGCCGCAGGCTGCGATCTTTTGATCTTGGAAGCCCGAACGGCGAAAGCTGTCCGGGCTTTTTCTTTTTGATCTGGAATTTGTGGAGTCTGGCAGGCCTCATCGCGAGCAGGCTCACTCCTACAGGGGATCGTTGTCGGGCTCACAATCTGTGATCACCGCAGATCCAATGTAGGAGTGAGCCTGCTCGCGAAGAGGCCATAACAGCCAGCGAAATTACTGAGGCAACTTCAGCTTATCCAGCAGCCGATTGACCAACAGCTCGTTGAGCATGATCACCTGTTGCAGCGCCAGCAGCGGTTTGCGCTCCGGACCGCCTATTGAATTGGCGATATTACCGGCCATGGCATGGGCGTATGAAAGCGACTCGCTCGCCTCGACCAGCAGGGTTTCGTCATCCAGCGTGGGGTCGACGAGATAGACCGGGCGAAATTTTGGCGAGCTTGGTGGAGCCCCCAGGGCTTCGGGTCGGAGGTAGTAGTCGAGGGCGCGATCGGTTGCGTCTTTGATCTTTTGCGGGCTGAGCGCTGGGTCGTGGGGGATTGGATCGGTAACGGGCGGGTTTGGTGTGATTTTGAACATAGGTGTAACTCCAGTTTCGAATATTAGGAGCCATCACCCTCGCTACCAAACGAGTGGGTGGTGGCCATACGTGGGTTGGTAGACCGGTCGAAACGGGAAACCCGGCGCTCACGAATGAGCCCCACGCATGTCCACCATAAAAATCTGAGCCCCCAGAAAGGGGCTGCATACGGTGACACAATACGGTTTCGAAGCGGGCTACCAAACCCGATCACTGTTTTTCAGTGACAGGGACACGATACAACCCACCTCATAGCCGCGTAAGCAGGCGGATTCTGGCGTACGCGTAGGTAACGGCGCAAGGTGTTGTAGGCCCCGTGGCGTAACGGGTTGTGTAATTTAAACGTGCTCACAAAATCATGTTTGTGCACGGGAAATGCCGGACAGTGAGCGCTTCCAGTTCTTTATCGTGTCAGCGAAATTGCCCCTCACCCTAACCCTCTCCCAGAGGGAGAGGGGACTGACCGAAGTGTTTGGGAGAGCTACGCCGACGTGAAATACCGAGCTGAACTCAGATTCTGAAACAGATCAAAAGCCCCTCACCAACCCTCTCCCATAGGGAGAGGGGACTGAGCGAAGTGTTTGGGAGAGCTACGCCGACGTGCGATACCGAGTTGAACCCAGATTCTGAAAGGCTCACAAATCGGCTCCCTCTCCCTCTGGGAGAGGGCTGGGGTGAGGGGCGAATCCACCACAAATCCAAAGCCGACCACGCTGTGCTTCTCACCACTCAACAGGATGAGCGTTAGCTCGGCTGCCGCTCTTGATCTTGATCCACGAGCGACGTCGGAAGGCTGAGTGGAGGGATTGATCCGGGCGTGGGAGCGCAGCGACCGTTTGGCGCAGCCAAACACAGCGAGAGGAGGTGCAGCGAAGCAAACCGTAGGCGCTGCGCCCGGATCGATCCCGCAGCGAAGGAACCCCGAGCCTTAGCGAGCGGGCCGTACGTAGGAGCAAGCGTTTTTTTGCTTACTTTTTTTAGGCGTTTGTAAAAAAAGTGAGTCGCCGTCAGGGCGAAACCCTAAGTGGCCGTTACGGCAGCAATGGATATGTACTCAGATTGAAAAATGTGTCGCGTTCAAGATCTACCCCCTCACCCCAGCCCTCTCCCCCAAGGGGGCGAGGGGGAAAGGGAGCCGATCTCTATGGAGTTCAGAATTTTGGTGAACCCTTGAGAGTTTCGGCTACCCTCTGCGCGGCGGCAGCCAAATGCTGCTCATGCGTAAACCCGGAAACCCTAAGCGGCTTCAAATCATGATCCCCCGCCGCCAACCAAAACACCTCAATACTCGGCGATAGATCGTAAGCCTCGACAGCGCCCCGACTCCCCAACGCATCCCGCTCGCCCTGAACAATCAACGTCCGCGTCCGCAAAGAAGCCAAATGCTCAACCCGAGGCTTCTCCGGCTTCCCAACCGCATAAAACGGATAACCCAGGCAAACCAACGCATCCGCGCCAAGCTCATCGGCAAGCAGACTCGCCATCCGCCCACCCATAGACTTCCCGCCCACGGCCAAAACCCCAGTGACATGACGTCGCACCTCGGCATACACCTCACGCCAGCATTCCTGCAATTTCGCAGCAGGATTCGGCGGCCGCTTCACCCCATCAACCCGCCGCTGCGCCATATACGCAAACTCAAACCGCAACACGTTCACACCCAGTGCAGCAAGGCGCCGAGCCATATCGTTCATCCAGTCACTGTCCATCGGCGCACCAGCACCGTGGGCAAGGATCAACGTCGCAGAAGCCTCACCACTGGCGGCGTTCCAAAGCCACCCACGATCCCGCACGCACTGCGCCCATTGATCCCCGTCAATACTGGCCTTGTGCTGTTTGTCCATGCTTGCCTCGCTTTTAGTCTGCCTATAACTCCAGACGAAGGATTCGCCGCGTGTCTTGCGCGCGCTCACTTCGGCTGAACCGTGGATGGGGAACCATGAACACTTCTATCAGTACCGCCTACAACTACAAGGTGGTCCGCCAATTCGCCATTATGACGGTGGTGTGGGGCATCGTCGGCATGGGCCTCGGGGTTTTTCTCGCGGCCCAATTGGTCTGGCCCGAACTCAACTTCAATTTGCCCTGGACCAGTTTCGGCCGTCTGCGCCCGCTGCACACCAACGCGGTGATCTTCGCGTTCGGTGGCTGTGCGCTGTTCGCCAGTTCGTTCTACTCGGTGCAACGCACCTGCCAGACGCAATTGTTTGCGCCGAAAATCGCCGCGTTCTGCTTCTGGGGCTGGCAACTGGTGATCCTGCTAGCGGCCATCAGCCTGCCACTGGGTTACACCAGCTCCAAGGAGTACGCCGAGCTGGAATGGCCGATCGACATCCTGATCACCATCGTCTGGGTCGCCTACGCCGTCGTGTTCTTCGGCACGATCATGCAGCGCAAGACCAAGCACATCTATGTGGGCAACTGGTTCTTCGGCGCGTTCATCATCACCGTGGCGATTCTGCACATCGTCAACAACCTTGAGTTGCCGGTGAGCTTCACCAAGTCCTACTCGGTGTACGCCGGTGCAACCGACGCGATGGTGCAATGGTGGTACGGCCACAACGCCGTAGGCTTTTTCCTCACCGCCGGTTTCCTCGGGATGATGTACTACTTCGTGCCGAAACAGGCCGAACGTCCGGTGTACTCGTATCGCCTGTCGATCGTGCACTTCTGGGCACTTATCACCTTGTACATCTGGGCCGGCCCGCACCACTTGCACTACACCGCGCTGCCGGACTGGGCACAGTCGCTGGGCATGGTGATGTCGCTGATTCTGCTGGCTCCGAGCTGGGGCGGCATGATCAACGGCATGATGACCCTCTCGGGCGCCTGGCATAAGTTGCGCAGCGACCCGATCCTGCGCTTCCTCGTGGTCTCGCTGGCGTTCTACGGCATGTCGACCTTCGAAGGTCCGATGATGGCGATCAAAACGGTCAACGCCCTCTCCCATTACACCGACTGGACCATCGGCCACGTACACGCCGGCGCCCTCGGTTGGGTAGCAATGATTTCCATCGGTGCGCTGTACCACATGATCCCGAAAATCTTCGGCAAAGCGCAGATGCACAGCGTCGGCTTGATCAACGCGCACTTCTGGCTCGCGACCATCGGCACCGTGCTCTACATCGCGTCGATGTGGGTCAACGGCATTGCCCAGGGCCTGATGTGGCGCGCGGTGAACGAGGACGGCACGCTGACCTACTCCTTCGTCGAAACCCTGGTGGCCAGCCACCCAGGCTTCGTCGTGCGGTTGGTGGGTGGGGCGATCTTCCTCAGCGGCATGTTCCTGATGGCTTACAACACCTGGCGCACCGTGCGGGCCTCGCAGCCTGCTGACGTCGTTGCTGCCGCGCAGATGGCCTGAGGAGTCCGCCATGAAACACGAAACGATTGAAAAGAACGTCGGCCTGTTGATGTTGCTCATGGTGTTTGCCGTGAGCATCGGCGGCCTGACCCAGATCGTCCCGCTGTTCTTCCAGGACGTCACCAACAAACCGGTGGAAGGCATGAAGCCCTACACCGCGCTGCAACTGGAAGGCCGCGACATCTATATCCGCGAAGGCTGCGTCGGCTGCCACTCGCAGATGATCCGGCCGTTCCGCGCCGAAACCGAACGCTACGGGCACTACTCGGTGGCCGGTGAAAGCGTGTGGGATCACCCGTTCCTGTGGGGTTCCAAGCGTACCGGTCCGGACCTGGCCCGGGTCGGCGCGCGCTACTCGGATGACTGGCACCGCGCGCACTTGTACAACCCGCGCAACGTCGTGCCGGAATCGAAAATGCCGGCCTACCCGTGGCTGGTCACGCAAGCGGTCGACAGCAGCCACACCGAAACCAAGCTCAAGACCATGCGCACCCTCGGCGTGCCGTACACCGACGACGACATCAGCGGCGCGGTCGCCAGCCTCAAGGGCAAGACCGAAATGGACGCCCTCGTCTCCTACCTGCAAGTGCTCGGCACTGCGATCAAGAGCAAGAGGTGAGCACGATGGTCATTGAAATGAGTGCAGGCCTGATTCGTGGCCTCGGCACGGTCGTGGTGTTCGTGGCCTTCGTCGGCCTGACCTTGTGGGTGTTCAACCGCAAGCGCACCCCGGAGTTCGCCGAAGCACGTCTGCTGCCGTTCGCTGATGAACCGCAACCCGACACTACCCCCGCATCTGAAACAAGGAGTACCCGGCCATGACCACCTTCTGGAGTACGTGGATCTGCGTACTGACCATCGGCAGCCTGATCGGCCTGACGTGGCTGCTGATCGGCACCCGCCGGGGCGAGACCAAGGGCAGCGTCGACCAGACCATGGGCCACAGCTTCGACGGCATCGAGGAGTACGACAACCCGCTGCCGCAGTGGTGGTTCATGCTGTTCGCCGGCACGCTGGTGTTTTCCGTGGGCTATCTGATCCTTTATCCGGGCCTGGGCAACTGGAAAGGCATCCTGCCCGGTTACGAGGATGGCTGGACCGGCGTCCACGAGTGGGAAAAAGAGATGAACAAGGCCGACGCCAAGTTCGGGCCGATTTTCGCCAAGTTCGCCGCCATGCCGCTGGAAGAAGTGGCGAAGGATCCGCAGGCGCTGAAAATGGGTGGCCGCCTGTTCGCCTCCAACTGCTCGGTGTGCCACGGCTCCGACGCCAAGGGCGCCTTCGGCTTCCCTAATCTCGCCGACAGCGACTGGCGTTGGGGCGGCGACGCCGAGACCATCAAGACCACCATCATGGGTGGCCGGATGGCGGCGATGCCAGCCTGGGGCGAAGTGCTCGGCGAGGCCGGGGTGAAAAACGTGGCCGCTTATGTGCGTCATGAACTGGCCGGTCTGCCATTGTCCGCCGACAGCAAGGCTGACCTGCAAGCCGGACAGCAGGCGTTCAGCACCACCTGCGTAGCCTGTCATGGGGCAACCGGCCACGGCACTGAAGCCATGGGGGCGCCGAATCTGACGCACCCGGCCGGATTTATCTATGGCACCAGCCTGACGCAGCTTGAGCAGACCATTCGCCATGGTCGCCAGGGCCACATGCCGGCGCAGAACGAACTGCTGGGCAACGATAAAGTGCAATTGCTTGCCGCTTATGTGTACAGTCTGTCGCACGGATTGAATACAGATAAACTGATTACTGAAGACAAAAAATAGAAAATATTGAACACACCTCTGCCGCACCATTCTCGGTGCGGCAGCATCCAGCCCCTTTGCGACGCATTGTCGCACCCCGTCACACCCTCTCCTTTCGAATCCCCCGATTCGGGTCTACGCTTGCTCGATGCGGACTGGCCCGTGCCGGTTCCAGGTCGACCTTGAGCGATGTGTTCGACAAATCGCCTGACTGACAGGGCGCAAAGCCCGGTAGATACCGGCTGTCGCGCCAATGACCGTCCGTCACCCGATCACTACGTTCGAACACACCCCGTTACAAGTGACCTGAACCCCTCGCTTTTTTCGTCCGCTGCGACATTTTGTCCGAGGCCAATTTTGTCCTTACGCGGCGTATGGAAAGGCCGCAGAATCAGCGTTGGAAAGCATTGACCCAGGTCATGGCGCGTTGCAATGACCCCCTGCTCTCTGCATACTTGCGGCCGATTTTAATCCTAATAAAACACCCAAACCGTGGAACCTTAGAATGAGCACAGCAATCAGTCCGACTGCTTATAACTATAAGGTAGTCCGCCAGTTCGCCATCATGACGGTGGTCTGGGGGATCCTTGGCATGGGGCTCGGTGTCTTCATTGCCTCGCAACTGGTCTGGCCGGAGTTGAACTTCGGTCTGCCGTGGACGAGCTTTGGACGCCTGCGCCCGTTGCACACAAACCTGGTGATTTTCGCCTTCGGTGGTTGTGCACTGTTTGCCACTTCCTACTATGTCGTGCAGCGAACCTGCCAGACGCGACTGATTTCCGACAGCCTCGCGGCCTTCACCTTCTGGGGCTGGCAAGCGGTCATCGTCGGCGCGATCATTACCTTGCCGCTGGGTTACACCACTACCAAGGAATACGCGGAGCTGGAATGGCCACTCGCCATTCTGCTGGCGATTGTCTGGGTCTCCTATGGGCTGGTGTTCTTCGGCACTATTACCAAGCGCAAAACCAAGCACATCTATGTCGGTAACTGGTTCTACGGCGCGTTCATCGTCGTCACGGCGATGCTGCACATCGTCAACCACGCTTCCCTGCCGGTGAGCTTCTTCAAGTCCTACTCGGCCTATGCCGGTGCGACAGACGCGATGATCCAGTGGTGGTACGGCCACAACGCCGTGGGCTTCTTCCTGACCACCGGTTTCCTGGGGATGATGTACTACTTCGTGCCGAAACAGGCCGAACGTCCGATCTACTCCTATCGCCTGTCGATCGTGCACTTCTGGGCACTGATCACCCTGTACATCTGGGCCGGCCCGCACCACCTGCACTACACCGCACTGCCGGACTGGGCACAATCGCTGGGCATGGCGATGTCGATCATCCTCCTGGCACCAAGCTGGGGCGGCATGATCAACGGCATGATGACCCTGTCGGGCGCCTGGCATAAGCTGCGCACCGACCCGATCCTGCGCTTCCTCGTGGTCTCCCTGGCGTTCTACGGCATGTCGACCTTCGAAGGGCCGATGATGGCAATCAAGACCGTCAACTCGCTCTCGCACTACACCGACTGGACCATCGGCCACGTTCACGCCGGCGCTCTCGGTTGGGTAGCAATGATTTCGATCGGCGCGATCTACCACATGATCCCGAAACTGTTCGGTCGGGCGCAGATGCACAGCGTCGGTCTGATCAACGCACACTTCTGGCTCGCGACCATCGGTACCGTGCTGTACATCGCCTCGATGTGGGTCAACGGCATCACCCAGGGCCTGATGTGGCGTGCAATCAACGATGACGGCACCCTCACCTACTCGTTCGTCGAAGCGCTGCAGGCCAGCCACCCGGGCTACATCGTCCGTGCCCTGGGCGGCGCATTCTTCGCCAGCGGCATGTTCCTGATGGCTTACAACGTCTGGCGCACCGTGCGCGCCTCGAACCCGGCTGAAGCCGAAGCCGCCGCCCAGATCGCTGTCGTTGGAGCTCACTGATGAAGCATGAAGCTGTCGAGAAGAACATTGGCCTGCTGGCCTTCTTCATGGTCATTGCCGTCAGCATTGGCGGCCTGACCCAGATCGTTCCGCTGTTTTTCCAGGACGTCACCAACAAGCCGGTCGAAGGCATGAAGCCGCGTTCGGCGCTGGAGCTGGAAGGCCGCGACGTCTATATCGCCAACGGCTGTGTCGGCTGCCACTCGCAGATGATCCGTCCGTTCCGCGCCGAAACCGAACGCTACGGCCACTACTCGGTCGCCGGTGAAAGCGTCTGGGACCACCCGTTCCTGTGGGGTTCCAAGCGTACCGGTCCGGACCTGGCCCGTGTTGGCGGTCGTTACTCCGATGACTGGCAGCGTGCGCACTTGTACAACCCGCGCAACGTGGTACCTGAGTCGAAAATGCCGGCTTACCCGTTCCTCGTGGAAAACAAGCTCGACGGCAAAGACACGGCCAAGAAGATGGAAGTGTTGCGCACGCTCGGCGTCCCTTACACCGACGAAGACATCGCCGGGGCAAAAGACGCCGTGAAGGGCAAAACCGAAATGGACGCGCTGGTGGCCTACCTGCAAGGCCTGGGCACCATCATCAAAAGCAAACGGTGATTCTTAATGGATATCGGGATGATTCGTGGCCTGGGCACCGTCGTTGTGATGGTGGCCTTCATCGGTCTGGCGCTGTGGGTGTTCAGCCCCAAGCGCAAGTCGGAGTTCGAAGACGCGACCTTGTTGCCTTTTGCGGATGATCCCGAAGCCATCAAGCACGTCGAGCAAGCTTCTAGGAGTAACAAAGAATGACTACATTCTGGAGTCTGTACGTCACAGTCCTCAGTCTCGGTACGATCTTCGCCCTGACCTGGCTGCTGCTGTCGACCCGCAAGGGCCAGCGCAGCGAGCAGACGGAAGAGACCGTGGGCCACTCCTTCGACGGGATCGAGGAGTACGACAACCCACTGCCGAAATGGTGGTTCATGCTGTTCGTGGGCACCATCGTGTTCGCATTGGGTTATCTGGTGCTGTACCCGGGCCTGGGCAACTGGAAAGGCCTGCTGCCGGGCTACAACTACCTCGATAACGACAAGCAGACCGCGTTCGCCAATGGCAAGACCGGCTGGACCGGCGTGCACGAGTGGGAAAAGGAAATGGCTCGCTCGGACGCCAGGTTCGGTCCGATCTTCGCCAAGTTCGCGGCGATGCCGATCGAAGAAGTCGCCAAGGATCCGCAAGCACTGAAAATGGGTGGCCGTCTGTTCGCCTCCAACTGCTCGGTCTGCCACGGTTCCGACGCCAAGGGCGCTTACGGTTTCCCTAACCTGACCGACGCCGACTGGCGCTGGGGCGGCGAGCCGGAAACCATCAAGACCACTATCATGGGCGGTCGTCACGCGGTGATGCCGGCCTGGGCCGAAGTCATTGGCGAGCAAGGCGTAGCCGACGTGGCTGCCTTTGTCGTGAGCAACCTCGATGGCCGCAAGCTGCCGGAAGGCACCAAGGCTGACGTTGCCAACGGCCAGAAACTGTTCGCCGCCAACTGCGTGGCCTGCCACGGTCCGGAAGGCAAAGGCACCCCAGCCATGGGCGCGCCCAACCTGACCCACCCGGCCGCGTTCATCTACGGTTCGAGCTTCGCGCAACTGCAGCAGACCATCCGTTACGGCCGTCAGGGCCAGATGCCTGCGCAGGAACAACTGCAAGGCAATGACAAGGTGCACCTGCTGGCAGCGTATGTTTACAGCCTGTCCCACGGTGATAAACCAGCGGAAGCCGAGGCTCAGTAAGGCCAACGTCTGATGCACGGAAAAGCCCCCGTCAGTGATCTGTCGGGGGCTTTTTCATGGTCGACTGGCAAAGCTCGACTTCACCGGCACCGTGGCGACCGGCGTGCGTTTGCGCCACTGGTTGCCCTCGACCAGACTCACCTCCAGTTGCTTGCGATCCTTGGAAAAACTGGCGGTCAGGTACGTCTCCTGTGAAGCCGCACCGCTGAGGAACATCGGCACGCTGCCGATGTAAGTCTTGCTGCCGCCGTCGGTATGGAAATGGCCGGCGAACATCGCCGTCACCTGATACTTTTCGATCATTTCGCGAAAGCGCTTTTCCTGATCCCAACTGCCCGCCCAGTGATAAGGTTTGTGCATGTTGATAATGATCGCGTAGCCCTGAATCCGTGCCGCTCGCAAATCATTCTCCAGCCAATCCAGCGACTGCCTGATATCGAACGTGGTCGGATTCAAGGCGTGGGAAATCTTCACCTGGTAAGTCGGCTCATTGTTCAGCTGTACCAGATGTACCTCGCCAATGTTTTTTGAATAAGCCAGGCTGCCCAAGTAGTGCTTATTAAAAAGACTGCCGGTCACTTCAAGATCGAACTCATCGACTTTATCAACGTGATGATCACGATAATCGACAATACTGCCTGCCGCGCAACTTTCACTAAAACAGTCGTTCACATTATTCTGATAATCATGATTACCCAGTCCATAGAGAACGTTGTCACCAAAATACTTGTTCAACATCGACCTGATATATGAGCGCTGCCAGCCATGCCCGAACGCGGTCATGTCGCCATTGATCATTAATGGCACGGCAGCCTGCCCGCCCATCTCGCTGCGAAACTGCGCAATACTCTCGAACTGGCTTTCCACCAGCCATTTCGAGCGTTTTTCGAAGCTCGCGCTCGATTCATCTTCACCACTGTCCGATTTTTCCGTCCACGGGTATTGCGGGTCCGAGGCAAATACCATGTGCTGCGGAACACCTTCATTGGCAGCGGCAAATGAGCTCAACGATAACAGGCACAGACAAGCGAAAAGCTTTTTAACTTCCTTGTTCTTCATAACATTCCATTATTCGGTTAATTATCAAAACATGAACCTGCAACCGATGCGTTGCAGAACAGACATCAAGCTATTCGAAAACACTAAAAAACCAAAACCATTGAATTAACTAATGATATTTCTACAACATGGGTACAGCCGTTGAAATTAATACTTTGAGACACATGCCTGATGGACTCGACTCACCATGCTCTGTAGGGTCTTCCACAGCCCGATGATCTGCATCGGAACAACTTCAAGGATGAAGCCGCCATGCTGAATGACGACAAGACCCGACTGCCAGATGAGCAGAATCTCGCTCATGCCGATCACACGTGCGAGTCATGGGAGCCCCCCTTGGAATCCGTCGCACTGGCCCTGGGCGCATCGCTGCAAGCCGATTCCGCAAGCCCCCCAAAACCCCACAGAAACACCGGCAGTCTCGACAGCCTCGGTGGCGGCAGGCTGCCCTGAGCCTTGAAATCAGTTCTGTGTCAACCCGAGATGGCACCAGCCCTCTGTGAGGCCGTCTCGGCTCATGCCAGTGATGGACCGACTAACGGAGGGCGGGGCCCCGTCCTCCCCGATTGCCGCGCCGAAGGCAAAGTAGTAACGTTGCTACATCTGTATTGCGAGAGGTCCACCATGATGGCAATCACCACCATCTCCAGCCGTGAATTCAATCAGGACACCAGCAGCGCCAAAAAGGCTGCGCGTCTGGGTCCAGTGATCATCACCGACCGTGGCAAGGCCTCTCATGTCCTGTTGAGCATCGAGGAATATCAGAAACTGAGCGGCGCAAACACGAGCATCGTCGATTTGCTGGTCATGCCGGAGGCTGCCGACATCGATTTCGAAACCGAGCGCGCAGTCATCATTCATCGTCCCGTGGATCTGTCCTGATGTATTTACTCGACACCAATGTGATATCCGAACTTCGCAAGCCGCAAGCAGATGCCAATGTCGTCAGTTGGGCCAAAAGCGTCATCGCACCACGCCTGTACATTTCCGCCATTACCTTGAAAGAACTGGAAACCGGAGTGCTGCGAATGGAGCGGCGTGATCCCGCTCAGGGAAAACTGCTACGCAGCTGGCTGACGCGCCACGTCATGCCGGCATTCGAAGCACGAATCCTGCCGGTTGATGCCGCAGTGGCACTGCGTTGTGCCAGCCTGCATGTGCCCGACCAGGCCAATCAAAGCGATGCGTTGATCGCCGCCACAGCCCTGGTGCACGGGCTCACGGTCGTCACTCGCAATGTCGGTGACTTCCAGTCGAGCGGCGTCGCCCTGATCAACCCGTGGGAACAATGAGTGAGCGAGCGCGCCAAAACTGTCCATACTCAACAAGTCAATTGATCTACATCAGGCTTTGCTGCATTCGCTACACCAATAACGTTTTTTCCCCAACGCGACCAAAGGTCGCACCCTTGAGCCAGAGCGACCGGCGTATCATTGCGCCACTGCAACACCCCTTTCTGACCGCGGTCGGCACGTATCGACCGAGGCATTTTTCCACTGCCGTGGGATGCAATGATGAGCAACCAGATTCCGGTACACGACGTCACTCCACCCAGCAAAAACGCGAACAACAGCGTCGACCTTTACGCCTCTCGAGAAAAAATCTACACCCGCGCTTTCACCGGTCTGTTCCGCAATCTGCGGATGATGGGCGGCGCCGCGCTGTTCCTGTTGTATTTCGGTACGGTCTGGCTCAACTGGGGTGGCCATCAAGCGGTGTGGTGGAACCTGCCGGAACGCAAGTTCTTCATCTTCGGCGCGACTTTCTGGCCGCAGGACTTCATCCTGCTCTCGGGCCTGCTGATCATTGCTGCGTTCGGCCTGTTCTTCATCACCGTGTATGCCGGGCGGGTCTGGTGCGGCTACACCTGTCCGCAAAGCGTGTGGACGTGGATTTTCATGTGGTGCGAAAAAGTCACCGAAGGCGACCGCAACCAGCGCATCAAGCTCGACAAGGCGCCAATGAGCGCCAACAAATTCCTGCGCAAAGCCGCCAAGCATTCGTTGTGGCTGCTGATCGGCTTGGTCACCGGCATGACCTTCGTCGGTTACTTCTCGCCAATCCGCGAACTGGTGTTCGAGTTCTTCACCGGCCAGGCCGATGGCTGGTCGTACTTCTGGGTCGGTTTCTTCACGCTCGCCACCTACGGCAATGCCGGCTGGCTGCGCGAACAGGTGTGCATCTACATGTGCCCGTACGCACGCTTCCAGAGCGTGATGTTCGACAAGGACACCCTGATCGTTTCCTACGATCCGCGTCGCGGCGAAAGCCGTGGCCCGCGCAAGAAAGGCGTCGATTACAAAGCTCAGGGCCTGGGCGACTGCATCGACTGCACCATGTGCGTCCAGGTGTGCCCGACCGGCATCGACATTCGTGACGGCCTGCAGATCGAGTGCATCGGCTGCGCCGCCTGCATCGATGCCTGCGACGCGATCATGGACAAGATGGATTACCCGCGCGGGCTGATCAGCTACACCACCGAACACAACCTCTCGGGCCAGAAAACCCATAAACTTCGGCCACGTCTGATCGGCTATGCAGTGGTGCTGCTGGCGATGATCAGCCTGTTGGTAACCGCGTTCTTCATGCGCTCGCTGGTCGGTTTCGACGTCAGCAAGGACCGCGTACTGTACCGCGAGAACGCCGAGGGCCGGATCGAAAACGTCTACAGCCTGAAGATCATGAACAAGGATCAGCGCGACCACACCTACGTGCTGGAAGCCTCCGGCCTGCCGGACCTGCGCCTGCAGGGCAAGCGCGAGATCAAGGTCCCGGCCGGTGAGATCTTCAGCATGCCAGTGGAGTTGTCGAGCGCGCCGGAACAATTGCCGTCGAGCACCAACGAGGTGAAATTCCTCCTCAAGGATGCCGACGATGACAGCGTCCACGTTGAAGCCAAGAGCCGATTCATCGGCCCACAAACCCGTTGAGAGAACTGAACATGCCCGCAGCAAACGCCGCAAGCCCTTGGTACAAGCACCTTTGGCCATGGATCATCATCGGCATTCTGGCCTGTTCGGTGACCCTGACCCTGTCGATGGTGACCATTGCGGTGAACAACCCGGACAATCTGGTCAACGACAACTACTACGAAGCCGGCAAGGGCATCAACCGCTCACTGGATCGCGAGCTGCTGGCGCAGAACCTGAAGATGCGCGCCAACGTGCACCTGGATGACGTCACTGGCGAAGTCGACCTGCGCCTGAGCGGCGACAGTCAGCCGAAGACTCTGGAGCTGAACCTGATCTCGCCGACCCAGCCGGAGAAGGATCGCAAGATCGTCCTGACCCGCAGCGAAACCGAAACCGGCCGCTACATCGGCCAGTTGGGCGACAAGGTTGAAGGCCGCCGCTTTGTCGAGCTGCTGGGCACTCAGGATGACCACGTATGGCGCATGTTCGAAGAAGAACAGGTCAGCCATGACAAGGATCTGCTGCTGGGTGATGAACCGCTGCAGGGCGCGGAAGACCTGGATAAATAAAACCCGCGCTTCGCGCATTCGCGAGCAGGCTCGCTCCCACAGGTTGTGTGAACAGCGCAAATCAAATGTGGGAGCGAGCCTGCTCGCGAAGAGGCCCTTGCCGACAACATAGATGTCTCTGATGACCACCCCACTCCCCTGCTACCACTGCGCCCTGCCCGTCCCGTCCGGCAGCCGCTTCACCGCTGTCGTACTCGGGCAATCCCGCGAGTTCTGCTGCCCGGGCTGCCAGGCCGTGGCCGAAGCCATTGTCGCCGGTGGCCTGGAAAGCTATTACCAACACCGCAGCGAAGCCTCGGCCAACCCCGAAGCACTGCCGGTGCAACTGACCGATGAACTGGCGCTGTACGATCGCGCCGACGTGCAAAAGCCGTTCGTGCGTCACGAAGGTGAGCTGGCCGAAACCACTCTGCTGATGGAAGGCATCAGTTGCGCCGCCTGCGGCTGGCTGATCGAGAAACACCTTCGCACCCTGCCGGCGGTGGCCGAGGCGCGCTTGAACCTGTCCAACCATCGCCTGCACGTGCGTTGGGCCGACGCGCAATTGCCGCTGAGCCAGATCCTCGCCGAGCTACGCCACATCGGTTACGCCGCCCACCCGTATCAGGCCGACCGCGCCAGCGAACAACTGGCCAGCGAAAACCGTCTGGCCCTGCGTCAGCTCGGCGTCGCCGGATTGCTGTGGTTCCAGGCGATGATGGCGACCATGGCCACCTGGCCGGAATTCAACATCGACCTCAGCCCCGAGCTGCACACGATCCTGCGCTGGGTCGCGCTATTCCTCACCACGCCGATCGTGTTCTACAGCTGCGCACCGTTTTTCAAAGGCGCGATGCGCGACCTGCGCACCCGTCACCTGACCATGGACGTTTCGGTGTCGCTGGCGATCGGCAGCGCCTACATCGCCGGGATCTGGACCTCGATTACCGGCGTCGGCGAGCTGTATTTCGATGCGGTCGGCATGTTTGCGCTGTTCCTGCTCGCCGGGCGTTATCTGGAGCGCCGCGCTCGCGAGCGTACCGCCGCCGCGACAGCACAACTGGTCAATCTGCTGCCGGCCTCATGCCTGCGACTGGATGCCGACGGCCAGAGCGAACGCATTCTGCTCAGCGAATTGCGCCTCGGCGACCGGGTGCTGGTGCAGCCCGGTGCGATTCTGCCAGCGGATGGCAAGATCCTCGACGGCCAGTCAAGCATCGACGAATCGCTGCTCACCGGCGAATACCTGCCACAGCCACGTATCACTGGTGACGCGGTGACCGCCGGCACATTGAATGTCGAAGGCGCGCTGACCGTCGAAGTCCAGGCACTGGGTCAGGACACACGCCTGTCGGCCATCGTCCGCCTGCTCGATCGCGCCCAGGCCGAAAAACCCCGGCTGGCGGAAATTGCCGACCGTGCCGCGCAATGGTTCCTGCTGTTGTCGCTGATTGTGGCGGCAGCCATTGGCCTGCTGTGGTGGGAACTGGATTCGTCACGCGCCTTCTGGATCGTGCTGGCGATGCTGGTGGCGACCTGCCCCTGTGCACTGTCACTCGCCACGCCGACCGCCCTCACCGCCGCCACCGGCACCTTGCACAAACTCGGCCTGCTGTTGACACGCGGCCATGTGCTGGAAGGCCTGAACCAGATCGACACGGTGATTTTCGACAAGACCGGCACCCTCACCGAGGGACGCCTGGTGCTGCGTTCGATTCGCCCGCTGGGCACGTTGAACAGTGATCAATGCCTGAGCCTCGCCGCCGCGCTGGAAAACCGTTCCGAACACCCGATTGCCCGCGCCTTCGGCCGCGCACCGCTGGCCGCCGAAGAGGTGCACAGCACGCCGGGGCTTGGCCTCGAAGGACTGGTCGGCGTGCAGCGCTTGCGCATCGGTCAGGCAGAATTCGTCTGCGACCTCAGCGGTTCACCTGTGCCGGCGATGCCGAATGAGCCGGGCCAATGGCTGCTGCTCGGAAACGATCACGGGCCATTGGCGTGGTTCATCCTCGACGACCGCCTGCGCGACGATGCCCCTGCCCTGCTCGCCGCGTGCAAGGCCCGTGGCTGGCGCACATTACTGTTGTCCGGCGACAGCTCGCCGATGGTTGCCAGTGTTGCCGCCGAACTGGGCATTGATGAGGCCCGTGGCGGTCTGCGTCCGGATGACAAACTGCACGTGCTGCAACAACTGCACGCCCAAGGGCGCAAAGTGCTGATGCTCGGCGACGGCGTGAACGACGTGCCGGTGCTGGCCGCTGCCGACATCAGCGTAGCCATGGGTTCGGCCACCGACCTGGCGAAAACCAGTGCCGATGCGGTGCTGCTGTCCAATCGCCTCGACGCACTGGTGCAGGCCTTCACACTGGCACGGCGCACCCGCCGGGTAATCATCGAGAACCTGCTGTGGGCGGGGCTGTACAATGGCCTCATGTTGCCGTTCGCCGCCCTCGGCTGGATCACCCCGGTATGGGCCGCAGTCGGCATGTCGATCAGTTCGTTGACCGTGGTGCTCAACGCCCTGCGCCTGACTCGTCTGCCGAGTGCGCCGGTCGTAGGCATCCGTTCAGAAACCCGCCCGTTGCCGGCTTGAGCCGCGCGAGCCTGGAGTACCGATGCCAGCCCTTTACGTGATGATCCCCGCTGCCCTGCTGATCGTGGCCATCGCCGTGTACATCTTCTTCTGGGCGGTGGACAGCGGTCAGTACGACGACCTCGACGGCCCGGCCCACAGCATCCTGTTCGATGATCAGGACCCGAACCACACCGCTGCCGTGGACGAAGCCAAGTCCGACAAACCGCAGGACAAGGCGCCACCCCATGCTTGAGCTGGCGCCCCTGCTGGTTTCGGCCCTGATCCTCGGCCTGCTCGGCGGCGGTCATTGTCTGGGCATGTGCGGCGGTCTGATGGGCGCGCTGACCCTGGCGATTCCCAAGGAGCAGCGCAGCCGGCGTTTTCGCTTGCTGCTGGCGTACAACCTCGGACGCATCCTCAGTTACGCCGCTGCCGGCCTGCTGATCGGCCTGGCCGGCTGGGCGGTGGCGAACAGCCCGGCAGCGATGTTCATGCGCATCCTCGCCGGGTTGCTGCTGATCGCCATGGGCCTGTATCTGGCAGGCTGGTGGAGCGGCCTGACCCGCATCGAAAGCCTCGGCCGTGGCTTGTGGCGTTACATCCAGCCGGTGGCCAACCGTTTGCTGCCGGTGTCGAGTCTGCCGCGCGCCCTGTTGCTCGGCGCGCTGTGGGGCTGGCTGCCGTGCGGACTGGTTTACAGCACGCTGCTGTGGTCGGCGAGCCAGGGCAATGCGCTGGACAGTGCGTTGTTGATGCTCGCGTTCGGCTTGGGGACCTGGCCGGTTTTGCTCGCCACCGGCCTTGCCGCCGAGCGGGTGACCGCGCTGTTGCGCAAGCGCAGCGTGCGCATGGCCGGTGGCTTGCTGGTGATTCTGTTCGGGATCTGGACCTTGCCCGGCCCGCATCAGCATTGGTTGATGGGTCACTGACCCGATCAAAGCCCTGAGAAGATCCATTGTGGTGAGGGGATTTATCCCCGATGGGGTGCGAAGCGCTCCCCTGCATTCCTCCATTCATACAGTGCAAACAGGTTTACGACTGCTTCGCAGTCGATCGGGGCGGTGCGACGTTTCGCTAAATCCCCTCACCACAATAAATCCCCTCACCACAAAGCAGTCACTACCCGCAGCCGTTGATGCAAATCAAGATGCCCCCGCGCGCCCTCCCCTAGACTCGCCACACTGCCAGCCTATCCGGGGAATGCCCGCATGCTCGACGCCATTCGTTGGGACACTGATCTGATCCGCCGCTACGACCTGGCGGGGCCGCGCTACACCTCGTACCCGACGGCCATGCAATTCAACAGTCAGGTCGGCACCTTCGACCTGTTCCATGCCCTGCGCGACAGCCGCAAAGCGCTGCGCCCCTTATCGCTGTATGTGCACGTGCCGTTCTGCGCGAACATTTGCTACTACTGCGCCTGCAACAAAGTCATCACCAAGGATCGCGGCCGTGCACAGCCGTATCTGCAACGGCTGGAGCAGGAAATCCAGTTGATTGCCTACCACCTGGAACCGGCGCAGAAGGTCGAGCAACTGCACTTCGGCGGTGGCACCCCAACCTTCCTCAGCCACGACGAATTGCGGCAGTTGATGGCGCACCTGCGCAAGCACTTCAATCTGCTGGATGACGATTCCGGTGACTACGGCATCGAGATCGACCCGCGCGAGGCCGACTGGTCGACCATGGGCCTGTTGCGCGAGCTGGGGTTCAACCGGGTCAGCATCGGCCTGCAGGACCTCGATCCGGCGGTGCAACGCGCAGTCAATCGCCTGCAAAGTCTGGAAGAAACCCGCGCGGTGATCGACGCGGCGCGCACCCTGCAATTTCGATCGATCAACATCGACCTGATCTACGGCCTGCCGAAGCAGACGCCGGAGAACTTCGCGCACACCGTCGACGAAGTCATCAGCCTGCAACCGGACCGGCTCTCAGTGTTCAACTATGCGCACCTGCCAGAGCGCTTCATGCCACAGCGGCGGATCAACAGCAACGAGCTGCCGAGCCCGGCGCAAAAACTGGAAATGCTCCAGCGCACCATCGAACAACTGACCGCCGCCGGTTACCGCTACATCGGCATGGATCACTTCGCCCTGCCCGACGATGAGCTGGCGATTGCTCAGGAAGAACAGACCCTGCAACGCAACTTTCAAGGCTATACCACGCACGGGCATTGCGACTTGATTGGGCTTGGGGTGTCGGCGATCAGCCAGATCGGTGACCTGTACTGCCAGAACAGCAGTGACCTCAACCAATACCAGAACACCCTCGCCGCCGCGCAACTGGCGACCAGTCGGGGCCTGGTGTGCAACGCCGACGACCGCCTGCGCCGCGCGGTGATCCAGCAACTGATCTGCACTTTCAGCCTCGAGTTCGCCGCGATCGAGCAAGCGTTCAACATCGATTTTCAGGGTTATTTCGGCGCGCTGTGGCCACAACTGCAAGGCATGGCCAACGATGGCCTGATCACGCTGGATCGCGAAAGAATTGAAGTACTGCCGGCCGGACGCCTGCTGGTACGTTCGGTGTGCATGGTGTTTGACGCGTATCTGGAACAGCAGAACCGTCAGCGTTTCTCGCGGGTGATCTAGTTCTTTGTCAGCAGTGAGCCAAGCTTGAGGTTTTGCTCGGTGGAAAGACCGGACTGATCCATGACTTTGGACAGGGCAAGATTGGCGCTGATCAGGCCTGTGTTCAACGCGGCGATGGCACCGCGCAGCGCGGCGAGCATGTTGACCTTTTCTTCGTTGGACAGCCGCCTGTCGGCCATGACCGCGGCCATCCGGGCTTTCTTCTCGGCGATCTCTTTTTGCAGTTTGCGGATCATCTTCAGCAATTGCTGGACGTTCTCGGGCAAGCCGCTGTCTTCGATGTCGCTGTTCTCGCCCCCGGCGCTGAAGGCTTTTTCGATGGAGGCATTGGACAGCGACACTTTGACGCCCTCGACCAAGGTCGGGGTTGCCAACAGCGACGTGTCGGCATTGTGCTCAGCGCCGGTGCCAGCCTTGGCGGTGTTCGGCACAGACGCAACGCCACTGTTACCGGGGTTCAGCGTGTCAATGGCGGCCATCGAAGCGGTTCCTTGCATACGTGGTGATACCCCTTTATCGGCCACTTGCACTGCGGCTTTACGCCCGTGGGACAAAGTCGCCATGGACTGGCCTGAATGTCCTCCCGTGGGTTACCCTTACGTCTTATGTGTGTTTTCCCACAAGGATTTAAGAAATGTCCGAGCCAGTCAAACTGCGCGCTCATAACCAGGCCCATTGCAAGGATTGCAGCCTGGCCCCTCTCTGCCTGCCACTTTCTCTGAATCTGGAAGACATGGATGCGCTGGACGAAATCGTTAAACGTGGCCGCCCGCTGAAAAAAGGCGAGTTCCTGTTCCGCCAGGGTGACACCTTCGATTCCGTTTATGCAGTACGCTCCGGCGCCCTCAAGACCTTCAGCCTGAGCGATTCCGGCGAAGAGCAGCTCACCGGGTTCCACCTGCCGAGCGAACTGGTCGGTCTGTCTGGCATGGACACCGAAAAACACCCGGTATCGGCCCAGGCCCTGGAAACCACTTCGGTCTGCGAAATTCCGTTCGAACGCCTCGACGAACTGGCCCTGCAACTGCCACAGTTGCGCCGTCAGTTGATGCGCGTGATGAGCCGCGAAATCCGTGACGACCAGCAAATGATGCTGCTGTTGTCGAAGAAAACCGCCGATGAGCGCATCGCCACGTTCCTGGTCAACCTGTCGGCCCGTTTCCGCGCTCGCGGGTTCTCGGCCAACCAGTTCCGCCTGAGCATGTCGCGTAACGAAATCGGCAACTACCTGGGCCTCGCGGTGGAAACCGTGTCCCGGGTGTTCACGCGCTTCCAGCAGAACGAACTGATTGCCGCCGAGGGCAAGGAGATCCACATCCTCGATCCGATCCAGCTCTGCGCCCTGGCCGGCGGCTCACTCGAAGGCTGATCTCGATCCGCGGTTGAGCGAAGCGATTCAGCCGCGGGTATACTGCGCCGTTTGCAGCCCTGCCAGGACACCTCGACGATGGTCTTCGACTCCTTCGACATCAAATCCCTGATCCGCCCCGTGATCGACTTCCCGAAACCGGGCGTGATCTTTCGCGACATCACCCCGTTGTTTCAATCGCCGAAGGCCATGCGCCTGGTGATGGACAGCTTCGCCCACCGCTATGTGGAAGCCGACTTCACCCACATCGGCGCGATGGATGCGCGCGGTTTCCTGATCGGTTCGGTGCTGGCCTACCAGTTGAACAAGCCACTCGTACTGTTCCGCAAGCAAGGCAAACTGCCGGCGGACGTGCTGGCCGAGGGTTACGCGACCGAGTACGGCGAAGCGTTCCTGGAAGTGCACGCCGACAGCCTGTGTGAAGGCGATTCGGTAGTGATGTTCGATGATTTGATCGCCACTGGCGGTACGCTGATCGCAGCCGCCAACCTGATCCGCCGCATGGGTGCGCGGGTGCATGAGGCAGCGGCGATCATTGATCTGCCGGAGCTGGGTGGGTCGCAGCGTCTTGAAGACATGGGCATCCCGACGTTCTGCCTGACGCAGTTTTCTCTCGCAGAACAATAAGCGTCGTCCTTCAGGCCGCCATCGCGAGCAGGCTCACTCCTACCGTTTGGAATGCGTTCCCCTGTAGGAGTGAGCCTGCTCACGATGAGGCCAGTAGCCTCACTGCAAAACCTAAAGCCCCATCTGCTTGCTGATGATCTCGTTCATCACTTCCCGCGTCCCGCCGCCAATCGACAGAATGCGATTATCCCGATACAGCCGCTCCACCAGACTCTCGCGCATGTAACCCAGCCCACCGAGAATCTGCACCGCATCGCTGGTGATCCGGTCCGAGGTGTCTGTGGCAACGTTCTTGGCCATTGAAATCTCCTTGATCACGCTCTGCCCCGCCGCCATCTTCGCCGCCTGCCGGTAGGTGAACTCCCGCGACACTTCCAGCGCCGTGGCCATTTCGGCCAGCCGATGCTTGATCACCTGGAATTTGCCGATCGGTTTGCCGAACGCCTCACGCTCGCGCGCCCAGTTCAGGGCCTCTTCAAGCGCCAGCTGTGAGGTCATGTTGGCCATTAGCGCCAGCGCCAGCCGTTCGCTCTGGAAATTGCCCATGATGCAGGCGAAGCCCATGTTTTCGGCACCGATCAGATTGCCCACAGGCACCCGGCAGTCGTCGAAGAACAGTTCAGCGGTGTCCGAGGCCCACCAGCCCATCTTCTTCAACTGGCGGCCTACGCTGAAGCCCGGGGTGCCCTTCTCGATCAGCAACAGACTGATGCCGCCGAAACCCGGCGCGCCAGTGCGCACCGCGACGGTGTAGAAGTCGGCGCGCACGCCGCTGGTGATGAAGGTCTTGCTGCCGCTGACCCGATAGACATCGCCGTCACGCACAGCGCGGGTTTGCAGGTTGGCGACGTCCGAGCCGCCGCCGGGTTCGGTGACCGCCAGGGCGCTGATTTTCTCGCCGCTGAGTACTGGCGGGACGACACGCTCGCGCACTTCGGGCCGTGCCCATTTGACGATCGGTGGCAGACCGATATCCAGCGAACCCAACCCGGCCACCAGGCCGCCGGAGCCGCAGCGCATCAACTCTTCACTGGCGGCGATCTTGGCGAACAGATCACCTTCGTGGCTGCCGCCCAGCGCTTGGGGATAACCGATGCCGAGAATCCCCGCTGCCCCGGCTTTCAGGTACAGCTCGCGAGGGAAGCTTTCGGCTTCTTCCCACCCATCGATGTCCGGCAGGATCTCGCGTTCGACGAAGCGCCTGACGCTGTCGCGGACCATTTGGTGGCTGGGATCGAAGTATTCCTGGAAGGCAGGCATGGGCGAGCTCCATCGAAGGGTTCGCCGACGTTAACCGAGCGCTTGCTTGGTTTTCAATACAATTGTGCGAATCAGATGAACCGAGGGAGGCCCATTCGCGAGCAAGCCCGCTCCCACATTGGACCGCATTCAATCTGAATGAACGCGATCAACTGTGGGAGCGGGCTTGCTCGCGAAGGCGTCTGTTCAGACACCCTATAACTCAGAGGGAAATCGGTTTACGCCCGGCAAACGAATGCGCCAGCGTCCCGCCATCCACCAGCTCCAGCTCACCGCCCAGCGGCACGCCGTGGGCAATACGCGAGGCGATCAGGCCTTTGTTGGCGAGAAGCTGAGCGATGTAATGCGCCGTGGCCTCACCTTCCACCGTCGGATTGGTGGCGAGGATGACTTCGGTAAAGGTGCCCGCCTCTTCAATCCGCGTCATCAACTGCGGAATACCAATCGCCTCAGGCCCCAGACCGTCGAGCGGCGACAGATGGCCCTTGAGCACGAAGTAGCGGCCACGGAAACCGGTCTGCTCCACCGCATACACGTCCATCGGCCCTTCCACCACGCACAGCAGCGTGTCGTCGCGGCGGGTATCGGCGCATTGCGGGCACAGATCGTCTTCGGTCAGCGTGCGGCACTGACGGCAATGACCGACCCCTTCCATGGCCTGGCTCAAGGCTTGCGCCAGGCGCGTGCCGCCGCTGCGATCACGCTCGAGCAACTGCAACGCCATGCGCTGGGCGGTTTTCTGACCCACGCCCGGCAAGGTTCGCAGGGCGTCGATCAGTTGGCGAATCAAAGGGCTGAAGCTCATGGGTAAAAAGTCCGACAAAACAACGAGACGCGGTTTATACCCGCGCCTCCGGCCAGCGTCAAATGCTCAGTCCTGGGCGACCTTCACCACCAGTTTGCCGAAGTTGCGCCCCTCCAGCAGACCGATAAACGCCTCGGGGGCCTGCTCCAGGCCTTCCACCACGTCCTCGCGGAACTTCACCTTGCCATCGCGCACCCACGGCACCATGTGACTGATGAACTCCGGCTGACGATCACCATAGTCATCAAACACGATGAAGCCCTGAATGCGCACGCGCTTGGTCAGCAGCGTGCGTTGCAGCATCGGCAGACGATCCGGGCCTTTCGGCGCTTCAGAAGCGTTGTAGCCGGCAATCAGCCCACACAGTGGAATCCGTGCCTTGGGGTTGAGCAGCGGCACCACGGCATCGAATACGTGCCCGCCGACGTTCTCGAAATAGATGTCGATGCCTTTCGGGCAAGCCTTGGCCAGTTGTTCGGCAAAGTCCGGCGCCTTGTGATCGATGCAGGCATCAAAACCCAGCGCCTCGACCACGTATTGGCATTTGTCGGCGCCGCCGGCCACACCGACGGCGCGCAGGCCCTTGATTTTCGCCACCTGACCGACCACCGAGCCAACCGCGCCGGACGCAGCGGCAACGACGAGAGTTTCGCCCTCCTTCGGCTGACCAATGTCGATCAGGCCCATGTACGCAGTCATCCCCGGCATGCCCAGCACACCGAGGGCCATTGACGGGCTCGGCAGGCCGGACGGGATCGGAATGATGTTGCGCCCGTCGCTGATGCTGTGGCTCTGCCAACCGGTGAGGCCGACCACCAGATCACCCTGGTGGAATTTTGGATGACGCGAATCTTCGACACGGCTGACAGCTCCACCGGTCATCACTTCGCCGATCTGTACCGGCGCGGCGTAGGATGGCGCGTCACTCATGCGCCCGCGCATATACGGGTCGAGCGACAGGTACAGGGTTTTCAGCAACACCTGACCGTCTTCGAGGTCCGGCAACGCTTCGCGCTCCAGACGGAAATTTTCCGGGGTCGGCGCACCAACCGGGCGCGAGGCCAGGACGAAGCGTTGATTGAGGGTCAGAGGGTCGGACATGTCAGCGTCTCCTGTGAATGGGGGAATTCAGCGGTATAGGGAGCAGACCTTTGTGGCGGTAGCGGGTTCGATGTTTCTTCAGGTGGACCGAGTTGGATTGATCGCGAGCAGGCTCACTCCTACAGAGGAACGCATTTCAACTGTAGGAGTGAGCCTGCTCGCGATAGCAATCTGTCAAACACCGCAGGAGCCCAATGCCAAAAACAAAAATGCCAGGCGTGATGCCTGGCATTTTGTGTAGCTCATCTGCCGCGCAATGGCGAATCAGAATGGCAGTTTCATACCCGCTGGCAGGTTCATGCCGGCGGTCATGCTGCCCATTTTTTCCTGACTGTTGGCTTCGATCTTGCGCACGGCGTCGTTGACGGCGGCGGCGACCACGGCTTCCAGCATTTCCTTGTCGTCTTCGCTCAGGCCTTCAACCAGGCTTGGGTCGATGCTGACGCTTTTCACGTCGTGACGACCGGTCATCACCACGGTGACCATATCGCCACCGGCCTTGCCGATGACTTCGGCGTTGGCCAGTTCTTCCTGCATCTTGGCCATTTTTTCCTGCATCTGCTGCGCCTGCTTCATCAGGCCGGCCATGCCACCTTTCATCATGGGAATCACCTCAAAAGTACTTGGATCAAAACAGCGCCCGGCGATTGCACGCCGAGCGCCTTCAGTTATTAGCCCTGAGCGACCAGAGCGTCGACAGGTTCAATAGTATCGTGTCGCACGACCGCACCGAACTGCTGAACCATCTGCTGGATGAACGGATCACCGTGGATCGATTCCTCCGCTTCGCGCTGACGGTTGGCCCGACGGCGGGACGCGGCCTGCGCCGGGGTTTCCTGCTCGGGCTTGATCAGCTCGATGGTCAAGGTCAGCGGACGGCCGTGGAACTGGTTCAGCGCATCGTTCAGGCGCCGCTGTTGCGTGGCGTTGAACAGTGCACTGTGCGCCGGGTCCAGGTGCATCAGCCAATGATCGCCATCGACCGCGATCAGCGTGCAGTTGGCGGCGATGCTGCCGGTCATGCCGGAGATCGGCAGTTGCGGGAACATTTCCAGCCATTGCAACGCCAGACCGGTAGCCGGTGCGGCGGCAGGCTCCGGTTCGGGTTCCGGGGCCGGCTCGGCGGTGTGTTCACTGGCCAGGTCGTCGAGGTAGCTGTAAGCCGAATCCATGTCCGGCTCAATGTAGTCTTCGTCCAGCGGTGGCTCGTCGTCCAGGTCCATGCCCGGTGTGGCGGCATCGACGTCGGCGACCGACGGCTCGGGAATCGGCGCAGCGGCCCACTCAGGTGCCTCCGGGACGACGCTGTCCGGGGTTGGCAGCGGCATCGGCGGCAACTCGGGCTGCTCGGCGGTGGTTTCCAGCACCGGTTCGACGGCCGGTTGCTGCGCGGATTCTGGCTCGGGTTCGACCGGATCGTTCCACGGCAGATCGACGACCTCTTCGGCGACGACCGGCTCGGGCTCTGGCTGCGGTTCTGGCGCAGGCGCGGACTCAGCTACCACGGCAGGCACGGGTTCCGGGGTCGCCACTGGCGCTGGGGCAACAACCGGTGCAGGCGTCAGCGCAATAGCCGCAGCGACTACCGGCGCAACCTTCGGCGCGGCAGCCACTGAGTTTGCGGAATCAACTGTGGCCTGGCTGATCCCCACTGGCTTTAGCGGTTGCCTCGGGGCGTCCGCGGTGTCCGCCGGCCGGAAGGCCAGCATCCGTAGCAGGACCATTTCGAAACCGCCACGGGGATCCGGCGCCAGCGGCAAGTCGCGGCGGCCGATCAGGCCCATCTGGTAATAGAACTGCACATCTTCGGCCGGCAGCGCCTGAGCCAGCGCCAACACCCGATCACGGTCGCCATGGCCGTTGTCGACGCCTTCCGGCAGCGCTTGGGCGATGGCGACACGGTGCAACACGTTGAGAATTTCCGAGAGCACGCCGTTCCAGTCCGGGCCTTGCTCGGCCAGGTGGCGCACGGCTTCGAGCAACGCTTTGGCATCGCCTTCGATCAACGCATGCAGCACGTCATAGACCTGACCGTGATCCAGCGTGCCGAGCATCGCCCGCACGTCGGTGGCCATAACCTTGCCTTCACCGAAGGCGATGGCCTGATCGGTCAGACTCATGGCGTCCCGCATCGAACCGTCAGCGGCGCGACCGAGCAGCCACAGCGCGTCGTCTTCGAACGGCACGCTTTCGGCCGTCAGCACGTGGGTCAAATGCTCGACCACGCGCTCCGGCGTCATGTTCTTCAGGGAGAACTGCAGGCAGCGCGACAAAATCGTTGCCGGAAGTTTCTGCGGATCCGTCGTCGCCAGGATGAACTTGACGTACGGCGGCGGCTCTTCAAGGGTTTTCAGCAGCGCATTGAAGGAATGGCTGGAGAGCATGTGCACTTCGTCGATCAGGTAGACCTTGAAGCGCCCACGGCTCGGGGCGTACTGCACGTTGTCGAGCAGTTCGCGGGTGTCTTCGACCTTGGTCCGGCTCGCGGCGTCGATCTCGATCAGGTCAACGAACCGGCCCTCATCGATTTCACGACACACCGAACACTCGCCGCAGGGGCTGGAAGTGATACCTGTTTCACAGTTCAGGCATTTGGCAATGATCCGCGCAATGGTGGTCTTACCGACCCCGCGCGTACCGGTGAACAGGTAGGCGTGGTGCAGCCGCTGGCTGTCCAAGGCATTGATCAGAGCCTTGAGCACATGGGTCTGGCCGACCATTTCGCGGAACGAGCGCGGACGCCATTTACGTGCAAGAACCTGATAACTCATCGAAAACCGTCGCAACGAAGGAAGCTGAAGCGGCTAATGCTAGCGGAGCAAGGGCAAAATTGCATCCGGTGTGCTCGTCTAATCTGGCTAAGCTGCTGTTGGCGGGGAAATATCAGCTCGGGATCGGGACTCATCGGAGCATTTATGCGTTGGGCCTTGGGAGCAATATTGGCGATCAGTCTGAGCGTGAACGCGTCCGAACCGCCGCTGCGCTTCGTCGTGGCCGACAGCTGGGCGATGCCGATGGTGCAGCTGGAACGCGGCCGACCCACCCAGGGCATCCTCCACGACATGATGCTCAGCCTGGCGACCCAGGTCGGCGTACCGGCGGAATTTCACGTGCTGCCACGCGCCCGGGTACAGAACGCCATGGAGCGCGGTGAAGTCGATGTGCGCTGCTATGCCGCACAATCATGGCTGCCGAATCAGTCCGGGGATTACCTCTGGAGCATTCCGCTGCTGTTCCAGCGCGACCTGCTGATCAGCCGCCAGGATCAATCGCCCGATGTCGATCCCGCCGACCTCTCCCGCCAATCGATCGGCACCGTGCTCGGCTACATTTACCCGACCCTGCAACCGCTGTTCGACGCCGACAAACTACTGCGCGAAGACGCACGCAATCAGGATCAGGTACTGGAAAAACTGCTGGCCGGCCGTTACCGCTACGCCGTAAGCAATCAATGGACGCTGGACTGGTTCAACCAGCGCCTGCTGTCCGGACAGCAGTTGCACGGGGTGGCGGTGCTGCAGGAGCAGCATGTCGGCTGTTACGTGAGGAATGACCCGCAGGTGCCGGTGCAGCGGATCTTGCGTACGTTGCTGCGGATGAAAATGTCGGGGGAGATTGATGACATTATTCGGTTGTATACCGGATCCTCTGAAAACACCCCATAACCCCTGTAGGAGTGAGCCTGCTCGCGATAGCGGTGGTTCAGCCGACATTGATGTCAACTGATATGACGCCATCGCGAGCAGGCTCACTCCTACAGGGGATTGTCGCCAGGCAATCAGTAGCCGTGCGACTCGCGGAATTTCTGGTAGTCGTGAAACTCGATCCATTCGACCACGTCGTACGGCAGATAAAGCTGTTGTCGGGCGCGGGAGATGGCGATGTACACGGCGCAGATCCGCTCATCGAACGCATAGGCGTCCTTGAACTTGACGTTGGTCAGCAGCTCGGGCGTCAGCAGCACCCGGTCGAACTCCATGCCGCCCGCGTCCTGCGCTTGCATCAGCAGACAGCTTTTGCCGGGGCCACCGATCATCCGGTTCAGGCGGGTCAGATCCGCCACCTTGAAGCCCTTTTGCAACTCGGCCTCGACCCACAGAAACGCCTCGTCGAACTGATTGGCATCGCGCACCTGATGCCAGTCGGGCAAGTCGCTGAAATACCGATGCGGCCCCTTCTCGCTGTGCTCGGCACTGTAGAAGTCGACCCTGAACAGCTCGATGGCGGTGGTCATGAAGTGTTCGAGGTCGCGCTGCGCTTGCATGTCGGCAAAGCTGAACAAGCAATTGGCATCGTGCAATTGCATGGCCCACTGCATCGTGTCCCACGCTGACGCCGTCAGCACCACGCAACCTTCAGGCGGCACAAAGCCCTGTGGATAAAACTCGATACCGACGTCCGCCTCGCGCGCGCCTTCGAAAGGCACCTTGGTCTTTTCCGAGTGCCGGGAAATCAGCGGATTGACCAGACGCTCGACGTTACGCCCCGAGCGGACCGAATAGGTGATATCGCTCTGGCGCACTTCGCGCTTTCTTCTGACCAGATCGCGGCTGGCGTGCTGGTACTCATCGCCCAAGGTGATCAGCACCTGGCGGCCGCGTTCGATGATCTGCAGCAGCGAGGCGGGAATGTCCTGACTCTCGTCGATCAGCACGTGAGTATAGCGAGGCGGCACCACGCAGCCGGCCAGACCCGCGCGCTTGATCAACAACAATGCTTCGAAGCCAGTCTGTCGGCCCCATGCCGGGTTGGCCTCGAGGTAAGTCCAGACGCGGCTGGAATATTCCAGCAGCACCTTGGATTCGAGACTGGACAACGACAGCTGGAAATACGGCAGATGCTGGGCGCTCAGGCTGTAGTCCCGGGACTGACAGTAGCGCTCGAGGGTTTCCAGGCAAACGTTGAAGGTGCGTTGCCCATCATGGCCGCGAAAGCCGAGGATATTCAGCTCCTGCGCCACCTTCTGCTTGCTCGCCAATCTGCCGCCCGCGCCTGCCGGCTGCGGTTTGCGGCCGTGAATCAGCCCGCGCGCGAAGGCTTCGAAGGTGATGCCGGGCTTGCGGTCAGCGGTCACGCCCATGCGCTGGCAGAGGGTCGCGAGTTTTTCCGGGGTGCGCGCCAGCAGCAGGGTTTTCCTGGGGTCCAGGCACTCGGTCAAGGCCCCGAGCAGATGGCTCTTGCCGATCCCGGCGTAGCCCTGCACGTGCAGGTCTTCGTCCAGATTGGCGCGGAAGGTCCTGACCAGTTTGTCTTGAGCAGCGCTCAGCCAGCGCTCGCGCTGGATGGGGCTGATCATCTGTTGGCTGAACGGATTGTTGGCGGCGTGGTGGCGCGTCTTGAACTCGTTATCCCATTTGCCATCGGGCAGCAGATAATCCTGCGCCGAGACTTCGTCGGCCAACAGCAGCCGCAGGTTCAGTCGCCGGATGGCGTTCAGCCCGAAGTACAACTGGCGGGGATCGAACAGTCGCTGCGCCTCGGACAATAACCCTGCCCGGCCATCGACCGCCCACGCGATCAGCCTGGCCAGGACCTTCTCCGCCGCTGCGGCGTTGAGATCCTTTTCGGCCGCCTGGGCCAGATTCTGGATGACCAGCACCGCGGCCAGTTGCGCATCCGTCAGCTCGCCGAGGGTTTTCGCGCCCTCGGGCTGCAACAGGCTCGTGCAGGTTTCATCCGTCACGGGCAAATAAACGGCGGTGGATAAATCGTGATGTTCCGGGTGCATACAACCTCGTAGCCAGGGCGCGAACTTGTCAACGACGCGCGCAGCAAGACGGTGGAGTATGCCACTGTTGCGCAACGATGGCCGAACAGGCATTGGGGATGCAGCCTTCGCGAGCAGGCTCGCTCCCACAGGGGCTGGCGCGAAGCCTCAAATCGCAGGCATAAAAAAACCGCAGTGGGCGAAACCCATGCAGTTCTGTTGAAGCCTTCGATGTTCGTTAAGGTGGTAACCCCACCAGCCACACCCCGGCACACAATGTTCCCGCTGTGGCTGCTGCCTTCCGGCTCTGACCAGGTTCACGGGTAATCGTTGCGGGGGGACCGATGGGGTCACCATAACGACACTCACCTGTCGGCGAGCCGCGCCATTGTACCTATCTGAAGCGAAGTTACAACCGTTGGTTTCAGATAAAAAATATGAAGGGCTTCAAGCACTTGCTATTGCGCCTGGAGCACCTCGTCTGCCCTGCCGCCCGCCTGCTGGATCACCAGATGGATGAAGTGCAGCTTGGCAATCGCCGCCGCCGGCAGCACGAACGGGTAGAAATCCGGCTGGCCCATGCTGCGCGATAACTCGTTGAGCATGCCCGCCAGCTCGATCCACGCGTTGACGAACGACAGGAATGCCGCGCCGCCGGGGTGCTGTGGGTCGTACAGGGTGCTGGGCGGAAACGGCTGGTAGTCGAAATCCATTTCCCGCGCACTCATGCCGAAGCCCAACGCTGTGTCCACTGCGTCCATCATGTGCAGGTAATGCGCCCAGGTTTCCGCCCAGTCTTCCCACGGGTGCATGGTCGCGTAGGCGCTGACGTAATGCTGCGGCCAGTCTAGCGGCGCGCCCTGCTGGTAGTGACGGTCGAGCGCTTCGGCGTAGCTGGCGCGTTCATCGCCAAACAGGCTGCGAAAGGCTTCGAGCCACGGCCCGTTGGCAATCAGCCGATCCCAATAGTAATGCCCGACCTCATGCCGGAAATGCCCGAGCAGCGTGCGATAGGGTTCATGCATCGCCGCCCGCACCTGCTCACGGTGGGCGTCGTCGGCTTCTTTGATGTCGAGGGTGATCAGGCCGTTGGCGTGACCGGTCATCGGCGCGTTGCCTTCAAGGTCGACGCCGATGAAGTCGAAGGCCAGGCCGGTGTCTTCATCCACGCTTTTCGGGATGACCGGCAGGCCGAGGGTGATCAATTGCGCGACGAGGCGCCGCTTGGCGATTTCGACTTTGCGCCAGCGCTCGGGATTTTCCGGGGCGGACAGATCGGGAATAGTGCGATTGAGGCTGCAGGCGACGCACAAGGCATCATCAACATGGGCGGCAAGCAGCCAATTGCAGGCGGCGGGGGTGTCGAGGTTGGCACAGCGGCGAAAGAGTCCGGCATCAGGATCGGCATCCAGCGTCCAGGTGCCCTCCTCCAGACCGGGCGACAATGAAGTGATGCGACTTTCTTCAGGCTGATAGCCCAGCGCCGCATTGCAGGCCAGGCACTGGCTGTTGCGAAAGAACAGTGACTGGCCGCAGCGGCACGGCCAGATTTTACTGTTGCGTGAAGATTCGCCCATGAACGGCGCGACGATGCGAGAACTGAGTTGCTCGAAAAAGCGGTACATGGCGATCTCTCCCTGGGGCTTGCCAAGACTAGATCATTCCCGCGGGCTGATCGTTCCAACGCTCTGCGTGGGAGTACATCCAGTGACGCTCTGCGTCACAGCGGACGCGAAGCGTCCGGGGCGGCATTCCCACGCGGGAGCGTGGGAACGATCAAACGTTCAGGCCGTGGGTTTTGAGGAAGGCGATGAAGGTTTCTTCGTCCATCACTTTTACACCCAGCTCATTGGCCTTGGTCAGCTTGGAACCGGCGCCGGGGCCCGCGACCACACAATGAGTCTTCGCCGACACCGAACCAGCGACCTTGGCGCCGAGGCTTTCCAGATGCTCCTTGGCGACATCACGGCTCATCAACTCAACCTTGCCGGTCAGCACCCAGGTCTCGCCGGACAGCGGCAAACCTTCGACGACTTTCTTCTCGCTCTGCCAGTGCATGCCGAAATCACGCAGTTGTTTCTCGGACTCTTCAGCTAATTGACGATGTTCAGGAGCAGCAAAAAACTCGCGCACCGAATTCGCCTGCTTCTCCGGCAAGGCCTGACGCATATCCAGCCAGTCAGCATTCATCACCGCTTCCAGCGAGCCAAACTTGTCCGCCAGTTTCTGCGCGCCACCCGGGCCAACCGAAGGAATGTGCAGCTTGTCGAGGAAGCCACCCAGCGTGGTGCTGGCCGCGAACTCGGCACCCAACTCGCCCTGATCCTGAATCTGCAGACCGTGCCCCAGCAGCTCGGCGATCACCTGCTGGTTGTGCGCATCTTCAAAGAAGCTGTGAATCTCATGAGCCACTTCCAACCCGACGTCCGGCAGGTAGGTCAAGACTTGCGGCAACGCCTGCTGCACACGCTCCAGCGAACCGAGCGAGCGCGCCAGGACCTTGGCCGTCTCTTCGCCGACATCGGGAATGCCGAGGGCGTAGATGAAACGCGCCAGCCCCGGCTTCTTGCTGTCTTCGATCGCCGCCAGCAGTTTGTTGCTGGACACCTCGGCGAAGCCTTCCAGATCGACAATATCGTCGAATTTCAGCGCATACAGATCGGCCGGCGAACTGACCAGACCTTCGTCAACCAGTTGCTCGACGCTCTTGTCGCCGAGACCTTCGATGTCCATGGCGCGGCGCGACACGAAGTGGATGATCGCCTGTTTCAGTTGCGCACCACAGGCCAGACGGCCGACGCAGCGGTACACCGCACCTTCGCTGATGGTTTCCTTGCCTTTGCTGCGCTTGACCAGTTGCGTGCGCTCGACGTGGGAACCACAGACCGGGCAGCTCTCGGGAATCTGCACGGACCGTGCGTTCTCGGGACGACGGTCCATGACCACTTGTACCACTTGCGGAATCACGTCACCGGCGCGGCGGATGATCACGGTGTCGCCAATCATCAGGCCCAGACGCGCCACTTCATCCATGTTGTGCAGCGTGGCGTTGGCCACGGTGACGCCAGCGACCTTGACCGGTTTCAGCCGCGCCACGGGAGTCACGGCGCCGGTGCGGCCGACCTGGAATTCCACGTCGAGCAACTCGGTGAGCTCTTCCATCGCCGGGAATTTGTGCGCGATCGCCCAGCGCGGTTCGCGGGCGCGGAAGCCCAGCTCGCGTTGATCGGCGATGCGGTTGACCTTGAACACCACGCCGTCGATTTCGTAGGCCAGCGCGTTACGTCGTTCGCCGATGTCGCGGTAATAATCCAGGCATTCGCCGATGCCTTTGGCCAGTTTCAGCTCATGGCTGATCGGCATGCCCCACGCCTGCAATTGCTTGAGGTTGCCGATGTGGGTGTCGGAAATATCGTGGGAGACCTGGCCTATGCCGTAGCAGCAGAATTCCAGCGGACGGTTGGCGGTGATCTTCGAATCCAGCTGACGCAGGCTGCCGGCCGCGGCGTTGCGCGGGTTGGCGAAGGTCTTGCCGCCGACCTCCAACTGCGAGGCGTTGAGGCGCTCGAAACCGGCCTTGGACATGAACACCTCGCCGCGCACTTCCAGGGTCGCGGGCCAGCCTTCGCCATGCAGCTTCAGCGGGATGTTGCGCACGGTGCGCACGTTGACGCTGATGTCTTCACCGGTAGTGCCGTCGCCGCGCGTGGCGCCGCGTACCAATACGCCGTCCTGATACAGCAGGCTGACCGCCAGGCCATCGAGCTTCGGTTCGCAGCTGTACTCCACCGCCGCACCGCCACCGAACAGATCACCGGCCGGCAGATCCAGCCCTTCAGTCACCCGGCGGTCGAACTCGCGCATGTCGGTTTCTTCGAAGGCATTGCCGAGGCTGAGCATCGGCACTTCGTGACGCACTTGGGTGAACGCGGTCAGGGCCACGCTGCCGACGCGCTGGGTCGGTGAGTCGCTGGTGATCAGTTCCGGATTGGCCGCTTCCAGCGCCTTGAGCTCGTGGAACAACCGGTCGTACTCGGCGTCCGGAATGCTCGGCTCGTCGAGGACGTGGTAACGGTAGTTGTGCTGATCGAGTTCAGCGCGCAGTTCTAGGATGCGGTTTTTGGCGGCGGTCATGGGTGTTCTCTCATAAAGCAAAAGAGCAGCCGAGGCTGCTCAATCTATATTGCCGACTGCCTCTTGGGGATGAGGCAATCTTTTCAATCAGCGTTTCTGGGTCAACGCGCGGCGTTCGAATTCGACGATACGCTGACGGTAATGCTCAATGGTTTGCGCGGTCAGAACGCTGCGCTGGTCATCTTTCAACTCGCCGTTCAGTTCCTGGGACAGCTTGCGGGCTGCCGCCACCATCACGTCGAAGGCCTGCTTCGGATGACGCGGGCCTGGCAGGCCGAGGAAGAAGCTCACTGCCGGGGTGCTGAAATGGTCGATGTCGTCCAGATCGAAGATACCCGGCTTGACCGCATTGGCCATGGAGAACAGCACTTCGCCGTTGCCGGCCATGCTTTCGTGGCGGTGGAAAATGTCCATCTCGCCAAAACGCAGACCGCTTTCCAGAATGTTCTGCAACAGCGCCGGGCCTTTGAAGCCGGCAGCGTCACGGCAGATCACGCTGATCACCAGCACTTCTTCGGCTTGCGGCTGGTCTTTGTCGACCACGGCAGGCGCAGGCTTGGTGTCTTCAACGAAATCGTCGTCACGGCTGCTGAAGCTCGGGCCGTCGTCCAGATCCAGATCCAGGTTCAAGTCGCCCTGCGCCGAACCTTTGCTGCCACGCTTGCCACGTTTCGAGCCGGATTCGCGAGGCTCGCGTGCTTCGCGGGCCGGCATGCTCACCGACGGCAGATCGTGTTCGTCCAGTTGTGGCTCTTTATGCGTGTCCAGAACACGGGCCGGGCCCAACAGCTCAGCGCTGGTGTCCTCGTCCGGCAGGTTGGACAGACTTCGGTCAAGACGGAATTTCAGTTTTCCCTTGCCGCCGCGCATACGGCGCCAGCCATCGAAAAGAATACCGGCTATCACAATGATGCCGATGACGATCAGCCACTCGCGCAGACCGATTTCCATGTAATCCCGTGCCTCTATAAAAAATGCTGAAAAATAAGGGGTTTACACTGTGCAAACCGCTTTAAAACGTGGCGCCAACTCTATGTTCTGACAGGCGTTTTGCCCACGTATACGAAAAATTGACATTAAACTAGCACGACCAAAGACAACTTTACACCGTCTGTCTCATTGGCTTGCGCGAATATGTCGATTGGCCAGCAAGTCGAACCCGGTAAAAAAGTCCTACAACACCAAATTACCTTTCCGACACCACGCTGACTCAGGCGTCCACCATCGCCATCGCCTCCTCGACATCCACTGCAACCAGTCGCGAACAACCCGGCTCGTGCATCGTCACCCCCATCAGTTGATCAGCCATTTCCATGGCGATCTTGTTGTGGGTGATATAGATGAACTGCACGGTCTGCGACATTTCTTTAACCAATCGTGCGTAGCGTCCAACGTTAGCGTCATCCAGTGGCGCGTCAACCTCATCGAGCATGCAGAACGGCGCCGGGTTCAACTTGAAGATGGCAAAAACCAGTGCCAGCGCGGTCAGGGCTTTTTCCCCGCCGGAGAGCAAATGGATGGTGCTGTTCTTCTTCCCTGGCGGCTGCGCCATGATCGTTACCCCTGTATCGAGTAGATCTTCGCCCGTCAGTTCCAAATACGCGCGCCCGCCACCGAAAACTTTTGGAAAAAGTGCCTGTAAACCGCCATTGATCTGATCAAAGGTATCTTTGAAGCGGTTACGGGTTTCCTTGTCGATCTTGCGAATGACGTTTTCCAGGGTCTCCAGCGCTTCGACCAGATCGGCGTCCTGCGCATCCAGATAACGTTTACGCTCGGATTGTTGCGTGTACTCGTCGATGGCCGCGAGGTTGATCGCGCCCAGGCGCTGAATCCGCGCATTGATCCGTTCGAGTTCATCTTCGGCGGCGCGTTCACTGGCCTCGGGGGTCAATGTCGCGAGCACACCATTGAGATCGTAGCCGTCTTCGAGCAGTTGATCCTGCAAGGCCTTGCGCCGCACGGTCAGCGCTTGCCATTCCATGCGTTGCTGTTCGAGCTGGCCGCGGATCAGTTGCGATTGCTGCTCGGCCTGGGTCCGGCGTTTTTCCGCCTCGCGCAATTCGCGGTCGGCGTCTTCCAGAGCGATTTGTGCGGTCTTGAGTTCTTCGTCGACGCTCATGCGCTTGTCGAGCAGTTCTTCGAGTTTGAGGCGCAACTCTTCCAGCGGCGCTTCGCCCTCCTCCAGATTCAGACTCAACTGTTCGCGCTTTTCGGTCAGGCGCTCGGCCTGCATTTCCAGACGCTCCAGCGCCTGACGCGTAGAGTCATGCTGCGCGCGCAACGAGCCGAGGCGCACCGCCAATTGATGGGCGTGATCCTTGTGCTGCCGCGCTTCCTGGCGCACGCGGTCGAGGCGTTCGCGCAGGCTGTCGCGCTGGGCCAGCAGCAATTCGCGCTGCTCGGTGTCCAGCGCCATGGCATCCAGCGCTTCCTGCAATTGCATGCGCGCTTCGCCAACCTGTTCGTGCTCAAGCTCGCGTTGTTCACCGAGTTCGACCAACTCTTCATCAAGACGCGTGCGGCGCAAAGTCAACTGCTCGGCCTTGGCTTTGCCGGCGGACAACTGGGCTTTCAACTCACCTTGCGAACGGGCTTCGTCTTGCAGCAAACGGCGCAAATGCTCGCGGCCGTTTTCCTGCTGACGCTGCTGCGCACGCAGGGTTTGCAGACGGGTTTCCATGGCCTCGACCGTGGCTTCTTTCTCCTCGCGTTCGAGGTGCAGCGCTTCGATTTCCTGACCACGAGCGAGCATGCCGCTTTCCGCTTCGCTGGCCCGACGCACACGCAGGAAGTGCCGACCGATCCAGTAACCGTCGCGGCTGATCAGGCTCTCGCCGGCGCTCAATTGCCCACGCAAGGACAATGCCTGCTCGAGGCTGTCGACCGGTTTGACCTGACCGAGCCACGGCGACAGATCGATCTGCGCGTCGACTTTATCCAGCAAGCTGCCCGCCGCTCGCACACCATCATTGCCGGGGCTGAGCAGGCGCAGATCGCCCTGAGTGAAACCGGATAAATCGAAACCACTGAAATCGTCGACCAGCACCGCTTGCAGATCGGCGCCGAGCACGGTTTCCACCGCCAGTTCCCAACCGGCTTCGACCTTCAGGCCTTCGGCCAGACGCGGGCGCTCGGTGAGGTTGTGTTCCTTCAGCCATTCGGCGGTGCCGGTGCCCGGATCCAGCGCGGCTTGCTGCAAGGCTTCAAGAGACGCGAGACGACCGTTGAGGCGCTGCAAATCGCCCTGCGCCTGTTGCTGCGCGGTCAGCGCCTGCTGCAATTCCTGACGCAGTTGTTCGAGTTTTTCGACTTGGGCTTCTTCGCTGGTCTGCAAATCTTCGAGGGTCGCTTCGGACTCGGCGAGCTGCTCGTTGAGCTCCATGATCGCCGCGTCTTCCGGATCAGCCGAGAGCAACGCGCGCTCTTCGCCGAGGCGTTTCTGCCGGTCAGCGAGGCGCTCCATGCTGGTTTCCAGCTGCTGGATACGCGACTGCTGCACTTCGGCCTGACGCCGCGGTTCGGCGGCGGTCAGGTTGAACGTGTCCCACTGCTCCTGCCAACCGTGCATGACGCTTTCGGAATCTTCCAGCGCAGCGGCGGCTTCTTCGGCAGCGGCGCTGGTGACCTCCTGCTCGGGCACGAGCATGTCCAGCTCTTCGCCGAGGGTCAGCAGCAACGTACGGTCGTGGCCCAGGTGCGATTCGGTTTCCAGGCGCGCGCGTTCGGCTTCTTTCAGATCGTCCTGCAACTGGCGCAGGCGTTGCTGGCCGTGCTGAATGCTCTGCTCGACCCGGGCGATGTCGCCGCCGACCGAGTAGAAGCGCCCTTGCACCAGATTGAAGCGTTCGGACAGTTCATGGTGTCCGTCGCGCAGGCGCTCGATGGCCGCATCGGCATTGCGCTGCTCGGCGACCAGCGCCTCGAAACTGACTTCCTGGGTGCCGATGATCGACTCGCGCTGGCCGACCTGTTCGTTGAGATCCTGCCAGCGCAAGGCCGACAGTTGCGCTTTGAGCTGACGCTCCTCGGCTTTGAATTCCTGATACTTCTTGGCGGACTCGGCCTGACGGTGCAAGCGTTCGAGCTGGCGTTCGAGCTCTTCGCGCAGGTCGGTCAGACGCGCGAGGTTTTCGTGGGTACGGCGGATGCGGTTTTCGGTCTCGCGCCGGCGCTCCTTGTACTTGGAGATACCCGCTGCTTCTTCGATGAAGTTGCGCAGGTCTTCGGGCTTGGACTCGATCAGCTTGGAGATCATCCCCTGCTCGATGATCGAATAGCTGCGCGGACCGAGGCCGGTGCCGAGGAAGATATCGGTGATGTCGCGACGACGGCATTTGGTGCCGTTGAGGTAATAAGTGGTCTGGCTGTCGCGGGTCACCTTGCGGCGGATGGAAATCTCCGCGTAGGCCGCGTATTCGCCCAGAAGCGTGCCGTCGGAGTTGTCGAACACCAGTTCGATACTCGCCTGGCTCACGGGTTTGCGACTGGTCGAGCCATTGAAGATGACGTCGGTCATCGACTCGCCACGCAGGTTTTTCGCCGAGCTTTCGCCCATCACCCAGCGTACGGCGTCGATGATGTTCGACTTGCCGCAACCGTTCGGCCCGACGACCGCCGCCATGTTACTGGGGAAGTTCACCGTGGTCGGGTCGACGAAGGACTTGAACCCCGCCAGTTTGATGCACTTTAGCCGCACGCTCAGGCAACCGTCAGGGCGGAAACCACCAGATCGCAGCTGCGCTGGGCGTAAGCCGTCAGCACGGTGCGGATCTGCGGCAAATCACGGGCGAGGACAGCGGCCAGCAGGCGTTCGAACAGCTCGAGGAACTCGCTCATTTCGGCCTTGCGCTGTTCGAGGGCGAGAAAGTACGCACGGCTCATGGCCGGCTGCAGGTTCTCGACGGTCTCTTGCAGGTACGCGTTGTTGGCGAATGGGTACGCAGCGCGCATCACGCTGAAGCTGTCGTCGACGAAGGTGCGGATGTCCTGACGCTCGTAACTGGCAGTCAGACGCTGTTGGATCTGCACGAACGGCGCCATGTCGGCCTGGGTCTGCCAGCCATTGGCGACCGCGTTGCCGAGCAGGATGTACAGCTCGCTCATCAGCGTGCACAGGCTCTGCACCTTGTGCGCGGTGAGTTCGGTGACATGGGCGCCACGTCGCGGCAGAATCGCGATCAGGTGGCGGCGTTCGAGGATCAGCAGGGCTTCGCGGACCGATCCGCGGCTGACATTGAGGGCCAGCGTGACCTTCTGTTCCTGAATGCGCTCTCCCGGCTTCATTTCGCCACGAATGATGCGTTCGGCGAGGTGGTGAGCGATTTGCTCGGCGAGGCTGTCCGGCGCCTTGAACGTCATGGTTGTCCTTCAAACTCTTCGATCTGCACAAGCGGCGCAGTGTAGCGCAAATGCAGGCTCATGGCGGAGTGCCCGCAGGACGGTTTTTGGCACGATTCAAGCAAAAAAAGCAGTGGATCCGCTCAGGGTCAATACTCAATAGAGCACACGTTAATCGACAAAACCGTTTTTCCTGACCTTTAAGTCAGAAAACCATTGACCGAAAAGTCAGACCTGCTAAATTCGGCTCAAGTCGGTTAACAACAATAATGAGTCTGCGAGGCCTTCCGTGATCCAGTTTTTACTTAACCAGGAACTCCGTAGCGAGCACGCCCTGGACCCGAATCTGACCGTGCTCAATTACCTGCGCGAACATGTAGGCAAGTCCGGCACCAAAGAAGGCTGCGCCAGCGGCGACTGTGGCGCCTGCACCGTGGTGGTCGGCGAGTTGCAAACGGATGACGACGGCCGCGAACACATTCGCTATCGCAGCCTCAATTCGTGCCTGACCTTTGTTTCGTCGCTGCACGGAAAACAACTGATCAGCGTTGAAGACCTCAAACACAAAGGCGAATTGCACAGCGTGCAGAAAGCCATGGTCGAGTGCCACGGCTCGCAGTGCGGTTTCTGCACCCCAGGTTTCGTCATGTCGCTGTTCGCCCTGCAGAAGAACAGCGATGCACCGGATCATGCCAAGGCCCACGAAGCGCTGGCCGGCAACCTCTGCCGCTGCACCGGCTACCGGCCGATCCTCGCCGCGGCCGAGCAGTCGTGCTGTGGCAAGCAACCGGATCAGTTCGATGCCCGCGAAGCCGAGACCATCGCCCGCCTCAAAACCATCGCCCCGACCGATATCGGCGAACTCAACAGCGGCGACAAGCGCTGCCTGGTGCCGCTGACCGTGGCTGATCTGGCAGATCTCTATGACGCTTATCCACAAGCGCGGCTGCTGGCCGGCGGCACCGATCTGGCGCTGGAAGTCACGCAGTTCCACCGCACCTTGCCGGTGATGATCTACGTCGGCAATGTCGCGGAAATGAAGCGCATCGAAATCTTCGATGACCGCATCGAAATCGGCGCCGCCACCGCCCTCTCCGACTGCTACGAAGCGCTGAACACCGAGTACCCGGACTTCGGCGAACTGCTACACCGCTTCGCCTCCCTGCAGATCCGCAACCAGGGCACCCTCGGCGGCAACATCGGCAACGCCTCGCCGATCGGTGATTCGCCACCGCTGCTGATCGCCCTCGGCGCACAGGTCGTGCTGTGCAAAGGTGAAACCCGCCGCACCTTGAACCTGGAAGATTACTTCATCGACTACAAGGTCACCGCGCGCCAGGAAAGTGAGTTCATCGAAAAGATCATCGTGCCGCGCGCCAGCGCCGAGCAGTTGTTCCGTGCCTACAAAGTCTCCAAGCGTCTGGACGACGACATCTCCGCCGTCTGCGCCGCGTTCAATCTGCGCGTCGAGAACGGTGTAATCACCGATGCGCGCATGGCGTTCGGCGGCATGGCCGCGATCCCGAAACGTGCCGCCCACTGCGAAGCCGTGTTGATCGGTGCGCCGTTCAACAACGCCGTGGTCGAACGTGCCTGCGCCGCACTGGCCGAAGACTTCACACCACTCTCGGACTTCCGCGCCAGCAAGGAATATCGCCTGCTCAGCGCGCAGAACCTGCTGCGCAAATACTTCATCGAACTGCAAACACCGCACATCGAGACTCGGGTGACCGCTTATGTCTAACCATCACGGCGTAGAGAAAACTCAAGCTGAACTGGCTGAACTGTTCGCCAGGGACCTGACCACCGGCGTTGGCCGCAGCGTCAAGCACGACAGCGCCGCCAAGCACGTGTCCGGTGAGGCGCAGTACATCGATGATCGTCTGGAATTTCCGAACCAGCTGCACCTTTATGCACGCATGTCGGACCGCGCCCACGCGAAAATCATCAGCATCGACACCTCGCCCTGCTACGCCTTCGAAGGCGTGCGCATCGCCATTACCCACGAAGACGTGCCGGGTCTGAAAGACATCGGCCCATTGATGCCGGGCGACCCGCTGCTGGCCATCGACGACGTGCAATTCGTCGGCCAACCGGTGCTCGCCGTTGCCGCGAAAGACTTGGAAACCGCACGCAAAGCGGCGATGGCCGCGATCATCGAATACGAAGATCTGGAGCCGGTACTCGATGTGGTCGAGGCCCTGCGCAAACGCCACTTCGTGCTCGACAGCCACACCCATCAGCGCGGCGATTCGGTGTCCGCACTGGCGACCGCTGAACACCGCATTCAAGGCACGCTGCACATCGGCGGCCAGGAACACTTCTACCTCGAAACCCAGATCTCCTCGGTGATGCCCACCGAAGACGGCGGCATGATCGTCTACTGCTCGACGCAGAACCCGACCGAAGTGCAGAAACTGGTCGCCGAAGTGCTCGACGTGTCGATGAACAAAATCGTCGTCGACATGCGTCGCATGGGCGGTGGTTTCGGCGGCAAGGAAACCCAGGCTGCCAGCCCGGCGTGCCTGTGCGCAGTCGTCGCGCACCTCACTGGCCAGCCGACCAAGATGCGCCTGCCGCGCGTCGAAGACATGCTGATGACCGGCAAGCGCCACCCGTTCTACGTCGAGTACGACGTCGGCTTCGACAGCACCGGGCGCCTGCACGGGATCAACATGGACCTGGCCGGCAACTGCGGCTGCTCGCCGGACTTGTCCGCGTCGATCGTTGACCGCGCGATGTTCCACTCGGACAACTCGTACTACCTGGGCGATGCGACGATCAATGGTCACCGCTGCAAGACCAATACCGCATCGAATACCGCCTACCGGGGTTTCGGCGGCCCGCAAGGCATGGTCGCGATCGAAGAAGTGATGGACGCGATTGCCCGTCACCTCAACCTCGATCCACTCGCTGTGCGCAAGGCCAACTACTACGGCAAGACCGAGCGCAACGTCACCCACTACTACCAGACCGTCGAGCACAACATGCTCGAGGAAATGACCGCCGAGCTTGAAGAAAGCAGCCAGTATCACGAACGCCGCGAAGCGATCCGCCGCTACAACGCCAACAGCCCGATCCTGAAAAAAGGCCTGGCGCTGACCCCGGTGAAATTCGGCATTTCGTTTACCGCAAGCTTCCTCAATCAGGCCGGCGCACTGGTGCACGTCTACACCGACGGCAGCATTCACCTGAACCATGGCGGCACGGAAATGGGCCAGGGCCTGAACACCAAGGTCGCGCAAGTCGTAGCCGAAGTGTTCCAGGTGGAAATGGATCGCGTGCAGATCACCGCGACCAACACCGACAAGGTGCCGAACACCTCGCCCACCGCCGCCTCCAGCGGTGCCGACCTCAACGGCAAGGCCGCGCAGAACGCCGCCGAGATCATCAAGCAGCGGCTGGTGGAATTTGCTGCGCGGCACTACAAGGTCAGCGAAGAAGACGTCGAATTCCACAACGGCCACGTGCGCGTGCGTGACCACATCCTGACCTTCGAAGCGCTGATCCAGCTGGCGTATTTCAATCAGGTGTCGCTGTCGAGCACCGGCTTCTACAAGACCCCGAAAATCTACTACGACCGCAGCCAGGCCCGGGGTCGGCCGTTCTACTACTTCGCCTTCGGCGCGGCGTGCTGCGAAGTGATCGTCGACACCCTGACCGGCGAGTACAAGATGTTGCGCACCGACATCCTCCACGACGTCGGTGCCTCGCTGAACCCGGCGATCGACATCGGTCAGGTCGAGGGCGGTTTCATCCAGGGCATGGGCTGGCTGACCATGGAAGAGCTGGTCTGGAACAACAAGGGCAAGCTGATGACCAACGGCCCGGCCAGCTACAAGATCCCGGCCGTGGCGGACATGCCGCTCGACCTGCGGGTGAAACTGGTGGAAAACCGCAAGAACCCGGAAGACACGGTGTTCCATTCCAAGGCTGTCGGCGAGCCGCCGTTCATGCTCGGGATTGCGTCGTGGTGCGCGATCAAGGACGCAGTGGCGAGCCTCGGTGACTACAAGCATCAGCCGCAGATTGATGCCCCGGCGACGCCGGAGCGGGTGTTGTGGGGTTGCGAGCAGATGCGTCAGCTCAAAGCGGTGAAAGCCGTCGAAGCTGAAACCGAGGTTGTTTGATGATCGTTCCCACGCTCTGCGTGGGAATGCAGCCCGCGACGCTCTGCGTCGCATCCTGAACAGCGGACGCGGAGCGTCCAGTGATGCATTCCCACGCAGAGCGTGGGAACGATCTGAGAGGTGTGTATGTACAACTGGATCGACGCCCTCGCCGACCTGCAGAACCAGGGCGAACCCTGCGTTCTGGTGACGATCATCGAAGAACTCGGCTCGACCCCACGCAATGCCGGGTCGAAAATGGTCGTCAGCGCGAATCAGACCTTCGACACCATCGGTGGCGGGCATCTGGAATACAAAGCCATGCAGATCGCCCGCGAGATGCTCGCCAGCGGTAAGCAGGACACCCATCTCGAGCGTTTCAGCCTCGGCGCCAGCCTTGGCCAGTGCTGCGGCGGCGCCACCGTGTTGCTGTTCGAACCGATGGGCCAGGTACAGGCGCAAATCGCCGTGTTCGGTGCCGGCCACGTCGGCCGCGCCTTGGTGCCGCTGCTCGCCAGCCTGCCCTGCCGGGTGCGCTGGATCGATTCGCGCGATGCCGAATTCCCCGAACACATCCCCCACGGCGTGCGTAAAATCGTGTCCGAAGAGCCTGTGGATGAAATCGATGAGCTGCCCGCCGGCAGCTATTGCATCGTCATGACCCACAACCATCAGCTCGACCTTGAACTCACTGCCGCGATTCTCAAGCGCAACGACTTCGCCTACTTCGGCCTGATCGGTTCGAAGACCAAACGCGCGAAGTTCGAACACCGTTTACGTGATCGCGGCTTCGACAGCGGCGTCGTGCAGCGCATGCGCTGCCCGATGGGCATCGGCGAAGTCAAAGGCAAACTGCCTGTGGAAATCGCCATCTCCATCGCCGGCGAAATCATCGCCACCTATAACGCCAACTTCGGCCAGCAGACTGCCAGCGCCGAACCGATTGCCAAGCTGCTGCCGGTTTCGCGGCGCAGTCAGGCCGCCAAACTCAAAGCCTCAAACTGATTAGAGAACCCTCATGCCTCTGACTCGCAAAGCCTACCGCGCCGCCATCCTGCACAGCATCGCCGATCCCGCCGAAGTCGGGATCGAAGCCTCCTACGAATATTTCGAGGATGGCCTGCTGGTGGTCGATGGCGGCAAGATCAGCGCCCTCGGCCACGCCAGCGAACTGCTGCCGACCCTGCCGGCGGACATCGAGATCGAGCACTACAAAGACGCGCTGATCACCCCGGGCTTCATCGACACGCACATCCACCTCCCGCAAACCGGCATGGTCGGTGCCTACGGCGAGCAACTGCTCGACTGGCTCAACACCTACACCTTCCCGTGCGAAAGCCAGTTCGGTGACAAGGCCCACGCCGACGATGTCGCGGACATTTTCATCAAGGAACTGCTGCGCAACGGCACCACCACCGCACTGGTGTTCGGCAGCGTGCACCCGCAGTCGGTGAACTCGTTTTTCGAAAAGGCTGAGCAGTTAGATCTGCGGATGATCGCCGGCAAGGTGATGATGGACCGCAACGCGCCGGACTACCTGACCGACACCGCCGAATCGAGCTACGTCGAGAGCAAGGCGCTGATCGAACGCTGGCACGGCAAGGGCCGCCTGCACTACGCAGTCACCCCGCGTTTCGCCCCGACCAGCACCCCGGAACAGCTGACCCTCGCCGGCCAGTTGCTCACCGAGTACCCGGATCTGTACATGCAGACCCACATCAGTGAGAACCTCAAGGAAATCGAGTGGGTCAAGGAGCTGTTCCCGGAGCGCAAGGGCTACCTCGACGTTTACGATCACTACCAGTTGCTCGGCGAGCGTTCGGTATTTGCTCACGGCGTGCACTTGTGCGACGACGAATGCGCGCGTCTGGCCGAGACCGGCTCGGCGATCTCGTTCTGCCCGACCTCGAACTTCTTCCTTGGCAGCGGCCTGTTCAACCTGCCGATGGCCGAAAAACACAAACTGAATGTCGGCCTGGGCACTGACGTCGGCGGCGGCACCAGTTTCTCGCTGCTGCAAACCCTGAACGAAGCCTACAAAGTCATGCAGTTGCAGGGTGCGCGCCTGAGCCCGTTCAAGTCGCTGTACCTGGCGACCCTCGGCGGTGCGCGGGCGCTACGCCTGGAAGACAAGATCGGCAACCTGCAACCGGGTTCCGACGCCGACTTCCTGGTGCTGGATTACCACGCCACGCCGCTGCTCAGTTACCGCCTGAAGCAGGCCAACAACATTGCCGAGACGTTGTTTGTGTTGATGACGCTGGGGGATGACCGCACGGTGCAGCAGACGTATGCGGCGGGTGCGCTGGTGCATCAGCGCTAATTTTCCCCCGCCCCATGATCGTTCCCACGCTCTGCGTGGGAACGATCAGACAGGCAAAAAAAATCCCCCGCAATTTTTCAGCTGCGGGGGATTTTTCTATTGGTCAGTCAGAGCTTGGCCGCCGGACGCCCAGGCTTCTTGGTCTGCAACAGATGCGAGAACACCGCGTGCAGGTCATCTGACGCACTTTCCTCGTCAAGGTTGAGCTTGCTGTCGATGTGGTCCATGTGGTGCATCATCAGGTCTACCGCCAGCTCACCGTTGCGCGCTTCGATGGCGTCGATCAACTGGGTGTGCTCGTCGTAGGAGCAATGCGAGCGGTTGCCGCTTTCGTACTGGGCGATAATCAGCGATGTCTGCGACACCAGACTGCGCTGGAAGCTGATCAACGGTGCGTTTTTCGCCGCTTCCGCCAGTTTCAGGTGGAATTCGCCCGACAGACGGATACCGGCACCGCGATCGCCACGGGAAAAGCTGTCGCGCTCGTCGTTGACCATCTGGCGCAATTCGGCGATCTGCTCGGCGGTGGCGTGCTGCACGGCCAGCTCGGTGATCGCGCGCTCCACCAGACGGCGGGCCATGAACACCTGACGCGCTTCTTCAACGCTCGGGCTGGCAACCACGGCGCCACGGTTCGGCCGCAACAGCACCACGCCTTCATGGGCCAGACGCGACAGCGCGCGGCGAATGATGGTGCGGCTGACCCCGAAGATTTCCCCCAACGCTTCTTCGCTCAATTTTGTGCCGGGCGCCAGACGCTGTTCGAGGATGGCCTCGAAGATATGCGCATAGACAATATCGTCCTGGGTTCCGCTGCGGCCGGCTTTGCCTGCTCGCGGTTGTTTCTTGAGGGGTTGCAACTGTTCGTTCATGGGCACTCGAGTCGGGAGAACTGCGGCGAATAGACCGTGACTGTAATACGGCACAGTAGGTCGCTGGCAAGTATCGCGTAAAAAACAGCGCGATTGTACACAATGGATGGTGGCAACACGACTGTATGGCTGTTTGTGACCACGGCTGTATTGCAACGATCCGTTACGATTGAGTTTAGGCTTGATCGCAGAATCCGCCTTTTACACACAATCCACTGTAGGAGTGAGCCTGCTCGCGATAGCGGTGTGTCATTCAGCAATGATTCGACTGATATACCGCAATCGCGAGCAGGCTCACTCCTACAAGGGTTTATGTTGTGGCGGGGATCTTCATCTGTATAAGGAACACCGCCGTCATGAATGACGCCACTTACACCCGGCTACGCCCGCTCGCCGACACTTCGCCCTCAGCCATCGTCGCCGGGTTCATCGCAATGATGACTGGCTACACCAGCTCACTGGTGCTGATGTTTCAGGCCGGACAAGCGGCGGGCCTGAGCAGCGGGCAGATTTCCTCGTGGATCTGGGCAATCTCGATCGGCATGGCGGTGTGCTCGATCGGCCTGTCGCTGCGCTACCGCACGCCGATCACCATCGCCTGGTCGACACCGGGCGCGGCCCTGCTGATCACCAGTCTGGGTGGTGTCAGTTATGGCGAGGCCATCGGCGCCTACATCACCTGCGCGGTGCTGGTAACGATCTGTGGCCTGACCGGCAGCTTCGAACGCCTGGTGAAGAAGATCCCGGCCTCGCTGGCGGCCGCGTTGCTGGCGGGGATTCTGTTCAAGATCGGCAGCGAAATCTTCGTCGCTGCGCAACACCGCACCGGGCTGGTGCTGGGGATGTTCTTCACCTACCTGGTGGTCAAACGCCTGTCACCGCGTTACGCCGTGCTGGCGGCACTGCTGATCGGCACCGCACTCTCCGGTTTCATGGGCCTGCTGGATTTCAGCGGCTTTCATCTGGAAGTGGCGACGCCGGTGTGGACCACCCCGCACTTCTCGCTGGCCGCAACCATCAGCATCGGCATCCCGCTGTTCGTCGTGGCCATGACCTCGCAGAACATGCCCGGCATCGCCGTGCTGCGCGCCGACGGCTACAACGTCCCAGCCTCGCCACTGATCACCACCACCGGCATCGCCTCATTGTTACTGGCGCCGTTTGGCTCCCACGGCATCAACCTGGCAGCGATCAGCGCGGCGATCTGCACCGGGCCGCACGCCCATGAAGATCGCAACAAACGCTACACCGCCGCCGTGTGGTGCGGAATTTTCTACGGGATTGCCGGGGTGTTTGGCGCAACGTTGGCGGCGTTGTTTGCCGCACTGCCGAAAGAACTGGTGCTGTCGATTGCCGCGCTGGCGCTGTTCGGCTCGATCATCAATGGCTTGAGCATTGCCATGACCGAAGTGAAGGAGCGCGAAGCGGCGCTGATTACCTTTATGGTCACGGCGTCGGGGTTGACGCTGTTTTCCATTGGTTCGGCGTTTTGGGGGATTGTGGCGGGGGTTTTGACGGTGGTGATTCTGAATTGGCGCAAAGCTTAAGATCAAAAGCCCCTCATCGGAACGCCGCCCGCCTAGCCCTCTCCCGGAGGGAGAGGGGACTGACCGAGGTGCTTGGAAGACATACGCCGAAGTGGGATACCGAGTCGAACTCAAATTTTGAAAAGCCTACATATCGGCTCCCTCTCCTTCGGGAGAGGGCTGGGGTGAGGGGCAGACTCACCACAAATCCCAAGCCGAACACCCAAACCCCAGACGAAAAAAAACGGCGACCCTCAGGTCGCCGTTTTTTTCAGTATCACTTAGCCGCGTTGATCGGCTTTTCCGGATACCAGACGTCCAGCAGCGGGCTGACGGTCATGCCGGTCAGTTCGCTACGGTTTTTCAGCCAGGCTTCAACGGCAGCGCGCTGCTCTTCGTTGACCGAGCCACGCTTCTGCAGGCACACCAGACCGAAGTCGTCGCCGCCGACATAGCCCAGACCGTTGGCTTCCATGGCTTCTTTGATGAATGCTTCGAGGAAAGCGTCAATGGCTTCTTCGGACAAGTCTTCTTTGAAGTCCAGGTTCAGTTCGAAACCCAGCTCTTGGAATTCATCAACGCACAGTTTTTTGCGCAGACGCTGGGAACGGTTAGTCGCCATTGGAACAATCCTCTTAAGTAATAACGGCCGGCACTTTACCAGTTTAAGCGGTCAATTGCCCGACTCTCTGGGCGCTGTGACCAACCGCCTGTAAAAAAAATAACGAAATGGCCGCCCCGGGCAAGGCACAAGCTGTTACACCTTGGGGCATAATGCCGACACTTTCATGACCACTGAGGGCTTTTTCATCCATGCCCTCGTTATTTTCCCCTCTTCTGCAGGGTTTTATTTCATATGATCAAATCGTTGCGTCCACTGTTTCTCGCCGGCCTTCTTCTGCCTCTGGCCCTGCCGGTTTCTGCGGCCACCATCAACACTGCCCTCACGCCTAACGTCGAAAAAGCCCTCAAGGCCAGCAAACTGCAGCCCACTGCGCTGTCGCTGGTCATGATCCCGCTCGACGGCCCAGGCAATCCGACCGTGTACAACGCCGACGTCTCGGTCAACCCGGCCTCGACCATGAAACTGGTCACCACCTACGCCTCGCTGGAAATGCTCGGCCCCAACCATCAGTGGAAAACCGAGTTCTACACCGACGGCGACCTGAGCGGCGGCATCCTCAACGGCAACCTGTACCTCAAGGGCGGCGGCGATCCGAAGCTGAACATGGAAAAACTCTGGCTGCTGATGCGCGATCTGCGCGCCAACGGCGTGACTCAGGTCACCGGCGACCTGATCCTCGACCGCAGCTTCTTCATCCAGCCGCAACTGCCCGAGTTCAATGACGACGGCAACGACGAGAACAAGCCGTTCCTGGTCAAGCCGGACTCGCTGCTGGTCAACCTCAAGGCCCTGCGCTTCGTCGCGCGCAATGACGGTGGCCGGGTGCTGATCTCGGTGGAACCGCCGATTGCCAGCGTGCACATTGAAAACACGGTCAAGGCGCTCAATTCCAAACAGTGCACCGGTGGCGTGCGCTACAACCCGGTGACCCAGCCTGACGGCAGCGTGACCGTGACCGTCGCCGGCCAACTGGGCGATGGCTGCAGCTCGCAGACTTACCTGTCACTGCTCGACCACGCGACCTACACCGCCGGCGCCGTGCGCGCGATCTGGAAAGAACTGGGCGGCAGCATCCAGGGCAAGGATCGCCTCGCCGCGACCCCGAGCAGCGCCAAACTGCTGGCCCGCGCCTACTCGCCGGATCTGGCGGAAATCATCCGCGACATCAACAAATACAGTAACAACACCATGGCCCAGCAGCTGTTCCTGAGCCTGGGCCAGAAATACCGCAACGAAGCTGACGGTGACGACGCCAAGGCCGCGCAGCGCGTAGTCCGCCAGTGGCTGGCGAAGAAAGGCATTACCGCGCCGCACCTGGTGATGGAGAACGGCTCCGGGCTGTCGCGCGCCGAACGCGTCAGCGCCCGCGAGATGGCCAACATGTTGCAAGCTGCCTGGCACAGCCCGTACGCCGCCGAGTACATCAGCTCGCTGCCGATTGCCGGCACTGACGGCACCATGCGCAAACGCCTGAAAACCACCGCGATGCGCGGCGAAGCCCACGTCAAGACCGGCACCCTGAACACCGTGCGCGCGATCGCCGGCTTCAGCCGCGACGTCAACGGCAATACCTGGGCGGTGGTGGCGATCCTCAACGACAAGGCCCCGTTCGGCGCGTCGTCGGTGCTGGATCAGGTGCTGCTGGATCTGTACAAGCAGCCGCGGTTGCCGCAGACCGCTTCGGCGCTGTAAAAACACAGCCGATCTAATGTGGGAGCGGGCTTGCTCGCGAAGGCGTCAGTTCAGTCAGTATTTTTGGTGACTGACACGCCGCCTTCGCGAGCAAGCCCGCTCCCACAGGGGATTGGCGTAACAGGCTAGCTCATCTGCTCAACCCGATCCCGTCCGGCCTGCTTCGCCGCGTACACGCCCGAATCCGCTCGCAACAACAGCGCATCCGCGCCCTCCCCCGGTCGCCAGCTGGCGATGCCGAAACTGGCTGTCACCACCCCGACCACGTCCACCGGCGCACTGCGCAAGCCTTGCCACAGCTCCATGGCAAGGATGTAGGCGTGCTCGCCGTCGATGTCCGGGCACAGCACCATGAATTCCTCGCCGCCCAGACGGCAGAACACATCCGTGCGCCGCAAGCGATGGCCGATGCGTTCGCACACCGCCTGCAACACACGGTCGCCCACGGCATGGCCGTACTGGTCGTTGATCCGTTTGAAGTGGTCGATGTCGAGCATGATCACCGACAGTTCGCCGCCGCCGCGCTCGACCCGGGCCATTTCGGTGGTCAGGCGCTCCTGAAAATAGCGGCGGTTGTGGATGCCAGTCAGTGAGTCGGTGACCGACAGCGCCCGCAGTTCCTCTTCCACCCGCTTCAGGTCGGAAATGTCCGAGATGTAGCCGTGCCACAGCACACCGCCGCCCGGCAGCTCTTCCGGCGTCGCCTCGCCGCGCACCCAGCGCAGGCCGCGCTCGGGCAGTTGCACGCGGTATTCCTCGCGCCAGGGACTGAGGTTTTCCGCCGAGGCGCGAATCGAGGTGCGTACACGGGTGATGTCTTGCGGATGAATGCGGGAAAAGATCGCTTCGGCATCGAGCAGCAGCACGTCCGGCGCCAGCTCGTAGATCTCGCGGATGCCGTCACTGGCATAGATCACGCTGAAGCGCCCGTCGAATTCCATCTTGAATTGGTAGATGCCGCCGGGCACGTGAGCGCTGAGCTTTTTCAGCAGCACATCCCGCGCCGCCAGCGCCTCGTGCACGCGCTTGCGTTCGGTGATGTCGATGCAGATCGCCAGATGCCCGACCCACAGTCCCTGCTCATCGAGCACCGGGGTGGCGAGCATGTTCACCGGCAGATGGCTGCCATCGCTGCGCACCAGCGTCCACTCGCGCGCTTCATGACCACCGACCTCGCCGCCCTCGACCAGCATCGCGTGGCAGGTTGGAATGCTCTTGCCGTAGCGCGCGCCCAACTCCGCCGAACGCGCTGCCAGTTCGCGCGGCAGGTGCAGGTTTTCCAGGGTCATGTGGCCGACGACATCGGCGCTGCTGTAGCCGAGCATCTGTTCCGCGCCGGGGTTGAAGGTGTTGATCACCCCACGCAGATCGGTGGCGATGATCGCCACTTGTGTTGCCGCGTTCAGCACTCCGCGCAACTGGCCATGGGTGCCGCGTAATTCCTGCTCGCGGTCATGCAGTTCCTGGGTGCGCAACTCAACCATGCGCAAGGCGCGCTGACGCTGACTGACCAGCACATACAGCAACGCGCTGAGCAACAGACTCAGCAGCGCACCCAGCACCACCAGGCTGCTGATCGACGAATGGTTGGCCTGCAGAAAGGCTTCGCTGGGCTGCATGTCCACTTGATAGTCGTGGTCAGCCAGACGCAACAAGCGCGTGGCAGAAAGATCACTGGCCCCCGCTTTGTTGGCCGACTCGTACAGCACCTCATGCTGATCCTCGGTGGACAGATCGAGGATGCGTACGCTGAGGAAGTCCTGGCTGTCCTCGGGCAAGCCGTCGGCCAGCAACTGATGCATGCTGATCACCGCCATCACATAGCCTTCCGGCGGCCCTTTCGGTGCTCCTTCACGGGTGACTGGCGCCAGCAGCAACACGCCCCGGGCATACGCCGGATCGATGCCCACCAGGTGCAACGGCTGTGAAACCGCCATGTGCCCGGTGCGGTCGGCACGCTCCAGTGTTGCCCGACGCAACGGTTGCGCGAGCAAGTCGTAACCCAGGGGCGTCGGCAGGTGACTCTGGCTCTGGGTGTAGATCACGGGCACGTATTCAGGGCGATCTCCGGCCGCCTGCAACTGGTCTTCGGCGTTCAGCTCACGAAAGGTGAAGGTGCTGAAACCCTCGTCGCGCACGGCTTGTTCGACCGCCGGACGCTCGGCACGGCTCACCCGCGGCGCATAGGAATAGGCCTGGGTACGCAATAACAGGGGTTTGGCATAACCGTCGAATTCGGCACGAGACACCGAACGGGAGTTGGCGAAGAAACGGCGCAGGCCATCGAGGCGCTGTTCCTGATCCTGAAAACGTTCTTCGATACGGCTGTAACGCTCATTGGCCAACAGCTGGAAGCGTTGCCGCAATTGATGATGAAACTGGTTGAGGGTGGCCCAGGCGAGCAGCCCCGTGAGAATCCCGCCGGCGAGCAATACCAGCAGCGCGACCAGCCAGGCCGAGACTTCTTCGCTGATAAAACCCAGAATCCTTGGGCGCACGGGGTGCAACGACATAAGGGCAGCTCACTACGCCAGTATTTGCGGGAAAACCCCATTGACCGTGTGTGAGTTATAGCTATTAGCCACTAATTTAGCTAGCGCAGGAGGATCCACGGAGCCTTTAAAAATCAAGGCTCTGTGGATCCAATTGCGCAAAGCGTCAACGAGCCGTGATTTTCCAGGCGCGGTGGATTTTGGTGTTGCGGGCGAAATCCGGGTCGATGGTCTGGGCGCTGATTTCCTCGACCGCGTAGCGCTCGGCGAGGTTCTCCTCCAACTGGAACTTGCGGAAGTTGTTGGAGAAATACAGCACGCCACCCGGCGCCAGACGGGCCATGGCCAGGTCGATCAACTGCACCTGGTCACGCTGCACGTCGAAGATGCCCTCCATGCGCTTGGAGTTGGAGAAGGTCGGCGGATCGATGAAGATCAGGTCGTACTCGTCCCGGCTGCTTTCCAGCCATGCCATCACATCGCCCTGTTCCAGACGGTTCTTGTCGGAGAAACCGTTCAGCGACAGGTTGCGGCGCGCCCAGTCGAGGTAGGTTTTCGACAGGTCGACGCTGGTGGTGCTGCGCGCACCGCCCTTGGCCGCGTGCACGCTGGCCGTCGCGGTATAGCAGAACAGATTGAGGAAGCGCTTGCCGGCCGCCTCTTTCTGAATGCGCATGCGGATTGGACGGTGATCGAGGAACAGCCCGGTGTCGAGGTAGTCGGTGAGGTTCACCAGCAGCTTGACGCCGCCTTCGCTGACCTCATTGAACTTGCCCTGCGCGGCCTGACGCTCGTACTGTTTGGTGCCGCTCTGGCGCTCGCGGCGTTTGACCACCACGCGGCTTTTGTCGACGTTCAGCGCCTGCGGAATGGCGGCCAGGGCGTCGAACATGCGTGCCGAGGCCTTTTCCGGATCGATCGATTTCGGCGCAGCGTATTCCTGCACATGCACCCAATCGTGGTACAGGTCGATGGCCATCGCATATTCCGGCATGTCGGCATCGTAGACGCGGTAGCAATCAATGCCTTCGCGCTTGACCCACTTGCCCATGGCCTTGAGATTCTTTTGCAGACGGTTGGCAAACATCTGCCCGCCTTCGCTCAAGCGCGGCTGCTCGATCACCGGAGCCGGTGCTGGCGCCGGCTTGATCGGGTTGCCGTTCTTGTTGAACTTGCGCTCTTGCGGCTCGTCCGGGGTCTGGTCATAAGCGGCTTGCTCGCGCTCGGCCTGACGTTGTTCCGGGGTGCGGCGCTCGCCAGTGACGAACTGATCCGGCAGCACTTTGATCAACAGCAGCTTGCACGGCAACGCGCCGTTCCAGAACGAATACTGTTTGTGGCTGCGAATGCCCATGCGCTTGCCCAGATCCGGCGCACCGGTGAACACCGCTGCTTCCCAGTTCAGGCAGGCCTGACGCAGACGCTCACCGAGGTTCTGGTAGAGGTACAGCAAGCTGGCTTCGTCACCCAGACGCTCGCCGTATGGCGGGTTGCAGATCACCAGACCTTTCTGGTTCTGATCCGGACGCGGCTCGAAGGTCGCGACTTCGCCCTGGTAGATCTTGATCCACTCGCTCAGGCCAGCACGCTCGACGTTGTTGCGGCCTGGCTGAATCAGACGCGGGTCAGCTTCATAACCACGAATCCACAGCGGTGGCTTGGCCAGACCGGCAGCGGCACGCTCAACAGCTTCTTCATGGAGTTTTTTCCACAGCGCCGGGACGTGACCCAGCCATGCGGTGAAGCCCCACTGCTCGCGGCGCAGGTTCGGCGCCATGTCGGCGGCGATCATGCCGGCTTCAACGAGGAACGTACCGACACCACACATCGGGTCAGCCAGCGCGCCGCCTTCGGCCGCAATGCGCGGCCAGCCGGAGCGGATCAGGATCGCCGCCGCGAGGTTTTCCTTCAGCGGCGCAGCGCCCTGCTGCAGGCGGTAACCGCGCTGGTGCAGGCTGTGGCCGGAGAGATCGAGGGACAGGATCGCTTCGCCGCGATCCAGACGCAGGTGAATGCGCAGGTCCGGGTTGAGCTTGTCGATCGACGGGCGGTCGCCTTGCGGGGTGCGCAGTTTGTCGACGATGGCGTCCTTGACCTTCAAGGCGCCGAAGTGGGTGTTGTCGATCCCCGAGCCGTGGCCGCTGAATTCAACGGCCAGGGTGCCGTCGCTGAGCATGTGATCCTGCCACTCGACGTCGAGTACGCCGTGGTACAGGTCTTCGGCGTCCTTCATCGGGAAGCGCTTGAGCACCAGCAATACACGGTTGGCCAGACGCGACCAGAGGCACAGGCGGTAAGCGGTTTCCATGGTCGCCATGCCACGCACGGCGGAGGTGTGCTCGCGGGCGTCTTCAAGGCCAAGCCCGACGGCTTCCTCGATGAGCAGGCCTTCAAGGCCTTTGGGGCAAGTGAGGAAGAGTTCGAAACGATCGGACATGGTATTTCCAGAGCCTTTGGCTAGTGAATCGGCAACGCATTGCCGATCCGGTTTTCAATCAGGCGCTTTTCTAAAAGAGCGCCCGCGTGGCACGAAGGTGTGCCGTTCCATCCCCACTGCTCGGGTTAAAAGAGCTTAGATGCAAGGACAGATAAAAAAGTTGATGAAACAAAAAGTCTTAAAGCGACCCTTCGTCGCTTAGTACCCCAGCGCAAACGTGGGTCATTCTCACTAAAGGATTAACCCCATCATCCAGCGCGGGGCCGATCATACCGGGGTTTGCTGAAAAAACGTTCATGAAACCCGTCGTTACTTATGGCTGTAGCACTATTTTCGTTACGTCCTTATGACAAAACGATCATTCCCTCGGTGTGACTCATTGGTTAGAACTGAACACAGGTTGACGTCGCAACGGCGTCAACACCTTGGCTCGCCACGCCGGCAGCGAGCCGCCCCCGGCAGAGTTTTTCTGCCAGACCTCGGTTGAGGTCAACGCGACACAAACAGTCAACAAGTGAGGGAAACACCCTATGAGAAGACTTAAGCGTGATCCGTTGGAAAGAGCATTTTTGCGCGGATATCAATATGGCGTTGGTGGCAAATCCCGTGAGCTTTGCCCATTTACTCTACCGTCGGTACGTCAAGCCTGGATCAACGGCTGGCGAGAAGGACGCGGCGACAACTGGGACGGTATGACCGGCACTGCGGGAATCCACAGACTCAACGAACTTCACGCCGTCGGCTGACACAGGGCATTTATTCCGACACGACAATCTGAATTTGTAACGACTTACCATGCACGTCCTTCCCGGACGGCGGGCTGCGGCCCAGGGGCTCCTTCGAGGAGCCCTTTTTTATGCCAGTTCAGCCGCAAAGTGATCCTTGTGACTTCAGAGACTTCCGGATCCTGTGGCGAGGGGATTTATCCCCGATTGGCTGCGCAGCAGTCGCAAATACTGATATCCCGATTTACCTGACACAGTGAGGTGAATGGTTTTGGGGCCGCTTCGCAGCCCATCGGGGATAAATCCCCTCGCCACAAAAGCCCCTCACAGTTATTTGCGCAGGGCGGCGATCGCGTCCACGGACTCACGAATCAGCGCCGGGCCTTTGTAGATGAACCCGGAATAGATCTGCACCAGGCTTGCACCCGCAAGAATCTTCTCGGCCGCATGCTTGCCTTCAGTGATGCCACCGGCAGCAATGATCGGCAAACGTCCAGCCAACTCGCCCGCCAGCACCTTCACGGTATTCGTGCTCTTCTCACGCACCGGAGCGCCGGACAGACCGCCCGCCTCGTCACCATGCTCCATGCCTTCGACGCCAATACGGCTCAGGGTGGTGTTGGTGGCGATCACCGCGTCCATACCGGTTTCGATCAGCGCTTGAGCCACTTGCGCGGTCTCTTCGTCGGTCATGTCCGGAGCGATCTTGATCGCCAGCGGTACGTGCTTGCCGTGACGCAGGGCCAGTTCGGCGCGGCGCGTGGCCAGGTCCGCCAGCAACTGCTTGAGCGAATCACCGAACTGCAGGCTGCGCAGGCCCGGGGTGTTCGGCGAGCTGACGTTGACGGTGATGTAGCTGGCGTGGGTGTAAATCTTGTCCAGGCAGATCAGATAATCATCCACCGCGCGCTCGACCGGGGTGTCGAAGTTCTTGCCGATGTTGATCCCCAGCACGCCCTTGTATTTGGCCGCCGCGACCCGCGCCAGCAGGTTATCGACACCGAGGTTGTTGAAACCCATGCGGTTGATGATCGCCTCGGCTTCCGGCAGACGGAAGATCCGTGGTTTCGGGTTGCCCGGCTGCGGACGCGGGGTCACGGTGCCGATTTCGACAAAACCGAAGCCCAGTTGCGAAAAGCCGTCGATGGCCGCGCCGTTCTTGTCCAGACCGGCCGCCAGACCCACCGGGTTCGGAAAATCCAGGCCCATGACGGTCACCGGCACGTTCGCCGGCTTCTTGCACAGCATGCCGTTGAGGCCCAAACGCCCACCCGCGCCGATCAGATCCAGCGACAGATCGTGGGAGGTTTCCGGGGAAAGTTTGAACAACAGCTGACGGGCCAGGGTGTACATGGGCGGCGATGACTCGGGCGGCGAAAAGAGGCGGCGATTATAGCCGGGCAACGCCCCCCGGCGCGAGGCGCACACGCAAATCAGCCCGACTGGCATATGCCTTGCACCTTCCGGGTTATCAGCCCACAGGCCAATGGCGGCGTGCGGGCACGGACAACGGCGTCGTTCTTCGGTTTTGCCTGGGCAAAGCCTGGGACGACGTTTTTTTTGAAGGTGGCTTTATATGAGTGATTCCTCCGTCGGGCCGCTGGCCTGGGTCAACGGCAGTGATGCCCCGGAAAAAAGCGTGATCAACCTCGGCTTCATGGCCTTGAGCGATTGCGCCTCGGTGGTCGTGGCCGCAACGCAGGGCTTCGCCCAACCTTACGGCCTGACGATCAACCTCAAGCGCCAGGCGTCATGGGCCACGCTGCGCGACAAACTGGTCAGCGGCGAGCTGGACGTCGCCCACAGCCTGTACGGGCTGATTTACGCCGTGCATCTGGGCATCGGCGGCGTGGCCCCGAGCGACATGGCGGTATTGATGGGGCTGAACCAGAACGGTCAGAGCCTCAACCTGTCCCACGGCTTGCAGCAGTTGGGCGTGACCAGTCCCGATGCGCTGGATCGCCACGCGCACCAAACCCGCGCAAAACTGACCTTCGCCCAGACCTTCCCCACCGGCACCCATGCGATGTGGCTTTATTACTGGCTGGCGAGCCAAGGCATTCATCCGTTGCTGGATGTCGACAGCGTGGTGGTGCCGCCGCCGCAAATGGTCGCGCACCTGCAAGCCGGGCGCATCGATGGGTTTTGCGTCGGTGAGCCGTGGGCGGCCAGCGCCGTGCAGCAGAATCTGGGGTTCACCCTCGCCACCAGTCAGACCATCTGGCCCGATCACCCGGAAAAGGTCCTTGGCTGCACCCGCGCGTTCGTCGAGCAATACCCCAACACCGCCAGGGCGCTGGTGATGGCGATCCTCCAGGCGAGCCGTTTCATTGAGCAAAGCCTGGAAAACCGCCGCAGCACCGCGCAACTGCTGAGCGCGGCGGAATATCTCGACGCCCCGCTCGCCTGCATCGAACCACGCTTTCTCGGCGACTACGCCGACGGCCTCGGCAATCGCTGGCAAGACCCGCACGCCTTGCGTTTTCACGGCAACGGCGAAGTGAATCTGCCGTATCTGTCCGACGGCATGTGGTTCATGACCCAGTTCCGCCGCTGGGGCTTGCTGCGCGAGGATCCGGATTACCTTGCCGTCGCCCGTCAGGTTCAACAACTCGATCTGTATCGCGAAGCCGCCGCTGCGGTTGGTGTCGCCGCGAGGGGCACCGACATGCGCAGCAGTCAGTTGCTCGATGGCAAAGTCTGGGACGGCAGCGATCCGGCGGGTTACGCCCGCAGTTTCAAACTGCACGCCCTGAGCGATGCCGCTCCCCTATTCGCCCGCCGCTGACAGGAGATCGCCGACATGTTGCGCATTCTGCTGATCAACGACACCGCGAAAAAAGTCGGGCGCCTGAAAGCTGCGCTGACCGAGGCCGGTTTCGAGGTCATTGACGAGTCCGGGCTGACCATCGACCTGCCGGCACGCGTCGAAACGGTGCGCCCGGACGTGATCCTGATCGATACCGAGTCACCGAGCCGCGATGTGATGGAGCAAGTGGTGCTGGTGAGCCGCGACCAGCCACGGCCGATCGTGATGTTCACCGACGAACATGACCCGGGAGTGATGCGTCAGGCGATCAAGTCCGGGGTCAGTGCCTACATCGTCGAAGGCATTCACGCTCAGCGCCTGCAGCCGATTCTCGATGTGGCAATGGCGCGCTTCGAAAGCGATCAGGCCCTGCGCGCGCAACTGCTGGCCCGCGACCAGCAACTGGCCGAGCGCAAGCGCATCGAACTGGCCAAAGGGCTACTGATGAAGATGAAGGACTGCAATGAAGAAGAGGCCTACACCTTGATGCGGCGCCAGGCCATGAGCCGCCAGCAGAAACTGATTCAAGTGGCGGAGCAGATCATTGCCATGAGTGAGCTGCTCGGCTGAAGTTCTGCGGTGGCTTTCCGGACCCCTTCGCGAGCAAGTCCTCCCACATTTGGAATGCATTCACCTGTGAAATTGGCTTGGTGCCCCCTCCTTCCCAGCAGGTTGGTCGGGTTTCCACTTTGAAATGCATTCCCTGTGGGAGCGGGCTTGCTCGCGAAGGCCGCGACGCGGTTTCACTTATTGGCACAAATCTGGCTAAGCATTCAGCACAGGTAACCAACGGCGGTTGCCCCACCCACGACAAAGACGTCGCTCACCCCGTTCGCCCCTTCGGCGAATCAGGTAGCGGCGTTTTTGCGTTTTGGCCCCACAGACCGGGGCCGGTGGTGCGGCCGTGGCGGCGCCCCACCTGCTGTTGCATGACTCCTTTCGAGACTCTTTTCAGCTGAGGTGCGCGATGAATTCAAGCTTCTGGAAATCCGGCCACACCCCGACCCTGTTCGCGGCCTTCCTCTATTTCGACCTGAGCTTCATGGTCTGGTATCTGCTCGGCCCACTGGCGGTGCAGATCGCTGCTGACCTGCACCTGACCACGCAACAACGTGGCCTCGTCGTCGCCACGCCGATCCTTGCTGGCGCCGTGTTGCGCTTCATCATGGGCATGCTCGCCGATCGGCTGTCACCGAAAACTGCTGGGCTGATCGGTCAAGTCATCGTGATTTGCGCGCTGTTCGGTGCCTGGAAAATCGGCATTCATAGCTACGAGCAGGCGTTGATTCTCGGCCTGTTCCTCGGCATGGCCGGCGCATCGTTTGCGGTCGCCCTGCCCTTGGCCTCGCAATGGTATCCACCGCAGCATCAGGGCAAAGCCATGGGCATTGCCGGTGCGGGCAACTCCGGGACGGTATTCGCCGCGCTGCTCGCGCCGGTACTCGCCGCCGCGTTCGGCTGGAGCAATGTTTTCGGTTTCGCCCTGATTCCATTGATCCTGACGCTGGTGCTGTTCGTCTGGCTGGCGAAAAACGCGCCTGAGCGGCCGAAAGCCAAAGCCATGGCCGACTACTTCAAGGCGCTGGGCGACCGTGACAGCTGGTGGTTCATGTTTTTCTACAGCGTGACCTTCGGCGGCTTCATCGGCCTGGCCAGCGCCCTGCCCGGCTACTTCAACGACCAGTACGGCCTGAACCCGGTGATTGCTGGTTACTACACCGCCGCCTGTGTGTTCGGCGGCAGCCTGATGCGCCCGCTGGGTGGCGCGCTAGCGGATCGCTTCGGCGGTATCCGCACGTTGCTGGCGATGTACACCGTGGCAGCGATCTGCATCGCGGCCGTCGGCTTCAACCTGCCAAGTTCCTACGCCGCACTGGCGCTTTTCGTCTGCACCATGCTTGGTCTGGGGGCAGGAAACGGCGCGGTGTTCCAGTTGGTGCCGCAACGTTTCCGCCTGGAGATCGGCGTGATGACCGGGCTGATCGGCATGGCCGGCGGCATCGGCGGTTTTGCCCTGGCGGCGGGCATGGGCGCGATCAAGCAAAGCACCGGCAGCTATCAACTGGCGCTGTGGTTGTTCGCCAGCCTCGGTGTGCTGGCGTGGTTCGGTCTGCACGGGGTCAAACGCCGCTGGAGAACCACCTGGGGTTCGGCCGCCGTGACCGCTGCGCGAGTCTGAACAGTCAATGCCTCTGCAACTGAGTTTCGCCGAAGCCAGCGCCACCGGACCACGCGCGGAAAACCAGGACGCCTTGCGCCTGGTAACGCCCGCCCCGGCGCTGGCCGCCAGCAAGGGTTATCTGTTTGCCATCGCCGACGGTGTCAGCCAATGCGCCGACGGCGGCCTGGCCGCGCGCTCGACCCTGCAAGCGCTGGCACTCGACTACTACGCCACGCCGCAAACCTGGAGCGTGGCGCAGGCACTGGATCGCCTGCTGCTCGCACAAAACCGCTGGTTGCAGGCCAACGGCGGTGGGCAACCGTTGCTGACCACGGTCAGCGCGCTGGTCCTGCGCGGCCAGCGCTTCACCTTGGCCCACGTCGGTGATTGCCGGGTCTATCGCTGGCAGGCCGACCACTTGCTGCGTATTTCGCAAGATCATGTCTGGGATCAACCGGGCATGCAGCACGTGCTCAAGCGTGCGCTTGGGCTGGATCAGCATCTGGTGCTGGATTTTCTCGACGGCGAGTTGCGCGCAGACGAATGTTTCGTGCTGCTCAGCGATGGCGTGTGGTCGAGCTTGGGCGACACCGCGATTGCGGCAATTCTGCGCGATCAGCCAGATCTCGACAGCGCGGCACAGACGCTGGTCAACGCCGCGCACCTGGCAGGCAGTCAGGATAACGCCAGTGCGCTGCTGGTGCGAGTCGATGCCGTCGGTGAGGCGAGCATCGGCGATGCGCTGATTCACTTGCAGCAATGGCCACTGCCGCCGCCGCTGAAAACCGGTCAGGTGTTCGAAGGCTGGAAGGTGCAGGGGATTGTCGGCCAGAGCCAGCAATCGCTGCTGTATCGAGTCATGGATGGGCAAGGTCGGGGCTGGCTGTTGAAAACCCTGCCGGCGCGGCTGGCGGATGATCCCCAGGCCGGGCAGGCCTTGCTCTCGGAAGAATGGTTCCTCAAGCGTGTGGCCGGGCGGCATTTTCCTGAAGTCCATGCCAGCAGTCAGCGTCAGCATGTGTACTACGTGATGCGCGAATATTCCGGGAAGACTCTGGCGCAGGTGTTTCAACACAGCAGTCCGCTGCCGTTGGTGCAATGGCAGGACCTGGCCGAACGCCTGCTGCGGGCCGTGGGCCTGCTGCATCGACGGCAGATTCTGCACCGCGACATCAAGCCGGAAAATCTGCACCTGGGCGACGACGGTGAGCTGCGGCTGCTGGATTTCGGCCTGGCGTACTGCCCGGGACTTTCGCAAGACACACCGGCAACACTGCCCGGAACGCCGAGTTTCATCGCCCCGGAAGCCTTTCGCGGCGAGCCGCCCAGTGCGCAACAGGATCTGTACGCGGTGGGTGTGAGCCTGTATTTCCTGCTGACCGGGCACTTTCCCTATGGCGAGATCGAAGCGTTCCAGCGGCCACGATTTGGCGTACCGGTGAGCGCCAGTCGTTATCGCCCGGACTTGCCGGACTGGGTCGCGCAGAGTCTGGAGCGTGGCGTGGCGGCGGACCCGCAACAGCGATTTGAAACGGCTGAAGAATGGTTGCTGGTGTTGGAGCAAGGGGAGCGGCGCAGTTTGAGCGTGCGGCCCAGGCCTTTATTGGAGCGTGAGCCGTTGAAAGTTTGGCGGACGATGGCGTTGATCGCCTTGCTGGGGAATCTGGTGCTGCTGATTTTATTGTTTCACCGCTGACACCGCGTCGCGCCATTCGCGAGCAAGCCCGCTCCCACAGGGGATTTTTGAACGACTCCGATCCACTGTGGGAGTGAGCCTGCTCGCGATGACGCCAGCCCACTCACCACAAACCCATCTGCCTGAATGCCCCACGAACGAGCAATCCGCTTCGATACAGTGCAAAAAACCACCATCAATAACCGCCTCGCCCCAATAAACCCGCCACCTCCCCACTTGGCACAACCACTGCATTACCCTTTTCACCATACATAAAGCCCACCCTTCAACGACGAAGGTCGGGCTTCCCGAGAGAACGGGACCAGGACAAAGGCGTCCTCGCTAGGCAACTAGCGGGACGCCTTTTTTTGTTTGCGAAAAAATTCTCGAGCCAGGCCTGACTGCCCACAAGAGGCCAGCCGCAGCTCCTCCGGAGAACCTGATGAAAAAACTCAAACTGGTGATGATCGGCAATGGCATGGCCGGGGTTCGCACCCTGGAAGAACTGCTCAAGTTGAGCAACGAGCTGTACGACATCACGGTCTTCGGCGCCGAACCGCACACCAACTACAACCGCATCCTGCTGTCACCGGTGCTGGCCGGCGAGCAGACCTTCGAAGAGATCGTGCTCAATGACCTCGACTGGTACCTCGAAAACAACATCAAGTTGCTGCTCAACCGCAAGGTGGTGCAGATCGACCGGGTCAAACGCCGGGTAATCGCCGAAGACGGCACCGAGGCCGAATACGATCGCCTGCTGATCGCCACCGGCTCGACCCCATTCATCCTGCCAATCCCTGGCAACACGTTGCAGGGCGTGATCGGCTACCGCGACATCGCCGACACCCAGGCGATGATCGACACCGCGAAAACCCACAAGCACGCGGTGGTCATCGGTGGCGGCCTGCTGGGCCTCGAAGCCGCCAACGGCCTGATGCTGCGCGGCATGCACGTCACCGTGGTGCACATCGGCGAATGGCTGCTGGAGCGGCAACTGGACAAGACCAGTGGGCAACTGCTGCAAAGCGCCCTCGAATCCCGTGGCCTGCACTTTCGCCTGTGCGAACAGACCCAGGCCCTGCACGATGCGGGCAATGGCCGAGTCGGCTCGGTGCAATTCAACAACGGCGAGATCATCCCTGCCGATCTGGTGGTGATGGCCGCCGGCATTCGCCCCAACACCGAACTGGCGGAACGCGCCGGCATCCCGTGCAACCGTGGGATTCTGGTCAACGACACCCTGCAGACCTACGATCCGCGTATTTATGCCATCGGCGAGTGCGCCAGCCATCGCGGAATTGCCTACGGCCTGGTGGCGCCGTTGTTCGAACAGGCCAAGGTCTGCGCCAACCACCTCGCGCAACTGGGTTTCGCCCGTTATCAGGGCTCGGTGACCTCGACCAAACTCAAAGTCACCGGCATCGACCTGTTTTCCGCCGGCGACTTCATGGGCGGCGAAGGCACCGAAACCATCACCCTCTCCGACCCGATCGGCGGCGTGTACAAAAAACTGGTGATCAAGGATGACGTGCTGGTCGGCGCCTGTCTGTACGGCGATACGGCAGATGGCGGTTGGTATTTCCGACAGATTCGTGAGAATCACGCCATCGGCGAGATCCGCGATCATTTGATGTTTGGTGAAAATTCTATCGGCGACGTAGGACATCAGGGCCAGGACAAAGCCATGAGCATGGCCGACACCGCCGAAGTCTGCGGCTGCAACGGCGTGTGCAAAGGCACCATCGTCAAGGCGATTCAGGAACATGGCCTGTTCAGCGTCGATGAGGTGAAAAAGCACACCAAGGCTGCCAGCTCCTGCGGCTCCTGCGCCGGGCTGGTCGAGCAGATCCTGATCAACACCGTCGGCGGCGCGGCCGACGTCAAACCGAAAAGCGAAAAAGCCATCTGCGGTTGCAGCGACCTCAACCACGGGCAGATTCGCCAAGCCATTCGCGAACAGCACCTGCTGACCATCGCCGGGACCATGAGCTACCTCAACTGGCGCACCCCCAACGGCTGTGCTACCTGCCGGCCAGCGCTGAACTACTACCTGATTTCGACCTGGCCCGGCGAAGCCAAGGACGATCCGCAATCGCGCCTGATCAACGAACGCGCCCACGCCAACATCCAGAAGGATGGCACCTACTCGGTGGTGCCGCGGATGTGGGGCGGCGTGACCAATCCTTCGGAACTGCGGCGGATTGCCGACGTAGCCGACAAGTACAAAGTGCCCATGGTCAAGGTCACCGGCGGTCAGCGCATCGACCTGCTGGGGATCAAGAAGCAGGACCTGCCCGGCGTCTGGAAAGACCTCGACATGCCCTCCGGCCACGCCTACGGCAAATCCATCCGCACCGTGAAAACCTGCGTCGGCAGCGAGTTCTGCCGCTTCGGCACGCAGAATTCGACGCAGTTGGGCATTGAGCTGGAACACGACCTGTTCAACATGTGGTCGCCACACAAAGTGAAACTCGCTGTCTCCGGATGCCCACGCAACTGCTCGGAAGCGGGGATCAAGGACGTAGGCATTATCGGCGTCGATTCCGGCTGGGAGATGTATATCGGCGGCAACGGCGGGATCAAAACCGAGGTCGCCGAATTCTTCGTCAAGCTGAAAACTGCCGAGGAAGTCCGCGAATACAACGGCGCGTTCCTGCAGCTGTATCGCGAAGAAGCCTTCTACCTCGAACGCACGGTGCATTACCTGCAACGGGTCGGCATGGAGCACATCAAAAAAGCCGTGCTCGAAGATCCGGAGCGTCGCAAAGCCCTGAACGAACGCCTGCAATTCTCCCTGTCGTTCGAACAGGACCCGTGGAAAGAACGCCTGGCGCAGCCGCAACTGAAGAAAGAGTTCGACGTGATCCCCGTGAAAAACCTGGAGGTGTCGGCATGAACTGGCTCGATATCTGTGCCCTGGAAGAGATCAACGCCCTCGGTTCGCGGATCATTGCCGGGCCCAAAGGCGACATCGCGATTTTTCGTACAAGCGACGACGAAGTTTTCGCCCTCGACGACCGCTGCCCGCACAAGGGCGGGCCATTGTCCCAGGGGTTGATCTACGGCAAACGCGTGGCCTGCCCCCTGCACAACTGGCAGATCGATCTGCAGACCGGCGAAGCCCAGGCGCCGGACATCGGCTGCGCGCATCATCATCCGGCGCGGGTCGAGAATGGCCGGGTACAACTGGCGCTACGGGATGCCGTCTGATGAGCCGCCAGACAACCGCCTCGACCTGCTGCTACTGCGGCGTCGGCTGCGGCGTGCTGATCGAGCATGACGGCGAGCGCATCCTCGGCGTCAGCGGCGATCCGGCGCATCCGGCCAACTTCGGCAAGCTGTGCAGCAAAGGCTCGACCTTGCACCTGACCGGCGACCTTGCGGCCCGTGCGCTATACCCGCAACTGCGCCTGGGCAAAGGGCTGGCGCGCAGCCGCACCGATTGGCACACCGCACTGGAACACGCCGCCAACGTGTTCGCCGAGACCATCGCCGAGCACGGCCCGGACAGCGTGGCGTTCTACATCTCCGGGCAACTGCTGACCGAGGATTACTACGCCTTCAACAAACTGGCGCGGGCGCTGGTCGGCACCAACAACATCGACAGCAATTCACGGCTGTGCATGTCGTCGGCGGTGGTTGGCTACAAACGCAGCCTGGGCGCCGACGCACCGCCGTGCAGCTACGAAGACCTGGAGCTCAGTGATTGCGTGATGATCGTCGGCAGTAACATGGCCTACGCCCACCCGGTGCTTTTTCGTCGGCTGGAAGAAGCAAAATCCCGCCGTCCCCAGATGAAAGTCATCGTCATCGACCCCCGGCGCACCGACACCTGTGATCTCGCGGACCTGCATCTGGCGATTCTACCCGGCACCGATGTCGCTCTGTTCCATGGGATTTTGCACCTGTTGTTGTGGGAAGACTGGATCGACCGTGACTTCATCCAGGCGCACACCGAGGGCTTGCCTGAGCTGAAGGACCTGGTGCGTGATTACACCCCGCAGATGGTTTCGCAGTTGTGCGGGATCAGCCTCGAGCAATTGCAACAATGCGCTGAATGGGTGGGGACCTCACCGAGCTTCCTGTCTTTGTGGTGCATGGGCCTGAATCAGTCCACCGCCGGCAGCGCAAAGAACAGCGCGCTGATCAATCTGCACCTGGCCACCGGGCAAATCGGGCGCCCGGGCGCAGGACCTTTCTCATTGACCGGTCAGCCGAATGCCATGGGCGGGCGCGAAACCGGCAGCCTGTCGAATTTGCTGCCCGGCCACCGTGACGCAGCCAATCCTGAACACCGCGCCGAAGTGGCGGCGTATTGGGGCGTTGATCGGTTGCCGGAGAATACCGGGCTCAGCGCCATTGAGCTGTTCGAGCAGGTTCGCAGCGGCCAGATCAAGGCGCTGTGGATTGCCTGCACCAACCCTGCTCAGTCGATGCCTGATCAACACGCCGTTCGCGAAGCGCTGCAGGCCTGCCCGTTCGTGGTGCTGCAGGAAGCCTTTCGCACCACTGAAACCGCGGCGTTCGCCGACCTGCTGTTGCCCGCCGCCAGTTGGGGTGAAAAGGAAGGTTCGGTGACCAATTCCGAGCGGCGTATTTCCCACGTTCGCAAAGCCATTCTCCCACCCGGAGAAGCACGGCCGGACTGGGCGATCACGGTGGATTTCGCACAGCGACTGGAGAAACGTCTGCGCCCGCAGCTACCCGCTCTATTTGCCTTCGAACAGCCTTCGCAGCTGTTCGATGAATTCAAAGGGCTGACACGCGGACGTGATCTGGATTTGTCCGGGATCAGCCGCGCCTTGATCGACGAGATCGGGCCGCAGCAATGGCCCTTCCCCACCGGCGCCCGCAAAGGCACATCCCGCCTGTATGAGGACGGTATTTTTCCTACAATCAATGGTCGCGCGCAATTCATCGCTGAGCCCTATCGCGCCGCCAAAGAACAACGGGATGCGCGGTTTCCGCTGACCCTGATCACCGGACGCCTGCGCGATCAATGGCACGGTATGAGCCGCACCGGCACCTCCGCGCAACTGTTCGGCCATGTCAGTGAGGCAGTGTTGAGCCTGCACCCGGACGAACTGCGTCGGCATCGCTTGCAGCCGGGCGATCTGGTCAATCTGAAGAGTCGGCGCGGTGCGCTCATCGTGGCAGTCGACAACGACGACAGCGTGCGCCCGGGTCAGGCCTTTCTACCGATGCACTGGGGCGACCGGTTTCTCAAGGGCGGGGTAAACAGCCTGACCTTGCCGGCCTTCGACCCTTTGTCGAAACAGCCCGAACTCAAACACAGCGGCGTACGTCTGGAGCCGGTGAGTTTGCCATGGCACTTGTTCGCACTCATCGAGGGCGATGTTCAACGGCATTTTGAGAGCCTACGACCGCTCTGTGAGGCATTTTCCTACGTAAGTCTCAGCCTTGTCGGACGTGAACGATCGGCGTTGCTGATACGCGCTGCCAGCAGCGAGGCGCCGGATCCGCAGTTGCTGGGTGACATCGACCGTTGTCTGTCGCTGATCGACGGCCCGGTGTTGGCCTATGACGACCCGCGTCGGGCCATCGGCAAGCGTGTACGCATTGAAAACGGCCGGATCACCGCAATTCGACTGGCCGGCGAAACCCTCGCACAGCATTGGCTGCAAGGGCTTTGGCTGGAAGGCCGAGCAGACCAGCAACTGCGGCGCTGGCTACTGGCGCCGATGAGCGCACCACCGGGTAGCGCCGGAGCGCAGATCGTTGTGGATAAAACGTTGTGCAACTGCAAAAACGTCAGCCTCAACGCCGTCTGCACCGGCATTCGCCAGGGCCTGGACTTGCAGGGTTTGAAAGACACGCTGGGCTGCGGCACGCAATGCGGCTCCTGCGTCCCGGAAATAAAACGCCTGCTGGCTGCCGACGTGCAAGCAACCGCCGTCATCTGATGAGGAAAACCGCATGAATGCAAAAGTCTGGCTGGTTGGCGCAGGCCCCGGCGACCCGGAACTGTTGACCCTCAAAGCGGTGCGCGCATTGCGTGAGGCCGATGTGGTGCTGATCGATGATCTGGTCAACGACGCGGTGCTGGAGCACTGCCCTGGCGCCCGTATCATCGCGGTGGGTAAGCGCGGCGGCTGCCGCTCGACACCGCAGGCGTTTATCCACCGCTTGATGTTGCGATATGCGCGTCAGGGTAAATGCGTGGTGCGGCTCAAGGGCGGCGACCCGTGCATTTTCGGCCGTGGCGGTGAAGAGGCGCAGTGGTTGCGCGAGCGTGGGGTTGAGGTGGAGCTGGTCAATGGCATTACCGCTGGACTCGCCGGCGCGACACAGTGCGATATTCCACTGACGTTGCGTGGTGTGGCGCGCGGCGTGACGCTGGTGACGGCGCACACCCAGGACGACAGCCAGTTGAATTGGCAGGCGTTGGCGCAGGGCGGGACGACACTGGTGATTTACATGGGAGTGGCCAAGCTTGGCGAGATTCGCGATCAGTTGTTGGCGGGCGGGATGGCGGCGGAAACGCCGGTGGCGATGATTGAAAATGCGTCACTGCCTGAGCAACGTGAATGCCGAAGCGATCTCGCAACGATGAGTGACGATGCCTGCCGGTTTGAGCTCAAGAGCCCGGCCATTCTCGTGATCGGCGCAGTAGCTGCTGTTGTTGAAGAACAAAAGATTGCAGCCTGCGGCAGCTCCTGCATGGGGTCTGCACACGTCATGTAGGAGCTGCCGCAGGCTGCGATCTTTTAAGCTTCAAAGCCAAATCGCAGGCAAAGAAAAGCCCGGCCTGAGCCGGGCTTTTCTCAAAGCGGCGAGCTAATTACTTAGCTTGAGCTTCAACCTGCGCTTCTACGCGACGGTTAACAGCGCGACCAGCTTCAGTTTTGTTGTCAGCAACTGGGCGGGATTCGCCGTAGCCGATCGACTGAACGCGGGACGATTCAACACCGTACTGGTTGGTCAGAACTTGCTTAACGGCGTTTGCACGACGCTCAGACAGTTTCTGGTTGTAAGCGTCAGGACCGACGGAGTCAGTGTGACCTTCAACAGTGGTGTGAGTGGCTGGGTACTGCTTCATGAAGTCAGCCAGGTTCTTGATGTCAGCGTAGCTGTTTGGCTTGACGACCGACTTGTCGAAGTCGAACTTAACGTCCAGCTCAACACGAACAACTTCTGCAACTGCTGGGCAGCCATCAGCGTCAACAGTTACGTTGGCTGGGGTGTCCGGGCACTTGTCAACGTTGTCGCAAACGCCATCGTTGTCGCTGTCGGAGCAGACTTCAGCTGGAGCTGGAACTGGAGCAGCAGCTGGCTTGCCGCCGCCACCGAAGTTCACACCCAGGCCAACAACTGGAGCGTAGTTCCAGCGACCGTTGTCCAGTTTGTAGTCAGCGTCTACACCAGCACGGGCGTAGAAGTTTTCAGCGAAGTAGTACTTAACGCCAGCGCCAGCAGTCAGGTAGGTCGACTGATCGCGACCAGTGTGGCCGTCAGCAGCAACGTTGGTCAGGCTGCCGTGCTTAACACCACCGGAAACGTAAGGACGCAGAGCGTCGCCAGCGTTGTTGAAGTGGTACTGAGCGTTCAGGCCGAAGTTGTCGCCGTGCAGTTTCTGGCTGCCGGTGCCGTCGTTCGAACGGGTGTGGTTGTTCTTGTCGTAGGTCAGGTTCAACGACACGTCGTCGGTCAAGAAGTAACCGATAGAGGCGCCTGGGTTGAAGCCGTCTTCGACGTGGTTAACGCTGTCGTTGTACTGCTTCTTGTAGAACAGTTCGCCTTCAACTGCGCCTTGGCCTTGTGCCAGTGCGCCGAACGAAGTAGCGGCAATCAAAGAACCAATGGCCAAGCCCAAGGTGTTTTTCAGTTTCATCCGTTAAATCCCCATCTGGTGATTGTGAAGCAGTCCCGCAAACCGGGGGACAACTCGGCGGCAAGTCTATCAGAACTTGCCTACACGTAAGAGATATTTGCGCTGAACTAAGTTTCAGCAATGCCTGCAAATTTCTCACGCAATTTGTCTAGAGCACGTTTGTACCGCATTTTTGTCGCACTCAAACCCATGTGCATGATGTCTGCGATCTCCTGAAACTCCAGCTCTGCGACAAATCGTAGCACCAGAATTTCACGGTCAATCGGGTTCACATACACCAGCCAGCGATCGAGTCCGCCCTTCTCCTCGGGTTTCGGCGCCTTTTCTTCCGACGCTTCTTCCAGGGGGTCCAGACTCAAGGCGTCCATCAAGCGACGCTTTCGCCGTTCCTTCCGATACTGCGTGATGCATTCGTTGTAAGTGATGCTGTACAGCCACGTTTTGAACTTCGATTTCCCCTCGAAGTTCTTCAGGCCGTACAGCACCTTCAGCATCACTTCCTGACAGACATCGTCTGCGTCGCGATCGTTCCCAAGATATCTCGCACAAACGTTAAATAATGTTCGCTGGTAACGCCGCATCAGTTCTTCATAGGCGCGCGTCACGTGAAACAGCTCGGTATGCGCGCGCGCGACCAACTCCTCATCAGAGAGCTCACGGGGGTCATAGCGCGTGGATAGCGTTTGGGCTTTATTCAAAACAAGTCGTGCCGACAGTCAGGTCAATGTCCGCCGCTACCCTCTCAGGGCATTTTGCGGCGGCATACATTAGCAGGGTTTGCCGGGTTAGCGGCTACTCACATGCTGTTCCAGCAGGATCCGATTGGAAAGTGAGACTAGCTCACCCTCATCGGTCAGCAATGTGGTTTTAACCGTGCCGATCTCTTCGATCTGGCCTTCGACCTCACCAACACGCACTTGTTGCCCAACCTGATACAACTCACGCACATAGATTCCCGCAAGAATCTGACCGGCAATTTCCCGGCTTCCCAACCCCATTGCCAGCGCAACCGCCAGACCAACGGTAATCAATACGATGACGATCACATGGTTCAGCAGGTCGGTTTTGACCTCAAGCTGACTGATCGCAACCGAGATGCTGATGATGATCACCAGCCCCTGAGCAATTCGACCCAAACCTGAAGCGTAGTCCAGCCCTACGCCTTCTGCCGCACCGCGCACCAGCCCGTTGGCCAGTTGTGCGAGCAAAACACCCACCAGCAACACCAGCGCGGCGCCGAAAACTTTCGGCAAATACAACGCCAGCATGTCCAGCGTAGCTGAAACTCGCTCAAGTCCAAGGGACTCTGCTGCTGAAACCAGGAAAATCAGTAGAACGAACCAGTAAACGATTTTACCGATCAGGGTCGAGATCGGCACTTGCAGCCCGGCACGCGACATCAATTTGGTCAGCCCGGTGCCGCCCATCAGGCGATCGAGGCCCAGCTTGGCGAGCAATTTGGACAGCAAGGTATCGAGCAGTTTAGCCACCACGAAACCCAACAGCAGCACCACCAGTGCGCCGAACAGGTTCGGGATGAAATTAGCGACTTTGGTCCACAACGCAGTCATTGCAGTGACGAGGCTCTGAGTCCAGAGATCAAGTTCCATATTCAATCAGCCTTATCAGCAGTGCGAGCGGTGGTTTTACGAAGACGGGAAACCGGCGAGACGTGGGCCGAGCCGTTATTCAGGGCAATCATCAGCGCGGGCAGCCAGCGGCCCAGCAGGCTGAACAGATCACCGGCGCCGACCTGGCGGTTGGCGGTTTTGAGTACGCGACCCAGGCAGGCATCGTCGTCGCGGCTGGACGGCGAGGCGTTGAGCATGTCGCGCAAAGACTGTTCAAACGGATCGTGCATACGCACCTCTCGTGATGTCTGTGAAAGACGCGGGCAAATTTGGTCGGGTCACATGTTGCATTTTCATACCCAGCGCAAACGGCGGAATAACCACCATTGACCAAACGCCATCGCCAGCACCGTCAGACAGGCGATGAGGAACCCATAAGGGCTGCTCGAGAACGGAATGCCGCCCACGTTGATGCCTAACAGACCGGTGAGAAAACTCATCGGCAGGAAGATGCAGGTGATGATGCCGAAGCGGTACATCGTGCGATTCATGCGCACGTTCAAACGCCGGTCTTCGGCCTCCAGCACAAGCCCCATGCGCTCTCGGGTCAATTCCAGCTCTTCGAGATAGCGGGTCAGGCTGTTGTTCAATTCGTTCCAGTAGTCGGCGTCATCGTCGACGAACCACGGCAGTTTTATCCGCGTCAGCTGTCCGAAAATATCCCGCTGCGGCGCCAGAAAACGCTTCAGTCCGGCAGCCCGGCGACGGATGTGCAAAATCGAGCCATGCTCGGGGGTATACCGTTCGTCGGCATCCAGTTTTTCTTCCTCTTCATCGACCAGTTCCGACAGGCACGTGACCAGATCCTGCACCTTGTTGGTGAGGAATTGCGCCAGATAAAGGATCAGTTCGGAGGAAGTTTTCGGACCCTTGCCCTCGCTCAACAGCGCCAACAGTTCATCGGTGGCGCGCAGCGGGCGCAGACGTAACGAGATAACGCGCTGGGCGGAGGCGAAAATCCGCACCGAGACCATGTCTTCCGGCTCGGCACCGGGGTTGAGATTGACCCCGCGCAGAAACAGCAACAGCTCGGCATCCGGCAACGGCAACAGGCGCGGGCGGGTGTTTTCTTCCAGCAACAGGTCGCAGCTGAACTCATTCAGGCCGCTGGACTTGCGCAGCCAGGTCTGGGTTTGCGGATGACTGCGATCCCAGTGCAGCCACAGGCTCTCATGGGCCTGCAACTGCAGATCGTCGAGCTCAGTCCGGGCAATCGAACGCGCACCGCCTTTACCGTCCAGTACCAGAGCATGCACCAGCCCCCACTGCGCGTTTTCTTCCTCGAACATCCGCATCCCTTTGTCGAAAACTTTATTCAGGCATCTGCAGCGGGCTCGGCGAAACGATCACGCCGTTGTTGTCCGCATAAATGTATTGGCCCGGGTGGAACGTCACACCGGCAAAGGTCACCGGCACGTTGAGGTCGCCAATGCCGCGTTTTTCGGTCTTCATCGGATGGCTGGCCAGGGCCTGCACGCCGAGATCGGTCTGGGCGATAACGTCAACGTCACGGATACAACCGTAGATGACCAGCCCTTCCCAGCCGTTTTTCGCGGCTTTCTCGGCGATCATGTCGCCCAGCAGCGCACGACGCAGCGAACCACCACCATCGACCACCAGCACCTTGCCGTTGCCCTTGAGTTCGGCTTGCTCTTTGACCAGCGAGTTATCTTCGAAGCATTTGATGGTCACGATTTCGCCGCCGAAGGAATCACGGCCGCCGAAATTGCTGAACATCGGTTCCAGCACCTGCACCAGCTCCGGATAGGCGTCGCACAGGTCAGGCGTGAGGTAATGGTTCATCGAAAAACTCCTGTAACAAGGAAGACGATCAAGGATGTCGCACTCTGTTGAAACGAGTCCCGGCGGTCGCTGTTTACCTTAGTTCATGCAATGGTCGCTGAACGAACCTGAACAAACGCTGAAACGTAATAGCTAAACAGCCACCAAATATGACCAGAATTGCACAATGCGTCATATCTTAGCCGCAAGCCGATCCGAACGAAATGCCCTTTTCAGAGCCTTCGCTCAAACCGCCGCTGCCAGGTCCGGCTTCTCACCCAACAGCGGTGTGTGCTGATCCTGCAGCCAGCGCGCCACCAGCGGCCAGACCTCGGCCTGCGCCGCCTTGCTCACCAGCATATCGACATGCCCGAAATTGTCGCTGAAGCCTTGTTCACGCCCCAGATTGACGAACTGCTTGTGCTCGGAACCGATCTGCTCGAACAGTTTGCGACAGGCCCACGCCGGATCCTGATGATCCCCCGCCGCCGTCACCGCCAACACCGGCACCTGAACCTCGGCAAGACCAGCCCACCAATCCTTGTCCTTGTCGCCAAAGCGGCCGAACAGGCCGTACCAGCGCATGCTTTCCAGCGCCAGCCCGATCGGTTCGTCCTCCGGACCGCGCTTGAGGCGTGAGCCGGACAATTGTGCGAAACGCTTGAGAATGAAGCGCCCGCTCCATTCCACCGGTGGAATCTTCAGTGGCCAGTATGTGCGGCTGACCTGGGTGCCGAAAAACGCCGCTGAAGCCATCGCCGGCTCGCCGAGGTACTCGCCACCCAGCGCCGCCGCCAGGGTGATGCCGCCCAGCGAATGGCCGATCCAGTGCGGCACCTGACCGCTCTGCTCGCGCACGAACGCGGCAATCGCCGGCAGATCGTAACGGGCGTAGTCGGCCACGCGATTGCGGCGGTAGTCCTCGTTGCGCTGCGACAGGCCATGGCCGCGCATCTCCGGGATCCACACATCGAAGCCCAGACGCGCCAGGTACGCGCCCAGCCCCAAACCTTTGGGGGAAAACCAGAAGCGTCGGTTGGAAAAACTGCCGTGCAGCAAAATCACCGGCACGCCACGGGTCGCAGGCTCATCGGCCATGCCCAGACGGGTCACGGCGATCTCCACGGACCAATCGGGACTGTTGCCGGGTTTCAATCGATAGACGTCTTCGCTCAGATCACCGCGTCGTTCGGCGCTGATCAGGGCGACAGGAAACAGGTTGCTGCTGCTTTGCATAATGCTCTTGCACAAAAAAGGGCGGCATCTACAGGAGCCCGCCCTACTCAGATCTCAAAACCCGCCTCCTGTGGGAGCGAGCCTGCTCGCGAAGGCGGAGTGTCAGCCAACATCACTGTTGAATGTTTCTCCGTCTTCGCGAGCAGGCTCGCTCCCACAGAGGGAACGGGCCGTTCACATACTTATCAGGCCTGCGCTTGGCCTTCCGCCAGGAAGAACCAGGTTTCCAGTACGGAATCCGGGTTCAGCGACACGCTTTCGATGCCCTGTTCCATCAGCCACTTGGCCAGGTCCGGATGGTCCGAAGGGCCCTGACCGCAGATGCCGATGTACTTGCCGGCCTTGTTGCATGCGGCAATCGCGTTGGCCAACAGCTTCTTGACCGCCGGATTACGCTCATCGAACAGGTGCGCGATGATCCCGGAGTCACGGTCCAGACCCAATGTCAGTTGGGTCAGGTCGTTGGAACCGATCGAGAAACCGTCGAAGAATTCGAGGAATTCTTCAGCGAGAATCGCGTTGGATGGCAGTTCGCACATCATGATGATGCGCAGACCGTTTTCGCCGCGAGCCAGACCGTTTTCGGCGAGCAGATCGATTACCTGGCTGGCCTCGCCCAAGGTACGCACGAACGGCACCATGATTTCGACGTTGGTCAGGCCCATTTCGTTGCGCACACGCTTCAGCGCGCGGCACTCGAGTTCGAAGCAGTCACGGAACGATTCGCTGATGTAACGCGAAGCGCCACGGAAGCCCAGCATCGGGTTTTCTTCTTCCGGCTCGTAGAGCTTGCCGCCGATCAGGTTGGCGTATTCGTTGGACTTGAAGTCCGACAGGCGCACGATGACTTTTTTCGGCGTGAACGCCGCAGCCAGAGTGCTGATGCCTTCCACCAGTTTGTCGACGTAGAAGTCGACCGGGTCGCTGTAACCGGCGATGCGCTTGTCGACGCTGTCCTTGATTTCCTGCGGCAGGCCGTCGTAGTTCAGCAGTGCCTTGGGGTGCACGCCGATCATGCGATTGATGATGAACTCCAGACGGGCCAGGCCCACACCGGCGTTCGGCAGCTGTGCGAAGTCGAAGGCGCGGTCCGGGTTACCGACGTTCATCATGATCTTGAACGGCAATTCCGGCATTGCGTCCACGGAGTTCTTCTTGACGTCAAAGCCCAGCTCGCCTTCGAAGATGTAACCGGTGTCGCCTTCGGCGCAAGACACGGTCACACCCTGGCCATCCTTCAGCAGTTGGGTGGCGTTGCCGCAACCCACAACCGCTGGAATGCCCAGTTCACGGGCGATGATCGCCGCGTGGCAGGTACGCCCGCCACGGTTGGTGACGATGGCGCTGGCGCGTTTCATCACCGGCTCCCAGTCCGGGTCGGTCATGTCGGACACCAATACGTCGCCCGGCTGGACTTTGTCCATCTCGGACACGTCTTTGATGATGCGCACTTTACCGGCGCCGATGCGCTGGCCAATCGCACGACCTTCCACCAGCACGGTGCCGGTTTCTTTCAGCAGGTAACGCTCCATGACGTTGGCCTGGGTGCGGCTCTTCACGGTTTCCGGACGGGCCTGCACGATGTACAGCTTGCCGTCGTCACCGTCCTTGGCCCACTCGATGTCCATCGGGCAGCCGTAGTGCTTCTCGATGATCATCGCCTGCTTGGCCAGCTCGCTGACTTCTGCATCGGTCAGGCAGAAACGCGCGCGCTCGGCCTTGTCGACATCAACGGTCTTGACCGAACGACCGGCCTTGGCCTCGTCGCCGTAGATCATCTTGATCGCTTTGCTGCCCAGGTTGCGTCGCAGGATCGCCGGACGACCGGCTTCCAGGGTGCCCTTGTGCACGTAGAATTCGTCCGGGTTGACCGCGCCTTGTACAACGGTTTCGCCCAGACCGTAGGCGCCGGTGATGAACACCACGTCACGGAAACCGGATTCGGTATCGAGGGTGAACATCACACCGGCAGTGCCGGTTTCCGAACGCACCATGCGCTGCACGCCAGCCGACAGGGCGACCAGTTTGTGATCGAAGCCCTGGTGCACGCGGTAGGAAATCGCACGATCGTTGAACAGCGAGGCGAACACCTCTTTGGCGGCGCGGATAACGTTTTCCACACCACGGATGTTCAGGAAGGTTTCCTGCTGGCCGGCAAACGATGCGTCCGGCAAGTCTTCGGCAGTCGCCGAGGAGCGCACGGCCACGGCCACGTCAGGGTTACCGGCCGACAGCGCGGCGAACGCGGTGCGGATCTCGGCATTCAGTTTTTCAGGGAATTGGGCTTCCATGATCCATTGGCGGATCTGCGCGCCGGTCTTGGCCAGCGCGTTGACGTCATCGACGTCCAGGGCGTCGAGAGCCTTGTGGATCTGCTCGTTGAGGCCGCTCAGTTCGAGAAAGTCGCGATAGGCCTGCGCGGTGGTGGCGAAACCGCCGGGGACCGACACACCGGCACCCGCCAGGTTGCTGATCATCTCGCCCAGGGATGCGTTCTTGCCCCCCACATGCTCAACATCGTGTTTGCCGAGCTTATCGAGGGAAACTACGTACTCTACCAAGGTGATCTCTCCACTAACTGTGTTGGAAAAGCTCAGAAACCGGCAGCTCGGGGGAGCGTTGGCCGGCTGTATGGCCTGGACCTGGAAAATAAGTGAGAATGCGGGCCAATGGCGGCCGGCAAATCGCGCCTATCATATCCAAGAATGCTCATTAGCTTAAGGCCCAAGGTGCAAATGAAACGATCTGCTTTCTTTATCTCCGATGGCACCGGCATTACCGCCGAAACCCTGGGTCAAAGCCTTCTGGCGCAGTTCGAAAACATTACCTTCACCAAGCTCACGCGGCCGTATATCGACAACGCGGACAAAGCGCGGGCCATGGTACAACAAATCAACAAAGCCGCTGAAACCGACGGCTTGCGTCCGATTATCTTCGACACCATCGTCAATCAGGACATTCGTGAGATTCTCGCAACCTCCAATGGTTTCATGATCGACATTTTCTCGACGTTCCTGGCCCCGCTCGAACAGGAACTGACCGAGCATTCTTCCTACACCGTCGGCAAGTCGCACTCGATCGGGCACAACTCCAATTACATGGAGCGCATCGAGGCGGTGAACTTCGCCCTCGACAACGACGACGGCGCACGCACCCACTATTACGACAAGGCCGACCTGATACTAGTGGGCGTGTCGCGATGTGGTAAGACGCCGACGTGTCTGTACATGGCGATGCAATTCGGCATCCGCGCGGCCAACTACCCGCTGACCGAAGACGACATGGAGCGCCTGACCCTGCCGACCGCCCTGCGCGCCCATCAGCACAAGCTGTTCGGCCTGACCATCGACCCGGATCGCCTCACCGCGATCCGCAACGAGCGCAAGCCCAACAGCCGCTATTCGAGCTACGCCCAGTGCGAATTCGAAGTGCGCGAAGTGGAAAACCTGTTCCGCCGCGAAAACATCCCGCACATCAACTCCACGCATTTTTCGGTGGAAGAGATTTCGGCGAAGATTCTGGTGGAGAAAGGCGTGGAGCGGCGTTTCAAATAGATTTTTGGTGTCTGATCTGACGCTTTCGCGAGCAGGCTCGCTCCCACAGTTTGATCGTGTTCCTCCAGTTGGAATGCGGTCGAATCTGGGAGTGAGCCTGCTCGCGAAGAACGATTACACGGTCTCGGTGAGTGCTCGCGCCAACGCTTCGAAGCCTGCGAGCAACAACCGGTCATTCCCCACCGAATTACACACACTCGCCCGGATGAACTGTGGCACCGCGCCATGCCCGACCGCAAAGGCCTCGGCGGTGGCCACCAAGTAGTTGTTCTCCTTCAGTTCTGCAGCAATCTGCGACGCGCGCCACAGCTCGGGCACCTCGATCCAGAAGTGCGGACTGTGGACGTGCGTCCTGTACGCCAGGTCTTTCAGCGCCGCGCTGACCAACGCCTTGCGCCGGCCAATTTCACTGATTTGCTCGTTGAGCAGCTGTGTGGCAATGCCGCTTTCGATCCAGCGGCACGCCACCTCCATTGCCAACGGATTGGCCATCCAGCACGTCCCGCGAATGGCTGCACTCAAACGCCCGAGCAACGCGTGCGGCGCGTGCAGGTAACCGACACGCAGCCCGGCTGACACCGCTTTGCTCAAACTCCCGATCAGCACCGAGCGCTCCGCCGCAAACGCACTCAGGGGCAGCGGTCGCTGGCGATCCAGCAGCGCATGCGCCTCGTCCTCGAAAATCAGCAGATTGTGTTGCCGGCAGAGTTCGGCAATGGCTTCGCGGCGTGGGACCGACATCACCGCCGCGGTAGGATTCTGGAGGGTTGGCGTGCAGTACAACGCTGACACCCGATGCTGTCGGCAGACGTCCTCCAGCGCCGACGGCAACAAGCCTTCAGCGTCCATTGCGACACCAATCAGTTTGATCCCGAGCTGGCGCGCGACGCTGATCAAACCCGGGTAGGAAAGATGCTCGGTGACCACGGTATCACCGGCCTTGAGCAAGCCCATCAATGCGCACAGCAGCCCGTGCTGACCGCCGTTGACGCACAACACCTGATCGGCATCCACCTGAAATGCCCCATGGCTCAGCCAGTAAGCACCCGCCTGCCGATGCCGGGGCAAGCCGCTTTCGGCGGTGTAGCCGGTCAACTGCTGCAGGCTGTGAGAATCGTTGGCCAACGCCTGCAGCGTCAGACTCATGAAAGCGCTTTCCTGCCCGGGAATCGGCTGATTCCGACTCATGTCGAAGCAAGCACGCGGCTCTTCGCTGACGTTGCGAAACCCCTTGTCCCGCGTTCGCTCCATCCCGCGCTGACGCACGAAAGTACCGTCTCCTACACGCGCGACGACCAAACCGACCCGCTCCAACTCGCCATAGGCGCGACTGATGGTGCCGATGGTCACACCCAGGCTGTCGGCCAACAACCGGTGCGGCGGCAGCTTCGCGCCGGCAGCGATCGCACCCTCGGCAATCGCTTGTTCCACCGCATCCGCCAAGCGCTTGTATTTCACGCCGACACCATTGGCCAGGCCATCGCGCAGGATTGACACCATGGCAATACTTACTTTGACAGTCATTGTCGCCCCGAATAGCGTGCTGAAAACAGGTGCAATCAGGGATAACCCTTTTCACCAACGAGGTCAATTTCTTCGCTGCGGAGTACACACATGTCGATAGCCATCAGCACACCGTTGAACGCGAGCAAGCCCTGGCTCGCCGGTTTGCTCACCTGCACGCTGTTTCTGATCGTCTGCCTGAGCTGGGGCACCACTTGGCTTGGGATCAAGATTGCGGTGGAAAGCGTGCCGCCGCTGACGGCTGCGGGGCTGCGTTTTCTGATTGCCTTTCCGCTGTTTCTGAGTTTTGCCGTGCTGCGCAAGGAGCCGCTGCTGTTCCCACGGCAGAGCCGCTGGTTTTTCGTGTTCGTCACCCTGTCGTATTTCAGCCTGCCGTACTACTTGCTCAACTACGGTGAACTGCATGTTTCGTCGGGGCTGACCGCGCTGTTGTTCAGCTGTATGCCGGTGTTCATCCTGATGTTCTCCGCGCTGTTTCTGCGCGAGAAAATCCTTGCGACGCAGATGCTCGGCATCGCCATCGGTTTTGCCAGCCTGTTCATGATCATTCGCAGCCAGGGCCTGCATCTGGACCAGGCCGAATGGCTCGGTGTACTGGCGATTCTGTGTGCGGCGATCCTGCATGCGCTGTGCTACGTGGTGACCAAGAAACACGGCAGCGCGATCAGCGTGATCACTTACAACACCCTGCCGATCGGCATCGCCGGACTGCTGTTATTTATTGTCGGATTGAACCTGGAAACACCGGTGTTCAAGGACGTCACCGCACGTTCCTGGGGCGCCCTGCTCTACCTCGGACTGGTGGCATCGGTGGGCGGTTTTATCGTGTATTTCATTCTGCTCAAACGCCTGAGCCCGGTGCTGCTGTCGTTTGTGTTCATCATCTTCCCGGTGTTCGCCCTGCTCATCGGGGCCTGGTACGAAGGCACGCCGATCTCCCGGGACCTGATGCTGTATTCGGCGATCCTGCTCGCCGGTTTCGCGATCACCAAACTGCCGCTCAAACGCTGACCGGCGTGAGCACAAGGGCTCACACATACCACTCAACTTTGAACATCGGAGGTTCAAATGTCGGTACACACCATGGAAACCCTCAGCCTGTTTAACAGTGAACCCTACCGGCGGGACTTTGGGGCCCGGGTAATCGCCGTGGTCGATCAGGCCGTCGTGCTCGAACACACCCTGTTCTATCCCACCGGCGGCGGGCAGCCGGGCGACACGGGGTATTTCAGCCTGGTCGATGGCACCCGGATCGCGGTGACCGGCACCGTGCGCGATCCTCTGTTGCCGTCGATCATCTGGCATCAGGTGCAGGAGTGCCCGCCACAGCTGTGTACCGGCGCACTGCTCAACGCCAGCCTCGACTGGCAACGGCGTTACCAGCACATGAAGATGCACACCTGCCTGCATCTGCTGGGTGCGCTCATCGACGCACCGGTGACCGGTTGCAGTATCAGCGTCGACAAGGGCCGACTGGATTTCGATCTGCCGGAAATGACCCTCGACAAAGACAGCATCACCCGCGATCTCAATACGCTGATCGAACGCGCCTGCCCGATCAACGTGATGACCATGCAGGCCTCGGAGTATTCCGACCTGCCGAAAAAAACCGCCCGGCCACCTGTATTCCAGGACGAGCTGCGGGTCGTGGAAATCAGCGGTGTCGACATCCAGCCCTGTGGCGGCACCCATGTGCATAACACCCGGGAAATCGGTCGGGTGTACTGCGAAAAAATCGAGAAAAAGAGCAGGACCAACCGCCGCGTGATCCTGCGTTTTGAACAGGCCTGAGTGACCGGTCTAAATCACCAACAGATCGACAAAGCGCTGAACCGGGGTTGCCTCAAGCTGCGCCTGATCCTTGCACAGGGTGAAAATCTGGTGGCTGCGCTGGCCGGTGAAACGCGTCGCCAGGTTGGCTTTGAACTTGTCTTCGAGCAACGCAATGCCCTCGGCGCGACGGCGACGGTGGCCGATCGGGTATTCCACCATCACGTTCTCGGTGCTGCTGCCATCCTTGAAAAACACCTGCACCGCGTTGGCAATCGAACGTTTGTCGGCCTCAAGGTATTCGCGAGTGAAACGCGGCTCCTCGACGATGACCATTTTTTCACGCAGCACATCGATGATCGGGTGTGCGGCGTGGAAATCGTCTTCGTACTGCTCGGCCACCAGATTGCCGAACGCCAGCGGCACCGCCGTCATGTACTGGATGCAGTGGTCGCGGTCGGCGGCATTGGCCAGCGGCCCGACCTTGGAAATGATGCGAATCGCCGACTCATGGGTGGTGATGACGATGCGGTCGATTTCATGCAGCCGATTGCGCACCAGCGGGTGCAGAGTGACGGCTGCTTCGCAGGCGGTTTGTGCGTGAAACTCGGCGGGAAAACTGATCTTGAACAGCACGTTTTCCATCACGTAACTGCCGTAGGGCCGCGAGAAGCTGAAGGCACGTTTACCCTCGGGCTTGAGCGCCAGATCGTTGTTGGTGTGGCTGAACGAGACGTCGTAGAAGCCCCACTGCCTGGCAGTCAGCACCCCGGGAATGCCCATCTCGCCGCGCAAGGCGATATCGGCCAGACGCACGCCACGACTGGTCGCATCCCCCGCCGCCCAGGATTTGCGTGACCCGGCATTCGGCGCATGCCGATAGGTGCGCAGCGCCTGACCGTCGGCGAAGGCATGGGACAACGCCGACAACAGTTGCTCGCGATTGGCGCCCATCAGCTTCGCGGTGACGGCGGTCGAGGCGACCTTCACCAGCATCACGTGATCGAGCCCGACGCGATTGAAGGAGTTTTCCAGGGCGATCACGCCTTGAATCTCGTGGGCCATGATCATCGCCTCCAGCACATCGCGCACCGTCAGCGGCGTTTCAGCGTTGGCGATGCGCTTCTGCGACAGGTGATCGGCCACCGCGAGAATCGCGCCGAGGTTGTCCGACGGATGCCCCCATTCGGCGGCCAGCCAGGTGTCGTTGTAATCGAGCCAGCGCACGATGCAGCCGATGTCCCACGCGGCTTTTACCGGGTCCAGGCGATACGACGTGCCGGGCACCCGCGCCCCGAACGGCACGACGGTGCCTTCGACGATCGGGCCAAGGTGCTTGGTGCATTCGGGGAAACGCAGTGCCAGCAGGCCACAGCCCAACGTGTCCATCAGGCAGTTGCGGGCGGTGTCGAGGGCTTCGGCAGATTCGATTTTGTAAGTAAGGACATAATCGGCGATGTCCTGCAGGACACGGTCGTAGTCGGGGCGGTTGTTCAGGTCGACGTTGGCGCTCATGTTCGATTCACTCTTGCAGTGGTTCGTTGATGGGACCTCGGTTCAGGGCTGATTTTTTCTTATGGTTGAAATGCAATCCACTGTGGGAGCGAGCGTGCTCGCGATGGTGGTGTGTCAGCCAGCGAAAATGTCGACTGACACTACGCCTTCGCGAGCAAGCCCGCTCCCACAGTTTTTGCTCGGTGTAGCATCAGAAAGCGTCGCCGGGTACGCGAACGTTACGGTCCAGCACTAAATCGCCCTGCCTTGAAATGCAATCCAGTGTAGGAGTGAGCCTGCTCGCGAAAGCGGTGTGTCAGGCAACGTCGATGTTGAATGTCAGTCCGCTATCGCGAGCAGGCTCACTCCTACAGGTTTATTCGGTGTCGGGTCAGAAAGCGTCGCCGGGTACGCGAACGTTACGGTCCAGCACTAAATCGCCCTGCCTTGAAATGCAATCCAGTGTAGGAGTGAGCCTGCTCGCGAAAGCGGTGTGTCAGGCAACGTCGATGTTGAATGTCAGTCCGCTATCGCGAGCAGGCTCACTCCTACAGGTTTATTCGGTGTCGGGTCAGAAAGCGTCGCCGGGCACGTGAACGTTACGGTCCAGCACTAAATCGCCCTGCCTTGAGATGCAATCCAGTGTAGGAGTGAGCCTGCTCGCGATAGCGGTGTGTCAGGCAACGTCGATGTTGAATGTCAGTCCGCTATCGCGAGCAGGCTCACTCCTACAGGTTTATTCGGTGTCGGGTCAGAAAGCGTCGCCGGGTACGCGAACGTTACGGTCCAGCACTAAATCGCCCTGCCTTGAAATGCAATCCAGTGTAGGAGTGAGCCTGCTCGCGAAAGCGGTGTGTCAGGCAACGTCGATGTTGAATGTCAGTCCGCTATCGCGAGCAGGCTCACTCCTACAGGTTTATTCGGTGTTGGGTCAGAAAGCGTCGCCGGGTACGCGGACGTAGCCTTCCATGAGGACGCGCGCACTGCGGCTCATGATGGCTTTTTTTACCACCCATTCGCCGCTCTCCAGACTGGCCTCGGCGCCTACGCGCAACGTCCCGGACGGATGCCCGAAGCGCACGGCATCGCGTTCAACGCCACCCGCTGCGAGATTCACTAGAGTCCCGGAAATCGCCGCCGCCGTGCCAATCGCCACCGCCGCCGTGCCCATCATCGCGTGGTGCAATTTGCCCATCGACAGTGCACGCACCAGCAGGTCGACGTCACCGGCGGCAATCGCCTTGCCGCTGGACGCGACGTAATCCGCAGGCTTGGCGACGAACGCGACTTTTGGCGTGTGCTGACGCTTGGCCGCTTCGTCCAGATTCGCGATCAGGCCCATGCGCAACGCACCGTAAGCGCGGATGGTTTCGAACATCTGCAGCGCTTTCGGATCGCTGTTGATCGCGCTTTGCAGCTCGGTGCCGGTGTAGCCGATGTCTTCGGCGTTGACGAAAATCGTCGGGATCCCGGCGTTGATCATGGTCGCCTGGAACGTGCCGACGCCCGGTACTTCCAGCTGATCGATCAGGTTGCCGGTGGGGAACATCGAGCCACCGCCGCCCTCTTCTTCCGCCGCCGGGTCCATGAATTCGACCTGCACTTCGGCCGCCGGAAAGGTCACGCCGTCGAGTTCGAAATCACCGGTTTCCTGCACTTCGCCGTTGGTGATCGGTACGTGAGCGATGATGGTCTTGCCAATGTTGGCCTGCCACACACGCACCACCGCCACGCCGTTGTGCGGAATGCGGCTGGCATCAACCAGACCGTTGCTGATGGCAAACGAACCGACCGCTGCCGAGAGGTTGCCGCAGTTGCCGCTCCAGTCCACGAACGGCTTGTCGATCGACACCTGACCGAACAGGTAATCGACATCGTGATCAGCCTTGATGCTTTTCGACAGAATCACGGTTTTGCTGGTACTTGAAGTAGCGCCGCCCATGCCATCGATCTGCTTGTCGTACGGGTCGGGGCTGCCGATCACTCGCAGCAGCAAGGCATCGCGGGCCGGTCCTGGAACCTGGGCGACTTCGGGCAAATCCTGCAGGCTGAAAAACACGCCTTTGCTGGTGCCACCGCGCATGTAGGTGGCGGGAATCTTTATTTGCGGTGCGTGAGCCATGGTGCTCCTTAACCACAGGCGTGAGATGTGGATCTCACGCCTGTATCAGTTGATTTAAACGGCAACCGCCGACTCTTCGAGGAAGTCCTGGGCGAAGCGCTGCAACACGCCGCCGGCCTCGTAGATCGACACTTCTTCAGCGGTATCGAGGCGGCAGGTCACCGGCACGTCGACGCGCTCGCCGTTCTTGCGATGGATCACCAGCGTCAGGTCGGCGCGCGGCGTGCGGGCGCCGATCACGTCGTAGGTTTCACTGCCGTCGATGCCCAGTGTCTTGCGGTCGGTGCCAGGTTTGAACTCCAGCGGCAACACGCCCATGCCCACCAGGTTGGTACGGTGAATGCGCTCGAAACCTTCGGCGGCAATCGCCTCGACACCGGCCAGACGCACGCCCTTGGCCGCCCAGTCACGGGACGAACCCTGACCATAATCGGCGCCAGCAATGATGATCAGCGGCTGCTTGCGTTCCATGTAGGTTTCGATGGCTTCCCACATGCGCATGACTTTGCCTTCCGGCTCGACACGCGCCAGCGAACCCTGTTTGACCTTGCCGTTTTCCACGACCATTTCGTTGAAAAGTTTCGGGTTGGCGAAGGTCGCGCGCTGTGCAGTCAGATGGTCACCACGGTGCGTGGCGTAGGAGTTGAAGTCCTCTTCCGGCAGGCCCATTTTCGCCAGGTATTCGCCGGCGGCGCTGTCGAGCATGATCGCGTTCGAGGGTGACAGGTGATCGGTGGTGATGTTGTCCGGCAACACCGCCAGCGGGCGCATGCCCTTCAGCGGACGGGCGCCGGCCAGCGCGCCTTCCCAGTACGGCGGACGGCGGATGTAGGTGCTCATCTCGCGCCAGTCGTACAGCGGCGTGACTTTCGGGCCGGTGTCTTCGTGGATCGCGAACATCGGAATGTAGACCTGACGGAACTGCTCCGGCTTGACCGACGACTTCACCACCGCGTCGATTTCTTCATCGCTCGGCCAGATGTCCTTCAAGCGGATTTGTTTGCCATCGACCACGCCCAGCACATCTTTCTCGATGTCGAAACGAATGGTGCCGGCGATGGCGTACGCGACCACCAGCGGTGGCGACGCGAGGAACGCCTGCTTGGCGTACGGGTGGATGCGGCCGTCGAAGTTGCGGTTGCCCGAGAGCACGGCGGTCGCGTACAAGTCGCGGTCGATGATCTCTTGCTGGATCACCGGATCGAGTGCGCCGGACATGCCGTTGCAGGTGGTGCAGGCGAACGCGACGACGCCGAAACCGAGTTGCTCCAGCTCCGTCGTCAGCCCCGCTTCATCAAGGTACAGCGCGACGGTTTTCGAACCCGGCGCCAGTGAGGATTTGACCCACGGCTTGCGCGTCAGCCCAAGTTTGTTGGCGTTGCGCGCCAAAAGGCCGGCGGCGATCACGTTGCGCGGGTTGCTGGTGTTGGTGCAACTGGTGATGGCAGCGATGATCACTGCGCCGTCAGGCATTTGCCCCGGCACATCATCCCACTGCCCGGAGATGCCTTTGGCCGCCAGATCCGCCACCGCCACGCGAGCGTGCGGGTTGCTCGGGCCGGCCATGTTGCGCACCACCGACGACAGGTCGAAGCTCAGGCCACGCTCGTATTGCGCGCCCTTCAGGCTGTCGGCCCACAGGCCGTTCAACTTGGCGTACTGCTCGACAAGCTGCACTTGCTGGTCTTCGCGACCGGTGAGTTTCAGGTAGTCGATGGTTTGCTGATCGATGTAGAACATCGCCGCCGTGGCGCCGTATTCCGGGGCCATGTTGGAGATGGTCGCGCGGTCGCCGAGGGTCAGCGCAGCCGCGCCTTCGCCGAAGAACTCCAGCCACGCGCCGACGACTTTCTGTTTGCGCAGGTATTCGGTCAGCGCCAGCACCATGTCGGTGGCGGTGATGCCCGGTTGCAGCTTGCCGGTCAGTTCGACGCCGACGCTTTCCGGCAGACGCATCCACGAGGCGCGACCGAGCATCACGCTCTCGGCTTCGAGGCCACCAACGCCGATGGCGATCACACCCAGCGCATCGACGTGCGGGGTGTGGCTGTCGGTGCCGACGCAGGTGTCAGGGAACGCCACGCCGTCGCGCACCTGGATCACCGGGGACATTTTCTCCAGGTTGATCTGGTGCATGATGCCGTTGCCTGGCGGGATCACATCAACGTTCTTGAAAGCCTTTTTGGTCCAGTTGATGAAGTGGAAACGGTCTTCGTTGCGTCGGTCTTCGATGGCGCGGTTCTTCTCGAACGCCCGCTTGTCGAAACCGCCCGCCTCCACCGCCAGCGAGTGGTCGACGATCAGTTGCGTCGGCACCACCGGGTTGACCTGCGCCGGGTCGCCGCCCTGCAGGGCAATCGCGTCACGCAGGCCAGCGAGGTCGACCAGTGCGGTCTGGCCGAGAATGTCGTGGCACACCACCCGCGCCGGGAACCACGGGAAGTCGAGGTCGCGTTTGCGCTCGATCAGTTGTTTCAGCGAATCGGTGAGCGTGGCCGGGTCGCAGCGACGCACGAGGTTTTCCGCCAGCACGCGGGAGGTGTACGGCAGGGTGTCGTAACTGCCGGACTGAATCGCCTCGACCGCCGCGCGGACGTCGAAGTAATCCAGGGAACTGCCGGGCAGGTTTTTGCGGAATTCTGTGTTCATCGGGTCAGGACTCGGGTCACGGTAGTTTCAAAGGGTTGGCTGATGCCAGACTCAAGATTCACACCGTCCCTTGTAGGAGTGAGCCTGCTCGCGATAGCGGTAGATCAGTCGACATCGATGGTGAATGTCAGTCCGTCATCGCGAGCAGGCTCACTCCTACAGGGTTTAGCGGTGATCTTGCGCTTCGGGTCAGCCCACCATTTCAGCGACGTTCGATTGGCACGAACTTGCGCTGTTCAACGCCGATGTACTCGGCGCTCGGACGGATAATGCGGTTGTTGGCACGCTGTTCGAACACGTGCGCGGCCCAGCCGGTCAGGCGCGAGCAGACGAAGATCGGCGTGAACAGCTTGGTCGGGATGCCCATGAAGTGGTACGCCGAGGCATGGTAGAAGTCGGCGTTGGGGAACAGTTTCTTCTGCTCCCACATGGTCTTGTCGATGGCTTCGGAAACCGCGAACAGCACCTTGTCACCGACCTCGTCAGCGAGTTTTTTCGACCAGCCCTTGATCACCTCGTTGCGCGGATCGCTGTCCTTATAGATCGCGTGGCCGAAGCCCATGATCTTGTCTTTGCGCTCGAGCATGCCAAGGGTGCCTTTGATCGCCTCTTCGGGCGATGAGAAGCGCTCGATCATTTCCATCGCCGCTTCGTTGGCGCCGCCGTGCAACGGGCCGCGCAGCGAACCGATGGCCGCGGTGACGCAGGAATACAGGTCGGACAGGGTCGAGGCGCAGACGCGAGCGGTGAAGGTCGAAGCGTTGAATTCGTGTTCGGCGTAGAGGATCAGCGACACGTTCATCACTTTGACGTGCAGCTCGCTCGGCTTCTTGTCGTGCAGCAAGTGCAGGAAGTGACCACCGATGGTTGGCTCGTCGCTGACGCAGTTGATGCGCTTGCCGTCATGGCTGAAGCGATACCAGTAGCACATGATCGCCGGGAATGCGGCGAGCAGACGGTCAGTCTTGTCGCGCTGTTCGGAGAAGTCTTTCTCCGGCTCGAGGTTGCCGAGGAACGAGCAACCGGTGCGCATCACGTCCATCGGGTGCGCGTCGGCGGGGATGCGTTCGAGCACTTCTTTCAGCGCTTGCGGCAAGTCGCGCAGCTTGCCCAGTTTTTGCTGGTAGGCGTCGAGTTGCGCCTGGGTCGGCAGCTCGCCGTAGAGCAGCAGGTACGCGACTTCTTCGAACTGCGCGTCGGCCGCCAGTTCACGCACGTCGTAGCCGCGATAGGTCAGCCCGGCACCGGCCTGGCCCACGGTGGACAGTGCGGTTTGCCCGGCAACCTGGCCACGGAGCCCGGCGCCACTGAGTACTTTTGCTTCGGCCATTGTGTTCTCCAATCTTTTTGAATTTGTATGGGGAAACGTGTGGGAGCGAGCCTGCTCGCGAATGCGTCGTGTCAGTCACATTGATATTGCCTGAGCCGCCGCTTTCGCGAGCAGGCTCGCTCCCACAGGGGTTTTATTCAGCCTTTCTTTTGTGCAAACAACGCATCGAGCTTCTGCTCGAAGGTGTGGTAGTCGATGCGATCGTAAAGCTCCATGCGAGTCTGCATGGTGTCGATGACATTCTGCTGGGTGCCGTCGCGGCGGATCGCGGTGTAGACGTTTTCCGCCGCCTTGTTCATCGCGCGGAACGCCGACAGCGGGTAGAGCACCAGCGACACGTCGGCGCCGGCCAACTGCTCGGTGGTGTACAGCGGCGTCGAGCCGAACTCGGTGATGTTGGCGAGGATCGGCGCCTTCACGCGGTTGGCGAACAGCTTGTACATCTCAAGCTCGGTGATGGCTTCCGGGAAGATCATGTCGGCGCCGGCCTCGATGCACGCAGCGGCGCGATCCAGGGCCGACTCCAGGCCTTCAACGGCCAGCGCGTCGGTGCGCGCCATGATCACGAAGCTGTCATCGGTACGCGCATCAACGGCGGCCTTGATGCGGTCGACCATTTCCTGCTGGCTGACGATCTCTTTGTTCGGACGGTGACCGCAGCGCTTGGCGCCAACCTGGTCTTCGATGTGAATCGCCGCCGCACCGAACTTGATCATCGACTTCACGGTGCGCGCGACGTTGAACGCCGACGAACCGAAACCGGTGTCGACGTCCACCAGCAGCGGCAGGTCGCAGACGTCGGTGATGCGGCGCACGTCGGTCAGCACGTCATCCAGGCCGGTGATGCCCAGGTCCGGCACGCCGAGGGAGCCTGCGGCCACCCCGCCACCGGACAGGTAGATCGCCTTGAAACCGGCGCGCTTGGCCAGCAGCGCGTGGTTGGCGTTGATCGCGCCGACCACCTGCAAGGGATGCTCGCTGGCGACCGCATCGCGGAAACGCTGGCCTGGAGTGTTCTGCTTGGAACTCATGACTCACCTCGTTCAGTGGCTGTCTTATTGTCGGCGCCGTCCTGGTAATGACGGGCGATGTTGCGTTTCGAGGCGCCGATGTGGCGGCGCATCAACAATTCCGCGAGTTCACCGTCACGGTCGGCGATGGCATCGAGAATCCGGTGGTGTTCGGCGAAGGCCTGGCGCGGCCGGTTGGGCGTGGTGGAAAACTGGATGCGGTACATGCGCACCAGTTGGTACAGCTCGCCGCAGAGCATCTGTGTCAGCGTGCGGTTGCCGCTGCCCTGGATGATCCGGTAATGAAAGTCGAAATCGCCTTCCTGCTGGTAATAGCCGACGCCGGCCTGAAACGCGGCATCGCGCTCGTGGGTCTCCAGCACCCGGCGCAGTTCGTCGATTTCTTCGACGCTCATGCGTTCGGCCGCCAGACGGCAGGCCATGCCTTCAAGGGATTCGCGGATTTCGTAGAGTTCGAGCAATTCGGCGTGGCTAAGCGACACCACCCGCGCACCGACATGCGGTACGCGTACCAGCAGGCGCTGGCCCTCGAGCCGATGAATGGCCTCGCGCAGCGGCCCGCGACTGATGCCGTAGGTGCGCGCCAGTTCAGGCTCGGAGATCTTGCTGCCCGGGGCGATCTCGCCCTTGACGATAGCCGCCTGAATGCGCCGGAAGACGTTTTCCGAGAGTGTCTCGGAATCGTCGCCATTGATGACCGGGGGATCGAGTTGACCCAGCATATTGTCGACACCTTTAAATCCAATGCGGCAAAAACTAGCTAATTAGCCCGCACCAGTCAAAGGATAAATACACATTGTCGACAATCGTCTAATAACCACAGTCAATCTTCCAATTGATCTAATCCCTGTGGGAGCAGGCTCGCTCCCACAGGAATCCCCAAGGGTTATAGACCGGCGCGGGCGCTGGCGCCATAAAACCACCGTGCTAGAATGCCGGCCGCATTTGCTGGCCATTTGCACGGCTTGTCATAAAAAGCTGATAGGCACACGAAGGCGCTTGCGCAAGTTTTGCCAGGAACCTGAACCGAGAACGGAACGCTGCGCACCAGGATTTATGAGACTCAAGCCCTTCCCCACATTTTTTGCTCTGTTTTGCCTGCCCGGCCTGGCTGCCGCGGGGGAAAAAACCGTGTATGGCCTCAACGAATATGCATCGCTTGATGGCATCAATCTGCAAGTCGCGGCCAAACTCGACACCGGCGCCAAAACCGCTTCGCTGAGCGCCCGTGACATCAAACGCTTCAAACGTAACGGCGAATCGTGGGTGCGCTTCTATCTGGCAATCGACGCCGCGCACTCGCACCCGATCGAACGGCCGCTGGCACGGGTCAGCAAGATCAAGCGCCGCGCCGGTGACTACGACCCGGAAGAAGGCAAGAAGTACACCGCGCGTCCGGTGATCGAGCTGGACATCTGCATGGGTTCGGCGCTGCGCAGCATCGAAGTGAACCTGACCGACCGAAGTGCGTTCCAATATCCGCTTTTGATCGGCTCCGAAGCCTTGAAACGCTTCGACGCGCTGGTCGACCCCAGTCTTAAATACGCTGCTGGCAAACCCGCCTGCACCATCGCCGCTCATACCGCCGAGTAATTTCCATGCGTTCTCTAACCCTCCACCTGAAAATCCTGATCACCATTCTGGTGCTCCTGGGCGTTTCGGTTACGGCCTATCAGATTTTCGTGCTCGGCATCCCGGTGACCGAAGACGCCACCGACGACCTGTGGAATATCGACGCCAAGGTCGAGTTCGTCGCCAGCACCAAGGATCCGGTGAAGATCCAGATGTTCGTGCCGCCCCTGAGCCGCGATTACGTCAGCCTCAATGAGAGCTTCATCTCCAATAACTACGGGGTGGCGGTCAACCGTGTCGACGGCAACCGCAAGGTCACCTGGTCGGCACGCCGGGCCAAGGGCAACCAGACCCTTTATTACCGCCTGGTGCTGACCAAGCGTTACACCGCGGAAAAAACCAAGATCAAAGGCCCGACTTTCCGCGACAGCATCGCCATCGAAGGCCCGGAAAAAATCGCCGCCGAAGCCCTGCTCGCACCGATCCGTCAGCACTCGGCCGACGTCGAGACTTTCATCGGCGAAGCGATCAAACGCGTCAACAACGCCAACGATGACAACGTCAAACTGCTGCTGGCCGGCGACCCGTCGACGCCGCACAAGGCGAAGATCGTCGAACTGCTGCTGTCGATCGCCCACGTACCGGTGGAAAAGGTTCACACCATCCGCCTCGTCGCCGATCAGCCGCAAACCCCGGAACTGTGGCTGCGCAGCTTCAATGGCAACGACTGGCTGTACTTCAACCCGGAAACCGGCGAACAAGGCCTGCCGACCGACCGCCTGCTGTGGTGGACCGGTGATGAAAACCTGATCACCGTCGACGGCGCGAAGAAAGCCAACGTGACCTTCAGCCTGAACAACAGCGAGATGAACGCGATTCGTCTGGCCAAGCTGACCGACGAAAACACCGACGCCAACTTCCTCGAATACTCGCTGTACGGCCTGCCACTGCAGACCCAACAGACGTTCATGATCATGGTGATGATCCCGATCGGCGTGCTGGTGATCCTGATCCTGCGCAACCTGATCGGCCTGCAGACCCTCGGCACGTTCACCCCGGTACTGATCGCCCTGGCCTTCCGCGAAACGCAGCTGGGCTTCGGCATCCTGCTGTTTACCGTGATCACCGCGCTGGGCCTTTCATTACGCTCGTATCTGGAACACCTGAAACTGCAGATGCTGCCGCGCCTGTCGGTGGTGCTGACCTTCGTGGTGGTGCTGATTGCGGCCATCAGCCTGTTCAGTCACAAGCTCGGCCTGGAGCGCGGCTTGTCGGTGGCGCTGTTCCCGATGGTGATTCTGACCATGACCATCGAACGCCTGTCGATCACCTGGGAAGAACGCGGCGCCAGCCATGCGCTGAAAGTGGCGATCGGCACGCTGTTCGCCGCTTCCCTGGCGCACCTGATCATGACCGTGCCGGAGTTGGTTTACTTCGTGTTCACCTTCCCGGCGATCCTGCTGATTCTGGTGGGTTTCATGCTGGCGATGGGGCGTTATCGCGGCTACCGCCTGACCGAACTGGTGCGCTTCAAGGCTTTCCTGAAGAAGGCTGACGCCTGATGTTCGGTTTCTGGAAGACCTGGAAGGCCCTGGAGGCGCAGGGCATCATGGGCATCAATCGGCGTAACGCCGACTACGTGCTCAAGTACAACAAGCGCAGCCTGTACCCGATCGTCGATGACAAGATCATCACCAAGGAACGCGCCATCGAGGCCGGCATTCACGTGCCGGAGCTGTATGGCGTGATTTCCACCGAGAAGGAAATCGACAAGCTCGACGAAATCATCGGCGGGCGCAACGACTTCGTGATCAAACCGGCCCAGGGCGCCGGCGGTGACGGCATCATCGTCATCGCCGACCGCTTCGAGGGCCGCTATCGCACGGTGTCGGGCAAGATCCTTGCCCACGAGGAGCTGGAGCACCACATCTCCAGTATCCTCACCGGTCTGTATTCGCTGGGCGGTCACCGCGACCGCGCACTGATCGAATACCGGGTGACTCCGGACCAGATCTTCAAGAGCATCAGCTACGAAGGCGTGCCGGACATCCGCATCATCGTGCTGATGGGTTACCCGGTGATGGCCATGCTGCGCCTGCCGACCCGCCAGTCCGGCGGCAAGGCCAACCTGCACCAGGGCGCCATCGGCGTCGGTGTCGACCTGGCCACCGGCCTGACCCTGCGCGGCACCTGGCTGAACAACATCATCAACAAACACCCCGACACCACCAACGCGGTGGATGGCGTGCAACTGCCCTACTGGGACGGTTTCATGAAACTCGCCGCCGGCTGCTATGAGCTGTGCGGGCTGGGTTACATCGGTGTGGACATGGTGCTGGACCAGGAGAAAGGCCCGCTGATTCTCGAGCTGAATGCGCGGCCGGGGCTGAATATCCAGATTGCCAACGATTGCGGGCTGACCCAGCGTACGCACGCGGTCGAAGCGCATCTGGAGGAGCTGAAGGCGCGTGGGGTGACGGAGTCGGTTGAGGAACGGGTGGCGTTTACCCAGGAAATGTTTGGGCATATTCCTGCCGTCGAGGGCTGATCCGGAACCGCGTCGCGCCCTTCGCGAGCAGGCTCACTCCTACAATGTGGAATGCGTTCCCCCGTAGGAGTGAGCCTGCTCGCGATAACCGACTTCCCGCCACCACAAGACTCAACCCTGCCCCTAACCTGCCAATCGCCGACATCCCCTCTAGGAGCAATTCCCGCAGAGGACTACAATCCCCACCCCGCCTCAATGGCCGATCTGCCCCGCCCATGTTGACCTGTTCCGTACACCCGCTGCCCTACCACGCCAACCCCGCCGACTACTTCGCGGCCATCCGCCATGCGCCCGGCGCCGTGCTGCTCGACAGCGGCCGGCCGAGTGCCGACCGTGGCCGTTACGACCTGCTCAGTGCCTGGCCACTGGAACAGCTGGCGGTGTTGCCTGAGGAAAGCGGCAGCGTTTTCCTGCAACGCCTGCGCAATAACCTGACCCGTCTGGGCGAAGCGCAGTTGCCTGCAGCATATGACCTGCCCTTCGCCGGCGGTCTGATCGGCTATCTGAGCTACGACTTTGGCCGACATCTGGAAAACCTGCCGAGCCAGGCCCGGGATGATCTGCAACTGCCCGACGCACGGTTCGGCCTCTACGACTGGGCGCTGATCAGCGATCATCAGACCGCCACCAGCCAATTGGTGTTTCACCCGTCGCTGGCCGACAGCGAGCGACAACGGCTGATCGCGCTGTTCAGCCAACCGACCTCAGCAACGCTGACGCCGTTCAAGCTGAACACGCCGATGACCGCCGACCTTTCAGCCGATGACTATCGCCAGGCGCTGGAACGCATTCATCAATACATCCAGGCCGGCGACTGCTATCAGGTCAACTTCGCCCAGCGTTTCCGCGCACCGTGTCAGGGCGATCCGTGGCTGGCTTATTGCGCGTTGCGCGAGGCCTGCCCGACACCGTTTTCCGGCTTCCAGAGCCTGCCCGACGGTGGCGCGGTGTTGAGTCTGTCACCGGAGCGTTTCGTCAAAGTCAGCCAGCGCCAGGTGGAAACCCGCCCGATCAAGGGCACCCGCCCCCGCGGCCTGACGCCCGCCGAAGACGCCGCCAACGCCGTCGAACTGCTGGCCAGCCCCAAGGATCGCGCAGAAAACCTGATGATCGTCGATCTGCTGCGCAACGACCTCGGCCGCACCTGCCGCATCGGCTCGGTGCGGGTGCCGGAGTTGTTCAGTCTGGAAACTTATCCCAACGTGCATCACCTGGTCAGCAGCGTGACCGGTGAACTGGCGGATGACCGCGATGCCCTCGACCTGATCGCCGGCAGCTTCCCTGGCGGCTCGATCACCGGCGCACCGAAGATTCGTGCGATGCAGATCATCGACGAACTGGAGCCAACGCGACGCGGTTTGTATTGCGGCTCGTTGCTGTACCTGGACGTGCGCGGCGAGATGGACAGCTCCATCACCATTCGCAGTCTGCTGGTCAAGGACGGGCAGGTGTGTTGCTGGGGCGGTGGCGGGATCGTGGCTGATTCGGACTGGCAGGCGGAGTATCAGGAGTCGATTACTAAAGTGAAGGTTCTACTCGACACCCTGCAAAACCTTTAAAAGCTTCGTCGGAACGCCGCCCGGAGCAAGCCCGCTCCCACATTTGGAATGCATTCCAGGGTGGGAGCGGGCTTGCTCGCGAAGGCGTCAGACCAGACGACTAAAGACTCAAATCCCGGTTCGAGGCCTTGAGAAATTCCTGCTTCAACTCGGCAAACGTATGCACCGCCGGGAACTGCGGGAACTCGCGAATCACATTGTCCGGCGCATGGAACAGAATCCCTGCATCCGCCTCGCCCAACATGCTCGTGTCGTTATACGAATCCCCCGCCGCAATCACCCGGTAGTACAGGCTCTTGAACGACAGCACCGACTGACGCTTGGGATCTTTCTGGCGCAATTGATAGCTGGTCACCCGGCCACTGTCGTCAGTGATCAGACGATGGCAAAGCAAAGTCGGGAAGCCCAGTTGCCGCATCAGCGGCTGAGAGAACTCGTAGAAAGTGTCCGAGAGAATCACCACCTGGAAGCGCTCACGCAGCCAGTCGACGAACTCCACTGCACCGTCCAGCGGCTTTAGGGTGGCAATCACTTCCTGAATATCCGAGAGCTTCAGCCCGTGCTCGTCGAGGATGCGCAGGCGCTGCTTCATCAGCACGTCGTAATCGGGAATGTCCCGGGTGGTGGCCTTGAGGGATTCGATTCCGGTTTTTTCGGCAAAGGCGATCCAGATTTCCGGTACCAGTACCCCTTCAAGATCCAGGCAAGCAATTTCCACAAGACACTCCATTGGTATTGATTATTGGGTCCAGCCAGCCCGAACTCTAGCGACTCACCCGCCACTGCGCAATGCAGCGGGCACCCCGTAACCCGCCGCTTTTTGTTAACATCGCCGCCATATTGAGCGCCCAGCGCCACCGACCTGTAGGAAGCCGCCCTGATGAGCCCAACGTTCGATGTCGTGGAACTCGCCACGACCTATGCCAACAAATCCGCCCAGGACATCCTGAAACTCGCGTTTGCCGAGTTCGGTGATGAGCTGTGGATATCTTTCAGTGGCGCCGAGGATGTGGTGCTGGTGGACATGGCCTGGAAGCTGAACAAGAACGTCAAGGTGTTCAGCCTCGACACCGGCCGGCTGCACCCGGAGACCTATCGTTTCATCGATCAGGTGCGCGAGCACTACAAGATCGATATCGAACTGGTGTCGCCGGACTACACGAAGCTGGAACCGTTCGTGAAGGAAAAAGGCCTGTTCAGCTTCTACAAGGACGGCCATGGCGAATGCTGCGGCATCCGCAAGATCGAGCCGCTGCGCCGCAAACTGTCCGGCGTCAAAGCCTGGGCCACCGGCCAGCGCCGCGACCAGAGCCCGGGCACCCGCAGCGCCGTGGCGGTGATGGAAATCGACACCGCGTTCTCCACCCCGGAACGCACCCTGTACAAGTTCAACCCGCTGGCGCAGATGACCAGCGAAGAGATCTGGGGCTACATCCGCATGCTCGAACTGCCGTACAACAGCCTGCATGAACGCGGCTTCATCAGCATCGGCTGCGAACCCTGCACCCGTCCGGTCCTGCCGAACCAGCACGAGCGCGAAGGCCGCTGGTGGTGGGAAGAAGCGACGCAGAAAGAGTGCGGACTGCATGCGGGGAATATCATCAGCAAGGCGTAAATCTCCGCCCCAATGATGTCCCCCCTGTGGGAGCGGGCTTGCTCGCGAAAGCGTCGTTTCAGTCAACAAATCCAGTGACTGACAGACCGCATTCGCGAGCAAGCCCGCTCCCACATTTGCTTTGTGGTGCCATGAAAAAATGTGTACACACGAATGTCACCATCGGTGCCATTTATGTGTGCACTTTTTTGTTTTCGCGCCCTGAAAAGTTACATCCCTTCTGAACGCCCCTCCGTTTCACCCCTCCCCAAAATCCCCCGCAAAAAATAAATACCTGTTCAATCGGTCAATTTATAGCCACTTACTTTCAAGCAGTTAGCGCCCATCGATAACTTTTCGAAATGAGGGCGACTGCGCATGGATATTCAACTGGCACAGATCTGGCTTTAGTGCATACATGTTTTGTATACAAAATTGCAAAACATAAACCCACACTTTCGATCCGCAAGCCTGAAGCGCCCTATCCCGTACAGGCTGCAGATGCCCCGTAACCAGTGATGTTTGCTGGCCGCGACGAAGATTTGTCGAGCCCTGGGCTCATGCACAGTCATCGCGGCCCCGCACATCAGGAGCCTGCCGGAATGCGTACAAGTCTCTCCAACACCATCGCGCTGAATCTGCCCGCCTCTGCCCTCGACCAGCCATTGCCCGACGATGGCCTGGCCGAACCGCTACAACTCAGTCCCCGCCTGCACAACAGCGATCTGGCACCGACCCGCGCCGAAGGTCGGCGCTGGGGCAAATACAGTATTTTTGCCCTGTGGACCAACGATGTGCACAACATCGCCAACTACTCGTTCGCCATCGGTCTGTATGCGTTGGGCCTGGGGGGCTGGCAGATTCTGCTGTCGCTGGGGATCGGCGCGGCGTTGGTGTACTTCTTCATGAACCTGTCCGGCTACATGGGACAGAAAACCGGGGTGCCGTTCCCGGTCATCAGCCGGATCAGTTTCGGCATTCACGGCGCGCAGATTCCGGCATTAATCCGCGCGGTGATCGCCATCGCCTGGTTCGGGATTCAGACGTACCTGGCGTCAGTGGTGTTTCGCGTGCTGTTGACGGCGATTCACCCCGGCTTCGCCGAGTACGACCACAATTCGATCCTCGGCCTGTCAACGCTGGGCTGGGTGTGTTTCGTGGCGATCTGGTTCGTGCAACTGGCGATTCTCGCCTACGGCATGGAGACGGTCCGCCGTTACGAAGCCTTTGCCGGGCCAGTGATTCTGCTGACCGTCGCCGCCCTCGCCGCGTGGATGTACACCCAGGCCAATGCGACCATCGCCTGGTCGATCCGCGAACCGCTGACCGGTGGCGAAATGTGGCGCAATATCTTTGCCGGCGGCGCTCTGTGGCTGGCGATCTACGGCACGTTGATTCTGAATTTCTGCGACTTCGCCCGCTCTTCGCCATGCCGCAAGACCATCAAGATCGGCAATTTCTGGGGCTTGCCGGTGAACATTCTGGTGTTCGCTACCATCACCGTCCTGCTCTGCGGCGCGCAATTTCAGATCAACGGGCGGATCATCGAAAGCCCGACCGAAATCATCGCCTCGATCCCCAACACCTTCTTCCTGGTGCTCGGTTGCCTGGCGTTCCTGATCGTCACCGTGGCGGTGAACATCATGGCCAACTTCGTCGCCCCGGCGTTCGTGCTCAGCAACCTGGCGCCGAAGTACCTGACCTTCCGTCGCGCCGGGCTGATCAGCGCGACCATCGCCGTACTGATCCTGCCGTGGAACCTCTACAACAGCCCGCTGGTGATCGTGTACTTCCTGTCTGGCCTGGGCGCCCTGCTCGGCCCGTTGTACGGGGTGATCATGGTCGACTACTGGCTGATCCGCAAAGGCCGGATCCACGTCCCGCAGCTCTACAGCGAAGATCCCAACGGCGCTTATTACTACAGCCGTGGGGTGAATTTCCGCGCCGTGGCAGCGTTTATTCCTGCTGCTTTGATCGCCATCGTCCTGGCGTTGGTGCCGGGCTTCCACAGCATCTCGCCGTTCTCCTGGCTGGTGGGCGCCGGCATTGCCGCGCTGCTCTACCTGATCATCGCCAAGCGTCAGCCGCACTACGCCGACGTCAGTGGCGAATCCATCGCCGTCGACAACGTCAGCCATTAACTTCCTCGCGGCCCGGGCTTCGGGTCGCTGAACTGCCCGCAATAAGGACTTCTCATGCGAATTCTCGTGGTCAACGTCAACACCACCGAATCCATCACCCAGGCCATCGCCCGTTCGGCGCAGGCGGTCGCAGCCCCCGGTACGGAAATCGTCGGCCTGACGCCGTTCTTCGGCGCCGACTCGGTAGAAGGCAATTTCGAAAGTTACCTGGCGGCCATCGCCGTGATGGACCGGGTGATGTCTTACGATCAACCGTTCGACGCGGTGATTCAGGCCGGCTACGGCGAGCACGGCCGCGAAGGCTTGCAGGAGCTGCTCAACGTGCCGGTGGTGGACATCACCGACGCCGCCGCCAGCACCGCGATGTTTCTCGGCCACGCCTATTCGGTGGTGACCACGCTGGACCGCACCGTGCCGCTGATCGAGGACCGCTTGAAACTCTCGGGTCTGTGGGATCGCTGCGCCTCGGTGCGGGCCAGCGGTCTGGCGGTGCTAGAGCTGGAACACGAGCCGCAACGGGCGCTGGAAGCCATCGTGCAGCAGGCGGAACTGGCGGTGACCCAGGACAAGGCCGAAGTGATTTGTCTCGGTTGCGGCGGCATGGCCGGGCTGGATGAGCAGATTCGTCGCCGCACCGGGGTACCGGTGGTGGATGGCGTGACGGCGGCGGTGACCATCGCCGAATCGCTGGTGCGATTGCGGTTGTCGACGTCCAAGGTGCGGACTTATGCGACGCCACGGCCGAAACAGATCATTGGCTGGGCGCAGCGGTTTGCCCGGTAGACCGCGATGGCCGCAACGCGGTTAAAAGCCGAACTCAGACAGCACTGAACCGCTGCGCCAACCCGCGCTCGGCAAACTGCTCAATCACAAAATCGACAAACGCCCGGGTCTTGCCCGGCAGCAACTTGTGCTCGGCGTAGTAGATCGAGGTGTAGCCGTCGTCGATGTACCAGTCCGGGAGCACCCGCTGCAGCCGACCCGACTCCAGATACCCTGAGGCAAACGGCATGCTCACCAGGGCAATGCCCAGGCCTTGGCACGCCGCGATACAAGCGGCTTCGGAGTCGCTCATGGTCATGCGCGCCTTGAGCGTCAATGGGCGACAGATCTGTGGATCACGGCCGGTCAACTGCCAGGAACGCACGCGCCCGGTTTGCGGCGAGCGGATCAGAATACCGTCGTAATACTTGAGTTCGTCCGGTTCAGTAATGGCCGGATTGGCCTGCAGATAATCCGTGGACGCCACCAACACCCGATGCGCCGGACTCAGCCTGCGTGCGACGACACCTTGGGGTAACTCGAAACCGCCGCCGATGGCCGCGTCGAACCCCTGCCCGATCAGATCGACCTGGCGGTTATCGAAGTGCCAATCCGGGCTGATTGCGGGATATCGCCGTAGAAACTCGCCGAGCATCGGCACGATATGCAGGCAGCCAAAAGCCGTGCCCATGCTGACTTTCAGCGACCCCGCCGGAAGCCCTTCGACACTGGCCAGATTGGCCACGGCATTCTGGATAGTCGTCAGGCTGGCGCTGACCTGACTCAAGAACAACTGACCGGCCTCGGTCAGGGTCAGGCTGCGTGTACTACGCTGGAACAGCCTTACACCGAGGCGCACCTCGAGCTTCGCCACACTCTTGCCGACAGCTGCCGGAGTCAGGCTCAAGCGCCGGGCGGCCTCGGCGAAACTGCCGACTTCGGCGCTGCGCACAAAGCATTCGATGCTACTGAAGGTTTCCATGATCGCCACTATAAACTTCTGGTTTACACAGACTATAGCAATCATGGTCTACACGGTTGTCGATGCGAGGCCGATACTCGGCTCCAACAACAAGGCACCCCGCCTTGAATTCTCTGGAGATCGAACATGACCACTCAACACCTCAGCGGTAAAGTTGCTCTGATTCAAGGCGGTTCCCGCGGCATCGGCGCCGCCATCGTCAAACGTCTGGCAGCCGAAGGCGCCGCTGTCGCGTTCACCTACGTCAGCTCCACCGCCAAGGCCGAAGAACTGCAGAACGGCATCACCGCCAAGGGTGGCAAAGCCCTTGCGATCAAGGCTGACAGCGCCGATGCCACGGCCATCCGCAACGCGGTCAGCGCCACCGTCGAAGCCTTTGGACGCCTGGATATCCTGGTAAACAACGCCGGCGTACTGGCCATCGCGCCACTGGAAGATTTCAAACTGGAAGACTTCGACCAGACCCTGGCGATCAACGTGCGCAGCGTGTTCATTGCTTCTCAGGAAGCCGCCAAGCACATGGGCGAAGGCTCGCGCATCGTCAACATCGGCAGCACCAATGCCGATCGCATGCCCTTCGGCGGTGGCGGCGTGTATGCGATGAGCAAATCGGCGCTGGTCGGCCTGACCAAAGGCCTGGCCCGCGATCTCGGCCCGCGCGGCATCACCATCAACAACGTGCAGCCCGGCCCGGTCGACACCGACATGAACCCGGCCCATGGTGATTTTGCCGAAAGCCTGATCCCGATGATGGCCGTCGGTCGTTACGGCACTGCCGATGAAATCGCCAGTTTCGTCGCCTATCTGGTAGGCCCTGAGGCCGGTTACATCACCGGTGCCAGCCTGACCATCGACGGTGGTTTTGGCGCCTGATTGCGCTGAATCCCGGGTACAAAGAAACGCCGCGCCTCTATTCAGAGGGCGGCGTTTTTTTGGGGGGCTTATTGTGCAGTCAAGTCCAGTCCAGCGCCGGCAAACCGCAGGCACTCGGGGTGAACGCTTTGAGCGTGCGCAGAATCCCGTCGGCGTGAGCGTATTTTTCATCGGCCATGGCCGCGTCGGGAATCGCGATGGCGGTCATCCCCGCCGCTTTCGCTGCGGTGACGCCAAATGGCGAATCCTCGAACACCAGACAATCTTCAGGCGCGACGCCCAGACGCCGGGCGGCGGTGAGGAAGATGTCCGGCGCCGGTTTGGCTGCGCCGACTTCCGGATCGTCCGCCGTGACGATGAAATCGAACAGGGCAAACCAGTCGCGGTGCAACGTGGTTTTCTGGCCGAACGACTGCCGCGATGAACTGGTGCCCACGGCGATCGGAATGTTGTGCGCCTTGAGGTGGCGAATCAGCTCCTCCGCGCCCGGCATCGCCTGCGCCTTGGGGAAGCGCTCACGCATCAGCGGCTCACGGATCACCAGGAACTCTTCGGCGCTGATCGGCAGATCCAGCGCCTGCACCACATAGTTCGCCAGGTCATTGGCGCCACGACCGATGATGTTCTGTTTAACGCTCCAATCAAAGGTCCGCCCGTAACGCTCGGCAATGAGCGACGTGACCTCGGTGTAAATGCCTTCGGTGTCCAGCAACAAACCGTCCATGTCGAAAATCACGGCCTTGATCGGGCCAAACGCCTTCATCGGTGCATTCATCATCGGATCCGTTATCAAAAACATCCCAGGCGGTACAGTCGGCGCCGCTGCTCGGATCTGATTAATGGGTTCAGCAGCATAGCGAGGCCAACGGACATTCAGCAACGGGCAATGTTGGCGGGCCGTTGAATGACTCGCTGATATTTAGCGAAATGTCCTACAGCCAATACCTACTTGCCCGACTTCTTTCCTGTTTGATCCTCCGCAAAGTCCGCGCACCTCTTTCTTCACGTGCGCGAGTGCCTGCGAATGCTCCAAACCGATCGGCTTCTGGCCCTGAACAACAGCATCGGCCTGCTGGTGGTTGCCGCCCTGCACCCGGAACACCCGGACTTCGAAACGCTGATCCGCGAGTTCCGCCTGAGCCTGAACCACTACGAGGCCTGGGCCGAGCAGTTCTGGACGGGGACGGCGCTGGATGTCGAGCAGGTGTTCAAGGTCGGCAACGACCTGCACCTCAGCGCCTCCGTCAAATCCCGCCAGCCCATCCAGACGTCGGTGGTCATGTGCCCGGCGAGCGGCCCGTTGACCTTGGTGCATCTGTTCGAGGCGGCGCGCTTCGTACCGATCGGCAATACCCCGGTGATGCTCGAACCGGTGATCAGCGACGTCGACGGGGTCTTGAGCTTCGGTGCCCCGCTGCGCCATACCATCGGCCCGAGCGGCATTCTGGAAGTCAGCGACTGCGACCGGGGCCAGCGTTATCGCATCACCTTCTTTCCTGATGTTTCCACCGACCAAATCCAAGCGCTGTACGCCTCTTACGAAGGGATTCTGGACGGGCTGGAGGGTTGGCTTCGCGACGAGTGGGCCGGTTTTCAGCCGCTGTGGATGGAGTTTTCCAGCGCCGGTTTCGGCGATCGTTACCGCCAGTTGCAACAGGCTGACTGGCGCGGGTTCGAGAAGGCCCTGCACGACATCTGGGACGACGTTAAACAGCTGTTCGCCCTGCTCGCCGACCTGCAGGCCAACAGTGAAAAACTGCTGCAGTACCTGACCGAGGTCGAACTGGAGGCGCTGCTCAACGCCTCCAGTGAAGCCATCGCCAGTGGCCTGCTGATCCTCAGTGACGAGCCGTTGCTGTTTATCCATCTGGCAGCGTTTACCAGTTGGCTGAAGATGCTGCCGCCGCAGTATCTGGCGCAAGTGGTGGCCGAAGTCCGGGTCGAGTTGTTGATCAGCTTTCTGTTGATGCGGATCTCTGGCGGCGTTGGCGTACCGCTGAAATTGAGCAGCAAAGTGCTGAGCAAGATCAAATCGCCACGGGCGCGGCAATGGCTGGCAGCGTCGGCGCTGCGCCTGGCCGAACTGCCCTCCACTGCCGATCTGAACCAACACGCGGCCACGTTGAAGCCGTTGATGATCAATGCGCGCGACGTGCCGATCAAGCCGACGCCGGCGATCCCGCTGAACATTCGTCAGGCTGACTCGGTGGTGTTGACCGTACCGAACCCCGCGCCCATGGCGCGAGACAAGTCGCGAAACACAACCCGGATGGAGCGGCACGAGCCTCGCGACGACGCTTCGAGTCAAGCGAAAAACCCCAACGGCGACAGCGCCGATTGTGTGCCGTTTACCTGCACCAACGGCTGCCCGGTGTCGATGGTCACCGGCGAAGAGCTGCTGACCCTGAGCGATGGTTCGCTCGATGGGGTGTTGCCATTCGAGTTCACCCGGCTGTATCGCACCAGTGCCGTCGAGATTGATGTCGGGCTGGGCTTTGGCTGGAGCCACTCGTTGGCGCATCGGTTGGCGTTCGATGGCGATGCGGTGGTCTGGGTCGATCACGAAAACCGCCGCACGCGATTTCCGTTGCCCAGTGTCGAGCGGCCGGCGATTCACAACAGCCTGTCGCGGGCGGCGATTTTTCTGGGGGATGAGCCGGAGGAACTGATTGTTGCGCTGGCCGGGGACGTGGCGCGGTTTTATCACTTTCGCGCCGGGCGGCTGACGGCGATCAGTGATGCGTATGGCAATCGCCTGCGGGTTTCTCGTGATCATCAGGAGCGGGTGGTTCGCCTCGACAATGGCGCGGGGCGGTCGCTGCTGTTGCGTTATGAGCGGGCGCATCTGATTGCCGTCGACTATCAGTCCTTCGTTTCTGACGGGACTGGCTGGCACACCGAACAGACCCTCGCCAGCTACCGCTACGACGCCCGTCAGCGCCTGCTGGAGGCGACCAACGCTGTCGGTGACAGCGAGCGTTACGACTACGACGACGCCCACGTCATCCTGCAGCGGCAACTGACCGGCGGCGCGAGTTTCTTCTGGGAGTGGGAGCGCTCTGGCAAAGCCGCGCGCTGTGTGCGGCACTGGGCGTCGTTTTCGCAGATGGACACGCGTTACGTCTGGGCGGATGACGGCAGCGTCGCCGTGCATTACGTCGATGGCAGCGAAGAGACCTACGTCCACGACGACCGTGCACGGCTGGTGCGCAAGGTCGAGGCCGATGGTGGTGAGCACCTCAAGGTCTATGACGCGGCGGGTCGCTTGATCGCCGAGCAGGATCCGCTGGGCGCGGTCACCGAGTACCGCTACGACGAAGTCGGACGCTTGGTGGCGCTGCTTCCGCCGCAAGACGAGCCGACGTCCTACGAGTACCGCAACGGTTTCCTGCACCGCCGTTCCCGCGGCGAGGCAGTGTGGACCTGGCGGCGCAACGCTGAAGGGGATGTCACCGAAGCGGTCGATCCCGACGGCCTGGTCACCTATTACTACTACGACACGCGCGGGCAGTTGCTGTCGATCCGTTACCCGGACAGCAGTCGGCATCAGTTGGCGTGGAATGACCTCGGCCAACTGATTGAGGAAACCCTGCCCGACGGCGGCGTGCGGCGTTTTTCCTACGATGCGCTGGGGCGGCGGACGACGTCTTGCGACGAACACGGCGCGATTACGCGCCAGCAGTGGGACGCGGTGGGCCGACGGGTGCAGACCACGGTGCCTACCGGCGCCACCCGCGCCTACAGCTACGGTGCTTACGGCCAGCTCACTGCCGAACGCGACGAACTCGGGCGCATCACCCGCTACGAATATGACGACGACCTGCATCTGGTCTCGCGCCGAATCAACCCCGACGGCACGCGGGTGCAGTACCGCTACGACCATGCGCAACTGCTGCTGACGGAAATCGAGAACGAATCCGGCGAAAAGTACCGACTGGACTACACACCGACCGGACTGATCCGACAGGAAACCGGCTTCGACGGGCGGCGCACCGCGTATGCCTATGACCGCAACGGGCATCTGCTGGAAAAGACCGAATTCGGTGATGACGGCTCGACGCTGGTCACCGCTTACGCGCGCGATACGGCCGGGCGTCTGCTGCTCAAGACCCTGCCGGACGGGGTTCAGGTGGCTTACACCTACGACCGCCTGGGCCGGTTAACCGGGGTCGATGACGGCCAGCAACACCCACTGGCCTTTGAATACGACCGCCAGGACCGGCTGATCACCGAGCATCAGGGCTGGGGCACCTTGCGTTATGCGTATGACGCCTGCGGGCAGCTCAAACACCAGCGCCTACCGGACAACAGCAAGCTCGACTACCACTACGCCAAGGGTGGCGCGCTGACGGCCATCGACCTCAACGGCGCACGCCTGACCAGCCACGTCTATCAGTCCGGTCGCGAACAACAACGCCAGCAAGGCCTGCTGCGCAGCGACTACGCCTACGACGACCAGGGCCGTTTACTCGCCCACGCTGTAGGCCATCAGCACGACTCGCTGTATCGCCGCGATTATGCCTACAGCGCCAACGGCAATCTGGAGCACATTGCCGACACCCGCCACGGCCAGCGCACCTACGCCTACGACGCCCTCGACCAACTGATCCGTGTACGCCACTCGCGCGACGAACTGCCGGAATCCTTCGCCCACGACCCGGCCGGCAACCTGCTGATGCAGGACCGTCCCGGCCCGACGAACATCCACGGCAACCGTCTGCTGATGCAGGGCGACCGTCACTACGACTACGACGCCTTCGGCAACCTGATCCGCGAACGCCGTGGCCGTGATCAGCAACTCGTCACCGAATACCGCTACGACTGCCAGCACCGCCTGATCGGCCTGACCCGCCCCGACGGCAACACCGCGTCCTACCAGTACGACGCCTTCGGCCGCCGCATCCGCAAGACCGTCGACGGCCAGAGCACCGAGTTCTTCTGGCAAGGCGACCACCTCGTCGCCGAAAGCAGCCCGACACACCACCGCAGCTACGTCTACGAACCCGGCACCTTCCGCCCACTGGCGCTGCTCGACGGCAAAGGCCCGAAAAAAGCCTGCCCGTTCTACTACCAACTCGACCACCTCGGCACCCCGCAGGAACTCACCGACTACAGCGGCGAAATCGTCTGGTCAGCGCAATACGACGCCTACGGCAAAGTCTCGGCGATCACCCTGGCGGGTGAGGACTATCTGGATCAGCCACTGCGTTTTCAGGGGCAGTATTTCGATGCGGAGAGCGGGCTGCATTACAACCGGCATCGGCATTACGACCCGAGGCTGGGGCGGTATCTGACGCCGGATCCCATCAAGTTGGCGGGTGGGTTGAATCAGTATCGGTATGTGCCGAATCCGACGGGGTGGGTGGATCCGTTGGGGTTGGCTTGCACGCCGTGTCCAGGAGCAATACAGGCTGATGGGCCATATAGTGAGATCGTTCCTGGGGGGGGATTGGCCACGCATGAAGCTCAAGGCGGCCACCTGATCGTCAAACATATTGGAAGAACTGACTCGCAGTTGGCCCAAAGACTAAAAGCAGAACCCAATATTCCAGCAGCGTCTACATTTTCAGATCGTGCAGCAGCTGAGGCTGCGGTATCGGAAGCATTAAGTTTGAACGTGCAAAAAGTGAGAGGACTTTTAACAAGCAGTAAAAGCAAAACCACTATCACCCATCATTTCAATCAACCGGTGGGAGTAAGTATGCTAAATGGCTCTTCCCATTCACAAACGGCGTCGAGGATTCTTTTAGTACTAAAAAAAGACCCAACATTGCCTTTGGGATATTATTTATTAACCGGATTTCCAGAACTATGAATTACGAATTCCCAGAAACCCAAGATTTTTTCGGATCTTATTTCCACCAAGACTGGACGGTAGAGCATGATACTCCCGATCAAGTTATAGCTAATTTCTTGCAAGCTTCGGATGCGGAGACATTGCTTTCGATAAATAAAGAATTACGCGCTTTACTTAAGCAGAATAAGGAAGAGCTTGTTCTGAGGGAGTATTTATTGAAAGAACTCAGTTGCTACTACTGCTACTGGAATGAGTGGGAGTCAGGCCGAGCATGGTTAATGCACGTGCAAGCGACTCTGCATGGAGGGTTAGAGAAATAGATTAATAGCTAATATTTAAACTCTACGAAAACCTGAAATTGAAATCGACGCTTGCAAATGACAAATGAATAATTTCCACAGCTGTTTCAGCTCCTCGGTGCTTATTTTCATGAGGATTGGATGAGTGAATTCGATGTCGCTGATGACATCGTCAAATCGTTCATAGTGGACTCTGAAGCCTGCGTAACTCTGGATATAACAAAGGAAGCTGAAGATTTATTAGCGATTGATCTCACAAAAGAACAGATTCGATATTTTTCATTAACGGAGATGGGGGTGTAGTTATTGTTATTGGCATGAGTGGCATGACGGACCTACATGGCTGAAGCATGTACTTTTAACTATCCAGCAGACTTAAAAAAGCAATATCTGAGTACTGTGCAGAGGGTCGAAGGCAACGAAAGTACTCAGGTGTATCACAGACATCGTGGTCCTTCTGCTCACCGCCCATCTCGCACCTCGCAAAGGGCCTGATAAAACCCAGGCCCTGAAGACTCGAAAGCACCACAACTACGTTCGATCAGAAGAACAAGCAATCACTGCTCATCTTCATCCTCCTCATACTCCATATCTGCCTCATCTGAATCATTCAACGGCACCGTCGCATCATCCATCAGCGACCCCGGATCCTCATTCCCCGGATCATTGATAAACGGCAGACCACTCGAGCCTTTTTCTTCCTTGCCTTCAGTTTCGGGAGTCATGGCAAACCTCTACGTCTCGTGGGTTGTATAGCGTTCGAAAACCTCTGCTGCCAATCGTTCCAGCGTCCGACCGCCAGAAACGAAAAACCCGGCACCAGGGCCGGGTTTTTTTCGATCTTCAATCAATGATGGCGGTTTTTATGTTTGTACTTGTTGTGCTTGTGACCACCACCGGAATGTCCACTTCCGCCGTCGCCACCCAGGTTATTGCCCACCGCACCACCGGCCGCGCCGCCCAATCCAGCACCGATGGCTGAACCGGTGGAGCCGCCCAGGCTGTTACCGACAACCGAGCCACCGGCTGCGCCGAGGCCACCACCAATGGCGGCTTCCGTGCGGTTGTGTTTATTCGCCCCGACGGCGCTGCCCGCCGCGCCGCCGACGCCCGCGCCGACCGCCGCACCGGTGCTGCCACCGAGCTGACCACCGACCACATTACCGAGCACGCCGCCCAGCCCGCCACCCACAGCGGCGCTACCATCTCCGGCGGCCATCGCGCCTTGAGCGACCAGTAACCCGAAAAACAGTGCAGACAATGACAAACGCATTTGAACCTCACAGTTCCCGAATCGGGACGGTATGCCCACAGGGCCTATGTCAAATTGGAGACATTTTTCGGCAAAACGTTCAGCCATGAAAAAGCCAGGCATTGAGCCGGGCTTTCTCTGACAAGCGCTCGCTATCAGTGACGCTTGTGACCTTTGGACAGGCTGGTGCCCACTGCACCACCGGCAGCACCACCAAGACCGGCGCCAATGGTTGCGCCATTCTTGCCACCCAGGCTGTTGCCGATTACCGAACCACCGGCCGCGCCAACGCCGCCACCGATGGCCGCTTTGGTACGGTTGCCCTTGCCAGCGGTCATGGCACTACCAGCCGCACCTGCAACACCGGCACCAATCGCTGCGCCGGTGCTGCCGCCCATTTTCTGGCCGACCACATTACCCAGCGCACCACCCAGACCGCCGCCAAGTGCAGCAGTGCCTTCGCCAGCCACCGCACCTTGAGCAACCAGAAGACCCAGAACCAGAGCGGGCAACGTTAAACGCATGACAAGAACCTCAAAAATAGGGAGATCAAAAGGGGCCGAGATTGAATGCTGCCGACGCGCTAAAGTCCAGACAAAATCAGCTGCCGCCATGCACTTGGCGCCGATTGGACAGCGATTTTGCAAAAGGTTTTATCGCAGGCAAAAAAAAGCCCGCTGGGGAGACGGGCTGGAGACTTGCTTTCTAACGGATGGCTTCACCCTACGTCCGTGGACGTGAAAAGTTTGTGAAAGAAATCCAGATCTGCCCTACCGCTTGTAGGAGATTTCCCTTCATAAACTTCAGGCATAAAAAACCCCGTTCATAGACGGGGTTGTGAGGTCGCTGATTACTTTCTCGACCGAGTCGAGACCTTCGGCAGAAACTTGGCTTTTGGCCCCTTGGGCGCGGTGGACTTGATCTTGCCGGTCTGAACCGGATCCTCGCCAAAGCCCGCCTGATACTCCGTCTGGCCGCAACGGACGCAGTTGTTGAATGAAAATTCAGCGCCATCGTCTTCGATATACGGATCAGTCATACCTTCGCCCCTTTCAAATGGATCGATACCGGCAAAGCCCTTTTGCCTGAAAAAATATCGACCTCCAAGGCTTTTGAGACTAGTCGGTCATTACTGGACTTGCGGTTCAGTTCGACCGATGCCCGACGAATGGCCTACACCGATTCAACACCCGCACTAACCGTTGATCTCACAACGCTAAAGATTCCCGGCCACAGGCCGTTGCCCTTTTTCATACAAATGAATCTCAAGGAGAGAACATGAAAATCAACGGATTCCCGGATATGCCTGTCGTAAAACTCACGGACGAACAGATCGCTGCCGGCAAAGCCGCCGGTGAGAAACTCAAGGAAAAGCTTGCTTCAGGTGACATCACCATCACCTACCCGGACAAACCGGTTCTGACCCCCGGCGTTATCTACCACCCGAGTCAGCCGGCCGATCCGACACCCGCCACCGGAACCCCGCCTCTGGTCGCAATCGATACGCCCCTGACCTATGACGCCCACGGGCTTGTCATCCTCAAGCCACAGGGCTGACCGAAAGCAAAAAGCCCATTCATCGTCTGAATGGGCTCGCGTGAACACGGCGACTGCATCAACGCAACCTGACAGCCGTGCCGGTCGCAAACACCACGACCATGCCGCCCTTGCCCGCCGGCATGCTGATCTCGAAATCCAGCCCGACCACCGCGTCCGCCTGCAACGCCCGCGCCCGCTCCTTGATCTCGTCAGTCGCCTGCACCCGCGCCTCTTTCAACGCACGCTCCAGCGTCTGCGACCGCCCACCGAAAAAATCGCGCATGCCGGCAAACATGTCACGGATCACATTGACCCCCTGCACCGACTCCGCGCTGACAATGTCCAGGTACGCGGTGATCTGTCGGCCTTCGATGGCGTGAGTGGTAGAAATGATCATGCAAGCAGTTCCTATGTCCATAAAGGTCGCGATTGTAAACCCTGAACGAGAAGCGCCGAGATAGTAGCCTTATAATCGCAGTTCCTGACAGACACGTCGCTTGGCTCACGACTGCACCACTGTTAACTTTACGCGCGCACAGCGATACACGAAGGATCACCCATGCAATACACGCTTCGCCTAAAAGGAATGTGCTGTTTTCTGTTCTTCGCCCTCTGTTTCAACGCCGTGTTGCTCTTCGTTCTGCTGTGGTCCGCCCTGCTCTTCCAGCCCTTGCTGGCCTGGTTTGATAATGCGAGCTTTATGGTTAACGCCAACCACTTCCTGGCGGACTTCAAGACGTTGTCGTTTACCGAAAAGTATTACTCAACCCGCGATCAACTCTTCACTCTCTCTAGCCACGCAATGATCGGAAACTGCATTGGCTGGTTCAGCTACCTGTTACTCACTTTGCGAAAAAGGGCAAAACTGGCAATCGTGCCCCTTGGCGTCATGCTGGTGCTCATGGCAGCGCTGAAGCCCGAATGGCTGGTAATGAGCATCTTTGGCTATGTGACTTCGTACATCAGCGCCGTGTTTCTTCACTACCACAGCATGAACGTGCTGCAGTTCTTCATCTCGGATCTCGCCGAAAAACATTACTCCCTGAACAATGTATCCATGCACCACGAAGCCACGCTCAGAGAGAAATGCACAGAAATCGCCGACGCCATCGGCAGCTCGCCTGAAGCAGTCCTGGACGATATGAATAGAAGGTTGCCGGGCGTGTTATTGGGGATGTACGTCGCGGAACCGGATCGACTGTTCCCTGGGTTTGAATCGCGTTTCGTCCCGAAAAAGCAATGAGCCAAGCAAAACCTGGAACCGCGAGCAGGACGTCAGCACTCGCTCTATCTACGCCAACACCAGGTCCTGCCCTGGTGCGAAGAAAATCCGCACGCCAAAAACCAAAAACCCCCTGATCTCTTTCGAAATCAGGGGTTTGGCGTATTGAATTTGGCGGTGACGGAGAGACTCGAAACTTCAGGCTGAGACAGTGAAGTTTCGGTATTTGAGGCAGCTTCCGAGCCAGCAGCAACACCCAACCGACTAAACGGTGCCTCTCAAGCGCATCAGGCTCAGCAAGGAATCTCGTTCTTGCAGAGCCTATGGAGAGTGGAACGACCTGCCCGACGAGGGCAGCGCACCTTTGATGGCAACGACCGGGACATGCAGCTTGGGTTGTGTGATGTCATAGACCTGAAGTTCACACCCTTCCCCACGATCTACGAAAACAAACTCCGCCAGATAAACCTTTTGCTTCTCAGGAACAAAGGTACTTGTGATCGGTCCGCAGGTGTAATCCGAGGAGACAGTCGGATTGGCGGTTACCTTTTTCTCATACTTGTTCTTCGACGGGTTGAATACATAGTCTTCGTTGTAAAGCGTGCGATAACCTGGCGCCGGAATTTGACTTCTGACCGTCGATGATCCGCCCACTTGCAATGTCTGGCCGGGATCGGCCTGTATTTCCAGCTGGGGGAACTGCTTGGAAACCGCACTGTTGAGACGACTGAACCATGCGCCAACTTTATTGCGAAACGGTTTGACGACGGTCCCAAGTTTATCGGGTCGTTTATCCAAGTCGTTTCCTCGAACTACTTCAAAATCTACCGGGTTAGCTGCATCACCTGATGCCTGCATGATCACTTTGGCGTGTAGTTCATCTACGGTGACCGTCTTCTGCTCCAGCATGATGCCATCGGTCCAGAGTGATGGCGCAGAACTGCGAGAATCGGTAACGCAACCGCACAACCCCAAAAATAGAGCCATCATGACAACTGTCTTCACTGCACTTCCCTGCGTTGAACTGCCGATGAGTTTCCAGGTATTTAGCGTTTCCTGAAGGCGATTACAAAACGCCACTATCGCGCAGAATCACAACCTAGGGAAACCGGTGAAACGCGGAAATTTCGCCTTTTTTATTCGGAACGCCAAAGCCTGCTTGCCTGAGCCTGCTTTTGACGCACCGAAACAAAGCATCAGCCCCCCCTATTGATCCTATCGGGTTATTTTCCAGACGCCAGAAACCACAAAACCCCTGATCTCCTTCGAAATCAGGGGTTTTGCGTATTGAATATGGCGGTGAAGGAGAGATTCGAACTCTCGATACAGTTTCCTGTATACACACTTTCCAGGCGTGCTCCTTAAGCCACTCGGACACTTCACCGTATCTCTTCAAACATGTTCTGTCTGTCGAGGCGCGCTAATGTAGTCGAAAGCTTTTCCGATGGCAAACTTTTTTTCAGAATTTTCATGCGGTTAAGAGAAAAAGGCGTTTGGCCCGTCGAAGGACGATGGCAAACCGGCCAATCTCTGGTGACGGCGCCCCTTCTATATAGAAGCAGAATGGCGCGCTACGCCGGGTGAGCCGAGAAACGGTGACCGGCGAGTCAGTCACGGCGCTTTACCTGGCCTACGGTGGTGGGTAACGTCTGCCCATCTTTCTTACAAGGAATTGCGTCATGAGTGAGTTGATTGCCTACCACCTCGAAGACGGCATCGCGACCCTGACCTTGAACAACGGCAAGGTCAATGCCATTTCCCCGGACGTGATTGCGGCGTTCAACGCGGCGCTGGATCAGGCGGTGACTGATCGTGCCATCGTGATCATTACCGGTCAGCCGGGGATTTTGTCGGGCGGCTATGACCTGAAAGTGATGACTGCCGGCCCGAAAGAAGCCGTGTCTCTGGTGACCGCCGGTTCGACCCTGGCCCGTCGCCTGCTTTCCCACCCGTTCCCGGTGATCGTTGCGTGCCCTGGGCACGCGGTGGCCAAGGGCGCGTTCCTGCTGCTATCCGCCGACTACCGCATCGGCGTCGACGGCCCGTTCAGCATTGGTCTGAACGAAGTGCAGATCGGCATGACCATGCACCACGCCGGCATTGAGCTGGCGCGTGATCGCCTGCGTCGCTCGGCGTTCCACCGTTCGGTGATCAACGGCGAAATGTTTGATCCGAAGAGCGCCGTGGATGCCGGTTTCCTCGACAAGGTGGTGGCTGCCGAAGAACTGCCAAGCGCTGCCCTGGCCGCCGCGCGTCAGTTGAAAAAGATCAACATGACCGCGCACAAGAACACCAAGCTCAAAGTGCGCAAGGCGCTGCTCGAAGCCCTCGACAACGCGATCATCCAGGATCAGGAACATCTGGGCTAAGCCCGCGCTTGCAGCACCGAAGAAAAGCCCGACCGTCGTGTCGGGCTTTTTCTTGCGCGTTCGGTTGATCAAGCGTCGACAGCTCTAGGACGCGTCTGACCATCAACCCGGAAACATGCGCTTAAACATCGCCTATCTCCGGACTCTATAGCAGCAATTGCCGAAAACAGTGCACATCCGTACACTGCGCCACCTTTTGTCCCGGTGGGGCCTGAAAATGCTGTTTGTGTTTCGTATGTTATTGATGGGCCTGCACTTTATTCTGGCCGGCGTGCTGGGCGTGATCCTCGGCCTGTGCCGTCCGTTCAACCCGGACAACAGCCGTCTGTGCGCCCGCCTCTATGCTTGGCCGGCCATGTGCATTCTGCGTCTGCGCGTAAAGTCCGACGTCAGCGGCTTGATGAGCAAGCCGGACAGCTGCGTGATCATCGCCAACCATCAGTCCAACTACGACCTGTTTGTGTTCGGTAATGTGGTGCCGCGTCGCACCGTGTGCATCGGCAAGAAGAGCCTGAAATGGGTGCCACTGTTCGGGCAACTGTTCTGGCTCGCCGGTAACGTGTTGATCGACCGAGGCAATGCGCACAAGGCGCGTCAGTCGATGCTCACTACCACCAACACCTTGCAGAACGAAGACACCTCGATCTGGGTGTTCCCTGAAGGCACGCGCAACCTCGGTGAAGAACTGCTGCCATTCAAGAAAGGCGCGTTCCAGATGGCGATCGCCGCCGGCGTGCCGATCGTGCCGGTGTGCGTCAGCAGCTACATCAAGCACATGCGCCTGAACCGCTGGCGCAGCGGGAAAATCCTCATACGCTCGCTGCCGGCGATTCCTACAGCAGGACTGACGATGGATGACATGCCCTTGCTCATGTCCCAGTGCCGCGAACAGATGCGTGAATGCATCGCCGCGATGGATCAGCAGCTGCAAGCTGCGTGAAAAAACAAACCCGCCTTGTGCGGGTTTTCTTTTGCCGGGTGAACTGTACAGATTTCACTGACTCTCAAGCAGCGACACGGCTAAGCTGAAGCCTTGTACTCCCTGCCATCTGCCAAGAAGAAGTGAACCACCACCATGGGTCGAGTTGTTGCTGCTGCGGTTTACAGCGCTGGTAAGAAAGTCACCAATATTACCCTCGATGAGGGCGCCGCCTGGGCCGCGAAAACCGGGCACTTTGTCTGGATCGGCCTCGAAGAGCCGGACGCCCAGGAGCTGGCCAAACTGCAACGCCAGTTCAACCTGCACGAACTGGCCATTGAAGACGCCCTGGAAAAACACAGCCGGCCGAAGCTGGAAACCTTTGGCGACGCATTGTTTATCGTCACTTACTCGCCGATCCGCGAGCATGGCATTTTGCAGTTCATCGAAACGCATATTTTCGCCGGCAAGGGCTACATCATCACTGCCCGCAACGGCCACTCGGCGTCCTACGCCCATGTCCGCCAACGCTGTGAGGCGCGTCCGCTGTTGCTGGAGCACGGTGAAGATTTCGTGCTCTATGCAATCCTGGATTTCGTGATCGAAAACTACCAGCCGGTGGGCGAAGCGATTCATGCCGAGATCGATGAGCTGGAGCGCAACGTGCTGTGCAGTGCGTTGAACGAACATGACATCCAGAAACTCCACGGCCTGCGCCGCGATGTCTTGCGCCTGCGCCGCTACGCAGCGCCAATGGTGGAGATCGGCGAGGAGCTGCAGAAACTGAGCTTCCCGTTCATCGACAAGAACATGCGCCCGTACTTCCGCGACGTGCAGATTCACGTCACCCGGCAAATGGAAGACCTGACCACGCTGGCGGACATTGCCAGCCAGACCATCGAGGTCGGCGTATTGCTTGAGGCGTCACGGCAGAGCGTGGTGCAGCGCAAGTTTGCCGCGTGGGCAGCGATTCTGGCGTTCCCGACGGCGGTGGCGGGGATTTACGGGATGAATTTCCAGAACATGCCGGAACTGAGCTGGCATTACGGCTACTTTGCCGTGCTGGGGTTTATCACGGTGGGGTGTGTGAGTTTGTGGGCGAGTTTCAAGAAATCGGGGTGGTTGTAGTCGGCACTGCGTTGTCCGGAAAATTCGCGAGCAAGCTCGCTCCCACATTGATCCTTGTCGATACGAAGATCCAGGTGGGAGCGAGCCTGCTCGCGAAGCTCTTCAGGCCGCTTCTGGCTTGTGCGCCACAAACCGCATCATCCATTCCGCGACGGTCGTGCCATGGTGCTCCTGCTCCAGGCTGGCGACGCCTTTCGAGTAGATCTGCGAACCCAGCGCCTCCTGACGCAGTTCCAGCAGCGCCCGCGAATAGTCGTGAATGAACTCCGGGTGGCCCTGGAAGCACAGCACTTGATCGTTGATGTGATACGCGGCAAACGGGCAGAAATCGCTGGAAGCGATGACCGTGGCGTTTTCCGGCAGCGCGGTGACCTGATCCTGGTGACTGATCAGCAGCGTCAGCTCTTCACGCACCGGGCTCATCCACGGCGCCTTGGCCGCCAGTTTGTAGTTGTGGGTGCCGACCCCCCAGCCCTGGGTGGCGCGCTCGCTCTTGCCGCCCAGCAGCAGCGCCAGCAGTTGATGGCCGAAGCACACGCCGAGCAGCTTGTCGCCGCGCTCGTAGCGGGTCAGCAGGTATTGCTTGAGGGTCTGGATCCACGGGTCGGTACCGAACGAATCGGCCTTGCTGCCGGTGATCAGGTACGCGTCGAAGGTCAGGTCGTCGCTCGGGTATTCGCCCTGCATCACGTTGTACACGGTGAACTCGGCGGCAATCGGTTGCTGCGAGAACAGGCGCTGGAACATCTGCCCGTAACCCTGATATTGATCGACCAGTTCCGGACGCAGGATGTCGGTTTCCAGAATGCAGATGCGTAGCGACATAAAAAACACCTGACACGTGATGGGAATAATGAACACCCAGAGCCTGCCTTGAAACACCCCGGCAAGGCAAGCCCCGCAGCGTTCACCCGATCACTTAAAACAGCTCGTCTTTCGCGGCTTTTTCCAGCAGCAACGCCGGCGGGGTAAAGCGCTCGCCATATTGCTCGGCCAGATATTGCGCACGCGCGACGAAATCCTGCACGCCATACTGATTGATGAACTGCAGCGCGCCGCCGGTCCACGGCGCAAAACCGATGCCGAAGATCGAGCCGACGTTGGCGTCCGCCATCGAGGTCAGCACGCCCTCCTCCACGCAGCGCACGGTTTCGAGGGCCTGCACGAACAGCAGGCGATCACGCACATCCTTTGGCGAAATCTGCCCGTCCGCCTTCTCGAAGTGGGTCTTCAATTCGGGCCACAGATGCTTCTGACCGCCGGCCGGGTAATCGTAGAAACCGCCGCCTGCGGCTTTTCCCGGACGCTTGTATTCGTTGAGCAGCAAGTCAATCACGGCGAACGCCGGGTGTTCTATCAGCGGTTTCCCTTCTGCTTGCAGGTCTTTGGCCGTTTGCTGACGGATATGGCTCATCAGGCTGAGGGAAACTTCGTCGGAGATCACCAGCGGCCCGACCGGCATCCCGGCCTTGCGCGCCTCGGTCTCGATCATCGGCGCACTCACCCCCTCGCCGAGCATGGCAATGCCTTCGTTGGTAAAGGTGCCGAACACTCGCGAGGTAAAGAAACCACGACTGTCATTGACCACGATCGGGGTTTTCTTGATTTGCAGGACGAAGTCGAAACCCCGCGCCAGGGTTTCATCGCTGGTCTGCGCGCCCTTGATGATTTCCACCAGCGGCATTTTTTCCACCGGACTGAAGAAATGCAGGCCGATGAACTTGCTTTGATCCGGCACTGCCATCGCCAGCCCGGTGATCGGCAAGGTCGAGGTGTTGGAGGCAATCACCGCATCGCTACCGACCACTTGCTGCGCCGCTGCCGAGACCTTGGCTTTCAGTTCGCGATCCTCGAATACGGCTTCGATGATCAAGTCGCAGCCAGTCAGATCGGCATCGTTTTCGCTGGGCTGGATCCGCGCCAGCACCGCTTCGCGTTTTTCCGCGGTCATCTGGCCCCGGGCGACTTTCTTGTCGAGCAACGCCGCCGAATGCGCCTTGCCCTTCTCGGCCGCCGCCAGGTTGATGTCCTTGAGCACCACGTTGATGCCGGCCGAGGCGCTGACGAAAGCAATCCCGGCGCCCATCATCCCCGCACCCAGCACGCCGACCTTACGTGTGACAGAGGGCGCGAAGCCCTGCGGTCGCGAACCACCGGCGTTGATTTCGTTGAGCTGGAACCAGAAGGTGCCGATCAGGTTTTTCGAGATCTGCCCGGTGGTCAATTCGGTGAAGTAACGGGTTTCGATCAGGTGCGCGGTGTCGAAATCCACCTGCGCGCCTTCCACTGCCGCACAGAGAATTTTCTCCGGGGCCGGCAGCGTGCCTTGGGTCTTCGCCCGCAGGATCGACGGCGCAATCGCCAGCATCTGCGCGACTTTCGGATTCGACGGCGTGCCGCCTGGGATCTGATAGCCCTTCACGTCCCAACGCTGCACGGCGCCCGGGTTGGCGACAATCCATGCGCGGGCCTTGGCTAGCAGTTCGTCACGATCCGCCGCCAGCTCATCGATCAAACCGGCCTGCAACGCCTGTTGCGGGCGCACCTTCTTGCCTTCGAGTAGATACGGCAGGGCTTTTTCGATGCCGAGCATACGCACCATGCGCACTACCCCGCCGCCGCCCGGCAGCAGACCGAGGGTCACTTCCGGCAGCCCGAGTTGCACCGCCGCATCGTCCAGCGCCACCCGGTGATGGCAGGCCAGACAGATTTCCCAGCCACCGCCGAGCGCCGCACCGTTGATCGCGGCGACCACGGGTTGGCCAAGGGTTTCCAGGGTGCGCAACTGGGCTTTGAGGCTCAGCACCATGTCATAGAACGCTTTGGCCTCGGGTTTGCCGACCTTGATCAGCTCATTGAGGTCGCCGCCGGCAAAGAAGGTTTTCTTCGCCGAGGTGATGATGACCCCGGCGATGCTGTCCTTTTCCGCCAGCAGACGCGCAACGCAGGCGCCCATGGCCTGGCGGTACACGGCGTTCATGGTGTTGGCGCTCTGGCCCGGCATGTCGATGGTCAGCACGACGATGCCGTCCTGGCCTTTTTCGTAAAGAATGGCTTCGCTCATAACAAGATTCCTTGAATTCGGGGGCTCAGAGGCGTTCGATGATGGTGGCAATGCCCATGCCGCCGCCGACGCACAGCGTCGCCAGGCCGTAGCGCAGGCGCCGGGCTTCCAGTTCATCGAGCAGGGTGCCGAGGATCGCGCAACCGGTGGCGCCCAACGGGTGGCCCATCGCGATGGAGCCGCCGTTGACGTTGACCTTGTCCGGGTCAACCGCCATGTCCTTGATGAACTTGAGCACCACCGAGGCAAATGCTTCGTTGACCTCGAACAGGTCGATGTCTTCCACGTGCAAGCCAGCCTTGGCCAGAGCCTTGCGGGTGGCCGGCGCCGGGCCGGTGAGCATGATCGTCGGGTCGGTGCTGGTCACCGCCGTCGCAACGATTCGCGCCCGTGGTTGCAGACCCAGCGCGCGGCCCTTGGCTTCGGAGCCGATCAACATCAGCGCGGCACCGTCGACGATCCCGGAGCTGTTGCCCGGCGTGTGCACGTGGTTGATCCGCTCGACGTGGCTGTAGACCCGCAGCGCTGTGGCATCGAAACCCATCTGCCCAATCATCTCGAAACTCGGTTTGAGTTTGCCGAGGCCTTCCATGGTCGACTCGGCCCGAATGAATTCGTCGTGGTCGAGCAGAATGATGCCGTTCTGATCCTGCACCGGTACCAGCGACTTGTTGAACGAACCGTCGGCCCGCGCCCGCGCTGCTTTTTGCTGCGAGTGCAACGCGTAGGCATCGACGTCCTGACGGCTGAAACCTTCGAGCGTGGCGATCAGGTCAGCGCCAACACCCTGTGGGGTGAAGTGGCTGTGCAGGTTGGTCTGCGGGTCCAGCGCCCAGGCGCCGCCGTCGCTGCCCATCGGCACCCGCGACATCGACTCGACACCGCCGACCACCACCAGGTCTTCGAAACCGGAACGGACTTTCATCGCGCCGAGGTTCACCGCCTCCAGACCCGAGGCGCAGAAGCGGTTGATCTGCACGCCGGCCACGCTGACATCCCAATCCGCCACTTGCACCGCCGTCTTCGCGATGTCCGAGCCCTGATCGCCGATCGGCGTGACGCAACCGAGCACCACGTCATCGACCTGGCTGGTGTCCAGCGCGGTGCGGCTCTGCAGCGCGGTCAACAACCCCGCGACCAGATTCACCGGTTTGACGCTGTGCAGCGCGCCATCGGCCTTGCCTTTGCCGCGGGGCGTGCGTAACGCATCGAAAATCAAAGCTTGGGTCATGACGTCCTCGAACCTGTGCGGTGAGTGAAATTCGTGGTGTCACTGTTGTCCCGCGCCGTCGAGGATTCAATGACCACAGTGCTCAATGACGTTGACGCGCACGCTCAGACGGACGGTCATCCACCATTGGGTGAACCGGTTCAGGTCGGCGAGTTGTCTAGCAAGCGGGCGGCGAAGAAGCTGGCAATACGCCTCATGCCTTTTTTATCGCCATCAGCAGCAAATACATATGAAATGGATCTAAGCCGCGCGTGACGCGGGCTCTAAGGTAGTACATGTACGTCAGGGTCGTCGGGTTTTGCCGGGGCCGACGTTCTTCAACAGGAAGTGCAGCGTTTGCCGTCATGGATATGCAGGCAAACATCAGGAAATAACAATAAAGGCGGTCAAGCCATGTTCAAACAACCGAAAGTTCGTCAAGCAGGGCTCATTCTTTTCGCCACGACGCTGTTGTTGATTTTGCCCAACCTCACCAAGGTCATCGGCTGACTCAAGCGGCAGGCGCCCGTTATCGCCACATAAAATGTGACTGGCCCGCTATCCGGGCCAGCGTGGCTGTGCCAACCTTTGCGCACTTGCACGACATGGACGGCGATATTTTGAAAACGCTTATTGTGTTCTGGGCCTTGCTGCTGAGCATGCCCTTGTCTGCCGCACAGCTGAATTTGCAGTTGGGCACCACCAGTCGCACCTGGCAGACCGAGGAGTTGCTCAAGCATCCGCAGGTGCAAACCCTGACCATTAAAAATGATGTGTCCTACAAGAAGGACATGACTTATCACGTCGTCCCGGTGGCGGCGCTGCTCACCGGCATCAAACCGGACGATCACTTGCAAGCGGTGGCACTCGATGGATTTGCCGCCGAGCTGGCCGCTGCACCATTGCTCAACACCAAAGGCGCGCGAGCGTGGCTGGCGATCGAGGACCCCGCGCAGCCGTGGCCGCCGCTGTCCGAAGGCAAGCACAGTGCCGGACCGTTCTATCTGGTGTGGACCGACCCGCAGGCCGGCAACATCAGCCCCGAGCAATGGCCGTTCGAAGTGGCGAGCATCAAGCGCATGGCGCCAGTGGCCGAGCGCTTCCCCGCCCTGTTGCCGGATCCTGCGCTGAAAGCCGATGACCCGGTGAATCAGGGTTTTGCGCTGTTTCAGAAAAACTGCCTGGCCTGCCACCGCCTGAACGGCGCGGGCGATGCGCAGTTCGGGCCGGACCTGAACATTCCGTATAACCCGACCGAGTATTTTGGCGCGGACTTCCTCAAGCGCTACATTCGCGATCCGCAGAGTCTGCGCCAGTGGCCACAGGCGAAGATGCCGGGGTTTTCGGTAGAGGTTTTGCCGGAGGGGGATTTGCAGATGCTGGTTGGCTATTTGCAGCACATGGCTGGGCGCAAGGTTAAGCCCTGAACACTATCCCCTTGTAGGAGTGAGCCTGCTCGCGATCGCGGTGTGTCAGACAAAAATGGTCTGACTGACATACCGCGATCGCGAGCAGGCTCACTCCTACAGGGGATATGCGTTATTGCTGTTGCACGGAGATGACTGGCGTCGGCGAGACGAACACTTTCGCGTGCATCTGCTCGCACCCGCCGCCCCGGCGCATGCCACGCACCGGGCAGGCGTCGAGGTAATCGAGGCCCACCGCCAGCTTCAGATGCCGCTCCGGCCGGGCCAGTTCGTTGGTCACGTCGAAGCTGTACCAGGCGTCATCCAGCCACGCTTCGGCCCAGGCATGGCTGGCCAGATGCTCGCAATCCTCACTGTACAGATAGCCCGAGACGTAGCGTGACGGGATCCCCAGGCTGCGCGCGCACGCCAGAAAGGCATGGGTGTGGTCCTGGCACACTCCGGCGCGCCCGGCGAAAGCTTCGGCCGCGCTGGTGTCGACTTCGGTGGAACCCGGTGTGTAGGTCATGTGCTGGTTCAGGCCGTGCATCAAATCAATCAGCGCAGTGCGATCACGGCGCTGCTTGCAGGATTTGTCGGCAAATGCGCGCAACGCCTCGTCGGCCTCGGTCAGGCGGGTGAAGCGCAGGAACGGCAGCGCCGACTGACTTTCATGCTCGGCCTCGCGCAATTCGTCGATGTCGACCTGGCCGCGGGCGCCGATGATGATCGCTTCGTGCGGCTCGTCCATGGTCAGCACATGCAGGATGTTGCCGAACGGATCGAGCTGGGCGCGCACCGGGCGCGGCAGGTCGAGCTGCCAGCTCAACACGTGCTGACGCTCGCTGTCATGCGGGGTCAGGCGCAGATACTGGATGCTCGCCCGCACCTGATCTTCATAGTGATAGGTGGTCTCGTGGCTTATGGAAAGTCTCATGCAGCCTCCAGGTATGAACGGTGAATGGCGTTGCCCAACTGGCGCACCAGCGGGATGAATTCGGTGAGCCAGGCGTGCAGGCCTTCGGCGAGGATTTCGTTGATCCCGGTGTAACGCAGACGCGCATCCATTTCAGCGGCCAGGCGCTGCGCGGGACGACCGTTGGCCCCTGGCAGTTGCGCGAGGATCTGGTCGATTTCCTCGGTGCAGGCACGCAGCGAACGCGGCACGTCGGCGCGCAACAGCAGCAGTTCGGCGACATGCCGGGCACCGGGGGCGTCACGGTAGATCTCGGTGTAGGCCTCGAACGATGACAGGGCCCGCAGCAGCGCACTCCATTGGTAATAGGCGTGAGCGGTGCCGTCACTGACCGCTTCGGCCTGATCGCCGGCCATTTCATAGCGCGCATCGAGCAGTCGCAGCGTGTTGTCCGCGCGCTCGATGAAGGTGCCGAGGCGAATGAAGCGAAACGCATCGTTGCGCATGATGGTGCCGTAGGACGCGCCACGGAACAGGTGCGAGCGCTCCTTGATCCACTCGCAGAAGCGGCTCATGCCGTAGCGGCTGAGGCCCTGCTCGGCGATCCCGCGAATCTCCAGCCACGTGGCGTTGATGTTCTCCCACATGTCCGCCGTGATCCGCCCGCGCACCGCATGCGCACTGGCCCGCGCCGCGCCGAGGCAGCTGTAGATGCTCGCCGGGTTGGCCGCATCGAGGGCGAAAAAGTGCAGCAGGCGTTCGGCGTGCAGCTCGCCGTGACGCTCCAGGTAATCGTCGAGGGTGCCGGTGATCAACAGCGGCATGGCCAGTTCGTGCAGACCGTCGCCGCGACCGTCCTGCGGCATCAGCGACAGCGAATAGCTGACATCGAGCATCCGCGCGAGGTTTTCCGCTCGCTCCAGGTAACGCGACATCCAGTACAGATCCGAGGCAGTTCTACTTAACATGGCAAGCTTCCTTCAATCCTCGACCACCCAGGTGTCCTTGGTTCCGCCGCCCTGGGAGGAGTTCACCACCAAGGAGCCTTCACGCAGAGCAACACGGGTCAAACCGCCGGGTACCACCCGGGTTTCACGTCCGGACAAGACAAACGGACGCAGGTCGATATGGCGCGGCGCAATGCCGTTTTCGACAAAGGTCGGGCAGGTCGACAGCGAGAGCGTCGGCTGCGCGATGTATGCATGGGGCTTGGCTTTGATCCGCTCGCGGAACGCATCGATTTCCGCGGTCGTCGCCGCCGGCCCCACGAGCATTCCGTAACCGCCGGAGCCTTGGGTTTCCTTGACCACCAGATCCGGAAGATTGGCCAGCACGTGGGACAGTTCCGAGGGGTTGCGGCACTGCCAGGTCGGCACGTTTTTCAGGATCGGTTCTTCGTCGAGGTAGAAACGGATCATCTCGGTGACAAACGGGTACACCGATTTGTCGTCCGCCACTCCCGTGCCAATGGCATTGGCCAGCACCACGTTACCGGAGCGGTAAGACGACAGCAGCCCCGGCACACCAAGCATTGAATCCGGGTTGAACGCCAGCGGATCGAGGAACGCGTCGTCGAGCCGACGGTAGATCACGTCCACCGCTTTCGGGCCGTCGGTGGTGCGCATGAAGACTTTGTCGTCACGCACGAACAGGTCCGCGCCTTCGACCAGCTCAACGCCCATTTCCCTGGCGAGAAACGCGTGTTCGAAAAAGGCACTGTTGAAGCGCCCCGGCGTCAGCACCACCACGCTTGGGTCGTCAATCGGGCTGGAGCTTTTCAGGGTGTCGAGCAACAGGTTGGGATAGTGATCGATGGGAGCGATGCGTTGCGCGGCGAACAGCTCCGGGAACAGGCGCATCATCATCTTGCGGTCTTCGAGCATGTAGCTGACGCCGCTCGGCGTGCGCAGGTTGTCTTCGAGCACGTAATACGTGCCGTCGCCATCGCGCACCAGATCGACGCCGGAGATGTGCGAATAGATATCGCGGTGCAGATCCAGACCTTGCATCGCCAACTGGTATTGCTCGTTGGCCAGCACCTGTTCGGCGGGGATGATCCCGGCCTTGATGATGCGCTGCTCGTGATAGAGGTCGGCGAGGAACATGTTCAACGCCTTGACCCGCTGGATGCAGCCGCGCTCGACAATCCGCCACTCACTGGCGGGAATGCTGCGCGGAATGGTGTCGAAAGGAATCAGGCGCTCGGTGCCCTGCTCGTCCCCATAGAGCGTGAAGGTGATGCCGGCCCGGTGGAACAGCAGATCGGCCTCGCGTCGCCGTTGTGCCAGCAACTCGTCAGGCGTGTCGGCCAGCCAGCGGGCGAACTCCCGGTAATGCGGGCGAACCTGGCCGCCGGCATCGTACATTTCATCAAAATAGGTGCGGATCATGCCGTACTCCTTGTCACCCGGACCTACAGGCCTTCGCAAGGCCCGTGCCATCGGCATAAACGCTTTGATTTCAATCGGTTGGATAATCACGTCAGCAGCACCGCACCATTCCTGTGCGGCAAATGCCCCAACCTGATCGCCCCCGCCTCATTGCGACGCAGTGCAGTCGCCTATCACCAGCATAGTCAGAGTTGATTTCACTGCTCGCGCCGGGCTGCGGATAATCGGCGCATCCGCTGGAAACTTCCCCGCTGAAGGCTTCAGCCCAACTGATCCGGACTGCCAGCGCAGTCCCCGCAGGCCGTAACCCTGACCGGTTTCCTCTCCTTATCGGTCTTCCCTTTAGCCACCCTCTGCGGTGGCTTTTTTTTGCCCGGGATTCTTGTTTCAGGGTTTTGCCACGGGCTGTTCGGGGCCAGAAACGACAACGGCCGACCCGAAGGTCAGCCGTTGCTGTTAATCGTTGCGATGAGTCAGTTCAGACGATGGCGGTTGCGCACCTCCTGCTTCACGCCCCAGCCTTCGATGATGCCGCCCAGCGGTTCGACCACGGCAGAGAAACCCTGCTCGAAGTCGCCAATGTCGTCATAGGTTGCGTACATCACTTTGCTCAATTCCAGTGACCAGGCGCCATCGTCGCGCGCACTGACCTGGGCATTGATGGATTCACCGCGAAATTTGCCTGCTGCTCTGCGCGCCCGCTCCTCGTCCGGGAAAATGGCGTAGAACTCGATGGGATGGAATCGGGAAAAATCGAAACCGCCTTCTTTCATGCGGCGCAGTACATTGCTGCTGATGTCTTCTTGATAGGCTGTGCTCATGAATCGTCCCCCTCGGATAGATGGATAGACTTTCCGTATTCCCGCCCCGGGCCTTACAGGCCAAAGCACATCGGCAAACGGGTTGCCGGCGGGAAACAAGCATGTAGCTGACAAGACCAGACCTTAGCGATTCATTCGCTGATCTCGCTTGCAGAGTAGCCCCAAGACAGAGGCGCTGCCAAGGCCTGGTGCGTCGGGTGACAAGAAGAATTTCAGATTGGAGTGATGCTGCGGATTTCGATGCTGTTCTGGGATTTCAGGCTTTTCACCCCGGCATCGGCAGTGCGGCCTTCCAGATCGTTCATATCCAGTTCGGCGGCCACGGGCAGGAGCCGTTCCTTGATCAGGCGTGCGGCCTCGTCATCACTGGGGCATTCCGCGCGTTCGAACACCTCATCGACAATTTCACCATGATCGTCCACGAAAGTGACTTTCCACTTTTGCATCGGTGCCTCCTCGATCAAACCCGCAAATGGGCTTACTACTATCTCGACTTTAGACGCCGAGGGTTGGTTCAAAAGGATTACAGCGCGTGAACATGAAAAAAATGACATCTGATGTTCTGGCAAGCAAAAGTGGGAGCGAGCCTGCTCGCGAAGGCGGTTTATCATTCAACAAATATGTTGGCTGACAGGCCGCTTTCGCGAGCAGGCTCGCTCCCACAGGGGTTTTGCAGTGTTTTTAGTCGTTGCTTGGCTTGTTGATCGCCTGCAGCACGTACTGTGGCAACGCGAACGCACCGATGTGGATTTCCGGGTTGTAGTAGCGGGTGACGATGCCGCTGCCGATGAAGCGCTGTTGCAGGGTTTCACGGCTCAGCTTGCGGTAGGCCGGGTTGGTCGAACCCCAGGCGAAGGTCATCGAACCACCGATGTAGGTCGGCACGGCCGCCTGGTAGAAGTGCCAGTCCGGAAACAGGCTCTTCAGGCGACCAGCGGTGGTTTTGACTTCATCGATCTGCATGAACGGCGTGCCGTTCTGGGTCACGAGGATGCCGCCGTCGTTCAGGCAGCGATGGCAAGCCTGGTAGAAGTTTTCCGAGAACAACACTTCGCCCGGGCCGATCGGATCGGTGGAATCGGAGATGATCACGTCGAACTTTTCAGTGGTGGTGGCGACGAAACGCATGCCGTCGTCGATCACCAGATTCAGGCGTGGGTCATCGTAGGCGCCCTTGGAATGGTTCGGCAGAAATTCCTTGCACATGTCGACCACGGTGCCGTCGATCTCGACCATGGTGATGTGCTCGACACCCGCGTGCTTGGTCACTTCGCGCAGCATGCCGCCGTCACCGCCACCGATGATCAGCACGCGCTTGGCGGTGCCGTGGGCGAGGATCGGCACGTGGGTAAGCATCTCGTGGTAGATGAATTCATCGGCTTCGGTGGTCTGGATCACGCCGTCCAGCGCCATCACCCGGCCCATGCGCGGGTTCTGGAAGATCACCAGATGCTGGTGTTCGGTGCGCACTTCGTGCAGCAGTTTTTCCATGCGAAAACGCTGGCCGTAGCCTTCGTAGAGGGTTTCCAGGTATTCGCTGGTCTTGGTGACGGTCATGGTCAAGTGCTCCGATGAATGCGCAGGCGTCGATCGTGGGGACGATTGCCCGGGAAAGGCGCGCATTCTACGTTGCCGAAGATGACAGGTCGAACCTCAGTTCATCGGCCAGCCACAATCCCTTGTAGGAGTGAGCCTGCTCGCGATAGCGCTCTTTCAGTCACAGGCTCAGTGACTGTGGAATAGCTATCGCGAGCAGGCTCACTCCTACAAAGGGTATTGCGGTGTTCTCAGGATCAGATCCGCACGTTGCCGCGTGGCCCGGCGATCGCCCAGATGATCAGGCCCAGCACCGGCAGGAGGATGATCAGCAGGACCCAGAGGATTTTCATCCCGGTCTCGGCGCCGCTTTTCAGCACGTTGATGATGGCCCAGATGTCGAGGGCAAGAATGATCAGGCCGATCAGACCATTGAACGTGGAACCCATGGTGTCGCTCCAGAATAGTGGCATGCACTTTTAGGATAGACGGTCGCGCGCAGGGTTCCCTTTTATTGCGCTCAGACGTGAACGGCGACCTTCAGGGCTTCCAGCGACGGCGCAGCAGCGATGCCGACCTGGGCGCACAATTCCAGCACCCGTGGCACGTCGTTGCCGTAGACCAGCACCACTTGCAGCTCGTCGTCGAGCAACTGGCTGAAGTTCATCAGCGTGTAACCGCCGTTTTCCTTGTTCAGGCTGCTCATCTGCACCTGGATGCGGTTGAGTGCAGTCAGCGCTTCGGTCTTGGCCAGTTGTTTTGGCTTGAGGTTGAAATCGATGCCCGGGCCGAACGAGGCAACGATCTGCGCGAACAGGTCAACGTAGGTATCCGCCTGGAACAGCACGGTCTCCGGCAGGCTGCCGACCACGACCCACTCGCCCAGCGGAATCGGGAACGTATCGTCGTAGTTGATATCGGGGTTGGCCGTGAGGAAAGCCTCGGCATCGGCGTAGGCCTGTGCGGCTTCGTCGGCCACGTTCAGGATCTCGTCCTCGCCCATGCAGCCTGAGCTGATTTTGCTGATGAGTTCGACGAGTGCGGCTTTCATGAGGGCGGATCCTGTGGGAGGTGAAATTTTGGCCGCGAAGGATAACGCATTCTTCAGCACACCCGACACCTGCAGTGAAAGCACACCTGTGGCGAGGGGGCTTGCCCCCGTTGGGATGCGCAGCAGCCCTGAAAAATGCCGGCGCTAGGCACCGGAACGGGGGCAAGCCCCCTCGCCACAGAGGTATCGCCAAATTCAGGCCAGGAGTTTTTCCAGCTGCGCCGTGGTATCGACCGCGCCCATGGTGCGGGCTGCGTCCAGCGCGGTGATGCCGTTGGCGTCCTTGGCCTTCGGATCAGCGCCTTTGCTGATCAGGTAATCGACGATTTCGACGCGGTTGAACATCGCCGCCATCATCAGCGCCGTACGGCCATCGAAGGACGAACCTTCGATTTCGGCGCCCGCCTCGACCAGCGCCTTGACCACCGCCAGGTCACCTTTGAACGCCGCGCCGGCAATCGGGCTCTGGCCGTTGCCGTTGCGCATTTCCGGATCGGCCTTGTGCTTGAGCAGCACCTGCACCGCATCGACGTGACCGTAGTAACTGGCGAGCATCAGCAGCGTGTCGCCCTTGCTGTTCTTCAGGTTCACCGGCAAACCGGCCGTGACCAGGCGATCGAGCATCTCGGCATCACCGTCGCGTGCCTTGTTGAAAACCTGCTCGGTGAATTCGGCAGCTTCTTCAGGGGTCATCTGGCGGCTTTGGTCAGACATGGGGCAACTCCACTTTCGGTTAATCGCAAAGCCGACAGTTTCCCGAGCGCGACGATAGCTGTCACCCCCTTTTTCTCAAGTCACGTCATAGCCAATATCAATAACGGTGCTTGCCCTGATCAATATCCGCTAATACCTGATCCGTCACTTGCACGTAAGTCTGGGTGCCGGGCAGCCACGCGTAGATCGGGTCATCGCCCGTCTGACCGGGGTCGAAGCCTTCGTTTTTCAGACGGGTCTTCTGGTATTTGAAAGTCCCGGTGGTTTCCATTTTCACCTTGACCCGCAAAAACAGCGGCACCGCATAGGCCGGCATGCGCTGACGGGCGAACGCCAGCAGCTCGGCGAAATCCAGGGTCGCCAGGGACTCGGCCGGGGTGATCGCGGCCATCCCGGCGCGACCGTTGGTGTTGCGCACTTCGACGCCGTAGGCGACTGCCTCTGAGATGTGCGGATGCTGCAGCAGGAGGTTTTCCACTTCAGTGGTCGAGACGTTTTCGCCCTTCCAGCGATAGGTATCGCCGAGGCGGTCGACGAACTGTGCATGGCCGAAACCGATATTGCGCAGCAGGTCGCCGGTGTTGAAAAAGCGGTCGCCCTTGCTGAACACGTCGTGCAGCACCACTTTGGCGGTTTTCTGCGGGTCGGTGTAGCCGTCCAGCGGGGCTTTCTCGTCGATCCGCGCCAGCAGCAAGCCCTGCTCGCCCTTGCCGACCTTGCGCATGAAGCCGTCGGCGCTGCGCAATGGCTCACCGCTATCGTGGTCGTAGGCCACCAGCTCCCAGGCCATCAACGAGAAACCGATGGTGTTGTCGAAGTTGAGGATGTTGCTGAAGCCGATGTTGCCGTCGCTTGCCGCGTACAGCTCGCAGATATGCTCGACGGCAAAGCGGGTCTTGAACTCCGCCCAGGCACCGGGACGCAAGCCGTTGCCGATCATCTTGCGCACCTCGTGGCGGCTGTCGTCGACGCTGGGCGGTTGATCGACCAGATAGCGACACAATTCGCCAACATAGCCGAGGGTGGTCGCACGATAGCGACGCACGTCACTCCAGAACTGGCTGGCGCTGAACTTGCGGCGGATCGCAAATCCGGAGGCACCGTTGATCGCCGAGCCCCAGCACACGCAGAGCCCGGTGGCGTGGTACAGCGGCAAGGTGCAATAGACGACGTCGTCGGGGGTCATGTTCAGGGCGATCATGCCGAAGCTGGCCGAGCTGCGCATCCAGCGGCCGTGCTTGAACACCCCGGCCTTGGGCAGGCCGGTAGTGCCAGAGGTGTAGATGTAAAAGCACGGATCGTCGAAGAACACTTCACTGCTGCTGGGCGGGTTGTCAGAACAGGCATCGGCACTGGCGCTGATCAGGTTGACGTAGCCTTCAGGCGCAATGCCCGGGTGGCTGTAGGTGTCGCGGTCGGCGATAAACCAGGTGCGCTGCGCCGCGATCGACACTTGCTCACGGATCGCGGCAAACGCCGACTGCAGTTCCTCGCCGAGCACAATCGCCACCGGCGCCACCAGATTCACGCTGTGGATCAGCGTGTCGCGGGTCTGCGAGGTGTTGAGCAGCGCGCTGACCGCGCCGAGCTTGGCCAGCGCCAGAATGGTCACCAGCAGTTCCGGGCGGTTTTCGATGAACACCGCGACCACATCACCCTTGCCGATGCCCTGCGCACTCAGATAGTGGGCGATGCGATTGGCCCACTGGTTGACCTGCGCATAGGTCAGCAGGACATCGCCCTGCAATAACGCCAGGCCTTCAGGATTGCGCAGGGTCGCTTGTTCGAATGTCCAGCCAAGGCCACATGCCTGGGTCGGGTCCTTGACGTTGGCCACCTTCATGCCCTTGACCACTCGCGGGAGGGCCTTGGCGATCATCGGCAGTTTGCGGAGCATCATGCCCCAGGTAATCGTGTCGCTTGGCGCGTGACTCATGGAGGCTCCCCGGTCGACCTCGGTGGCCGTTTTTTTATTGTTCGGGCTGTGGGCTGACCTGCGTCGTGAGCAAAGGTCGAGACCGAAAATACGTCAGCGCTTCGCGGCCGTACACGCGGTTTTTGCAATGTTTTGTATCCGCAAACGCGCGGATGACGGCGGGGATCATGGAGCGGTGAATAGGTTCCATCGTGTCAGCGACAATCCCGCAAAATGCAGGATGCACGATGGCCATTCATGCAGATTGCACGACCATTGCAAATTTCATTACTTATAAGCTATTGATTTATATCGGTTTATTATTTTCAGAATACTGGCACAATCGCTGCAACCTCCTCTGCATGCTTGCCATTCAAGTGCATACGGAGCTGATAGACATGAGCCTGATCCAAGAAAAATTTACCTCGCTGTTCTCCAACTTCAACGTCACCACTGCGCCACGTCCCGATGGCGGGATCCTGCTGACCCTGCGCAGCAGCGAAGGCAAAGTGTTCAAGCGCGCCCTGACGTACCAGCAAATGCACAACGCCGACCAACTGTCGTGGGCGATCAGCGCGATTCGTCGTGACCTGGCAGAAGAAGCCAGCGAACTGCCGCAGATTGCAATGTTGCAAAGCCAGCAACGCTTTGCGCTGCCGACGTATCACTCGCTGTAAGGTTTAAATCGCTTTAAACAAAACAGGCCGTGGAGCTTTCGCTTCACGGCCTGTTTACATTTGCGGTTGTCACCCCCCCCTGTGGGTTCTCTAGAACGCTTCCGGTTCGATACCGGTGAAAGTGTCGACGGTGACATGGCTTCCCAGCTCCCCGCCTTCACGCGCCAGGCCGCAGGTCTGCAGGCCGGCCGCTTGAGCGGCGTCAAGTTCTTCGACGATGTCCGAGAGGAACAGGAGTTCACCCGCTTCAACGCCAATGGCTTGCTGGATGTTCGTGTACGACTGCGCCTCACGCTTGGGCCCCGACGTGGTGTCGAAATACCCGCTGAACAGCGGCGTCAAATCCCCCGCCTCCGAGCAACCGAAGATCAGCTTCTGCGCCTGGATCGAACCCGACGAATACACAAACAGTTGATAACCCGCCGCATGCCAGCGTTGCAGTGCGTCTACCGCGTCCGGGTAAACATGCCCCTTCAACTGCCCGGCGTGATAACCCTGCGCCCAGACCATGCCCTGCAAGGCTTTGAGCGGCGTGGCTTTGCGGTCTTCCTCGATCCAGCTCAAGAGAATTTCTACAACCCGCTCAACATCGGCCTGCGGCGCATTGCTGTCACGGCGCACGGCGTCGAGTTGCTCGGCCACATCGGCGCGTTCGGCGTTCTGCCGAACAAAATCCGGCAGGTGTTTGGCCGCGTACGGAAACAGCACATCAAAAACGAAACTCACCGCGCTGGTGGTGCCTTCGATGTCAGTGACGATGGCTTTGATCGACATCGAATCAGTCCTCCAGACGCGGGAAACGGCCGGCGATGTCTTCGCCGGTGAAATTGGCAACCCAGCCTTCCGGGTTGTTGAACAGACGAATCGCCACGAAGTGCGGATGCTCACCCATGTCGAACCAGTGTTTGGTGCCGGCCGGCACCGAGATCAAATCGTTCTTCTCGCAGAGTACGGCGTAGACGTAATCATCGATGTGCAGGGTAAACAACCCACGACCAGCGACGAAAAATCTGACTTCGTCTTCGCCATGGCGGTGCTCTTCAAGGAACCTGGCGCGCAGTTCGGCTTTTTGCGGGTGATCGCTGTTGAGGCTGATCACGTCGACGGTGATGTAGCCGCGCTCGGTCATGAGCTTGTCGATCTGCTGCTGATAAGCGCTGATCACTTCTTCCTGGGTGGCTCCGGGCTGGATCTTCGCCGCCGCTTGCCAGCGGTCAAAGCGCACGCCCTGCTCGGCGAGCGTCGAGGCAATGTCTTCGAAATGGGTCAGCACCTTGTTCGGAATGTCAGGGCTGGAGACGTGATAAACGGACAGGCTGCTCATGGGCAATTCCTCGGTATCGGCCTTGCCGTCCGGTTCTTGCAGACCGGTCGGGCAGTGCATTTCATCAGGCGAATGGGCTGCTTCTGGTGAAGTCAGCCTTGGCGGTTCATGACGCTGCGGGTTTTCAACTCGCATTCAAACAGGAATTCGAAGGCCTCGATCTGCCGCAGGGCGTCGCTCATCTGCGCGCCCCAGGTATAGAGGCCGTGGCCGCGAATCAGATAACCGACGCAATCGGGATGGGCGTCGAGCCAAGGCTGCACCTTGGTGGCGAGGCGCGCAATGTCCTGATCGTTGTCGAAGATCGGCACGCGCACCCGGGATTCGTGGGTCGAGATGCCGCTGAAGGCTTTTTGCAGTTCGTAATCTTCGAACTCGATGAAGTCTTCAGGCGTCAGGCGCGACAGCACCGTGGCGTTCACCGAGTGGGTGTGCAGCACCGCGCCGATCTCTGGGCGCCAGCTGTAGAGCTGGGTGTGCAGCAGGGTTTCGGCGGACGGTTTTTTCCCCGGTTCCAGGCTGTTGCCGGACAAGTCGGTGGCGAGCACGTCGTCCAGACCCAACTGGCCCTTGTGCTTGCCGGACACGGTCAGCAGCGCTTCGCTGGCCGACAGGCGTGTCGAATAATTGCTGCTGGTGGCCGGCGACCAGCCGCGACCATAAAGAAAACGCCCGGCGTCGACGATTTGCTGGGCAAGCTGTTCACGCGTAAGGCTCATGGCCTGTCCTCTTGCATACGTGTGGCAATGATAACGGCAGCAGCGAGCGCCGCGAGACTGGCAATACTAAAGGTCAATGTCGCGCCGAGGGCATTCCAGCTGTAACCGGAATACAACGCCCCCATCGCACCACCGGTGCCGGCCAGCGCGGCGTACAGCGCCTGGCCCTGGCCTTGCTGGCGTGCGCCGAAACTACGTTGCACGAACGCGATGGCAGCCGCATGAAAGCTGCCGAAGGTCGCCGCGTGCAGCACCTGCGCGAACAACAGCACCCACAGGAATTCGGCGAACGAACCTAGCAGCAACCAGCGCAGCGCCGCCAGCAGAAAACTCGCCATCAACACCCGACGCAAGGAAAACCGCGCGAGAATCCGGCTCATGAACATGAACATCAGCACTTCGGCAACCACGCCCACGGCCCAGAGCATGCCGATCACGCCACGGCTGTAACCGAGTCGTTCAAGGTGCAGGGTCAGAAAGGTGTAATACGGGCCGTGGCTCATCTGCATCAGCGCGACGCAGCCGTAAAACGCCAGCACACCCGGGCTGCGCAGTTGTTTGAGGAAGCCCTCCCCGCTCGGTCGATTACCTTGCGGTGGTTGCGCATTCGGCACCCACAAGCTGCTGAGAACGATGCCGGCCATGATCAGCACCAGCGCCGCCGGATAGATATCGAGGCTCAGCCATTCGAACAATCGGCCCAGGGCGACCACGGTGATGATGAAACCGATCGATCCCCACAGGCGGATCTGGCTGTAACGCGAGGTCTGCCCCTGCAAATGCGCCAAGGTGATGACTTCAAACTGCGGCAGGACGGCGTGCCAGAAGAATGCGTGCAAGGCCATGACCATCGCCAGCCAGGCGTAAGTCTTGCTGACGAAGATCAGCGAAAAGGTCAGCAGCGTGCACACCGCGCCGAAGCGCACGATGGCCAGGCGTTTGCCGGTGTAGTCGCCGAGCCAGCCCCAGATGTTCGGCGCCACGCAGCGCATCAGCATCGGGATCGCCACCAGTTCGCCGATGCGCGCGGCGCTGAACCCGAGGTGATCGAAGTACAGCGCCAGAAACGGCGCTGTCGAACCGAGCAAGGCGAAATAGAACAGATAAAAACTGGACAGCCGCCAGTACGGGAGCGCCGCCACGGGGGTTATGCCGCAGCGGCTTTGAGATCACCCATCAAAGCTGACCCAGCACCGGGGTGCTGACGCGCACGTCGGCGTTCTGCCCACGGTGGCGCAGCAAGTGGTCCATCAGCACGATGGCCATCATCGCTTCGGCGATCGGCGTGGCGCGGATACCGACGCACGGGTCATGACGGCCCTTGGTGATCACGTCCACCGGGTTGCCGTGGATGTCGATCGAACGGCCCGGGGTGGTGATGCTCGATGTTGGCTTGAGCGCCAGATGGGCGACGATCGGCTGACCCGAGGAAATGCCACCAAGAATGCCGCCAGCATTGTTGCTGAGGAAACCTTGCGGGGTCAGTTCATCGCGGTGCTCGGTGCCGCGCTGCGCAACGCAGGCGAAACCAGCGCCGATTTCCACGCCTTTGACGGCGTTGATGCTCATCAGCGCGTGGGCCAGTTCGGCGTCGAGGCGGTCGAAGATCGGCTCGCCCAGGCCTGGCATGACGCCTTCGGCAACGACGGTGATTTTTGCGCCGACCGAGTCCTGGTCGCGACGCAACTGGTCCATGTAGGCTTCCAGCTCAGGGACTTTGTCCGGATCCGGACTGAAGAAGGCGTTCTCTTCCACCGAATCCCAGGTCTTGAACGGAATTTCGATCGGGCCGAGCTGGCTCATGTAGCCGCGAATGACGATGCCCTGAGTGGCGAGGAATTTCTTCGCGATCGCACCGGCCGCCACACGCATGGCGGTTTCCCGCGCCGAACTGCGACCGCCACCACGGTAATCGCGCTCGCCGTATTTGTGGTGGTAGGTGTAGTCGGCGTGGGCCGGGCGGAACAGGTCCTTGATCGCCGAGTAGTCCTTGGACTTCTGGTCAGTGTTGCGGATCAGCAGGCCGATGGAGCAACCGGTGGTGCGGCCTTCGAACACGCCGGAAAGGATTTCGACTTCGTCGGCTTCCTGGCGCTGGGTGGTGTGGCGGCTGGTGCCCGGCTTGCGGCGATCGAGGTCGCGCTGCAGGTCTTCAAGAGAGATCTCCAGGCCCGGCGGGCAGCCGTCGACAATGGCGACCAACGCCGGACCATGACTTTCGCCAGCGGTGGTGACAGTGAACAACTTGCCGTAGGTATTGCCGGACATGCAGGACGCTCCGTGAAATCAAACCCGAATTCGTGATGCGCGCCAGTATACGCAGGCTAACCGAGTAGTTCATCCTCGAACCTTAGTGGTGTTGGTGAGTCCAACCGGCACCTTGGCGAATGATGGCGTGATGATGCTGCGAGTTCTGATCTTGAGTCTTACCCTGTTTACCGGCTTTGCCCACGCGACTGTCCTGCAGCGCCCGATCTCCCTGGACACCGGCAACGGTGAACTTTTCGGCTCGCTGTTGCTGCCAAAATCCGACAACCCGGTGCCGGTTGTACTGATCATTTCGGGCTCGGGTCCTACGGATCGTGACGGCAACAACCCCGATGGCGGGCGCAACGACAGCCTCAAGCGGCTGGCCTGGGTGCTGGCCAAACACAACATCGCCAGCGTGCGCTACGACAAGCGCGGTGTAGCCGCGAGCCTGGCCGCCACACCCGACGAGCGCAATCTGTCAGTGGAGGCCTACGTCAACGATGCCGCGGCCTGGGGCCAGAAGCTGAAAAGTGATCCGCGTTTCGGCCCGCTGATTGTGCTCGGTCACAGCGAAGGTGCACTGATTGCCACCCTCGCCGCCTCGCGCACCGACGCTGCTGCGCTGATTTCGCTGTCCGGCAGCGCCCGGCCGGTCGATCAGGTGATTCGCGAGCAACTGGCGCGCAGCCTGCCGCCACCGTTGATGCTGCGCAGCAACGAACTGCTCGACAGCCTCAAGGCCGGCCACACCGATGCCAACGTGCCGGCGCCGCTGCAGCCGATCTTCCGCCCGAGTGTGCAGCCGTACATGATCTCGCTGTTCCGCCAGGATCCGGCCAAGGCCTTTGCGCAGTTGAAGATGCCGGCACTGATCGTTCAAGGCAGCAACGACATGCAGGTCGGCGTTGGCGATGCACAGGCACTGAAAGCCGCCAAACCCGACGCCGAACTGGTGGTGATCGAAGGCATGAACCACGTCATGCGTATCGTCCCCGCCGATGTGAAGCGGCAATTGGCCTCCTACAAGGACCCGAATTTGCCACTGGCAGCGGAACTGGGCGGCAAACTCATCGAGTTTATTGACGGACTTCGCACCCGTTAAACGGTGTTTGCCCTCTAGTCCTGCAAAAAACGGCCGATAAGCCTTTGTCGCCAGCGTACCGGCTGGCGACAAGCAGGGCTTGGACAGGATCTCGCCGTTATGACTGATACCCCGACTTCACCCGACACCACCGCTGAAAAAGACGCACCGCCAGCGGTCGAGCTGCCGTGGGCGGACGTCCACGTCGAGCACCACAAGATGCTCCGCCTGGCCCCGCTGCAGACTGACCGGCACACTGGTGGCCGGCCGTTGCGCTTTGTCGAATTCGGCTACGCCGAGCGCAACAGCAAAGAACACAGCCTGATGCGCATGGCGATCAAACTCCCCGGCCAGCGCGTGCGCAAAGAGCAGAACCAGCTCGACGTGTGGGTCAATCACACCACCAAGCGTGTGCATTTCGGCCCCGACAGCGGCTTGCAGATCGAACCGCTGAACCGTGGCATCGGTCGCTTCGTGGCCGCACAAGGCATCAACTGGGCGAAGAAACGCTGGCCCGCCTACACCGTCGACGGCATGGACCTGAGCAACAAGGACGCGCTGAATGAAGACACCCGTCTGCGTCGCGATCACTTCTTGCGTGTGCATGGTTTTGATGTGGTGTACGCCGATGCCCAGCATTTGAAGGGCAGCGTCAAAGAGGTGCAGGTCGGTGACTTGCTGGGCGACTGGAACAGCGAAAAACTGCAGATCGTCGAGATTCTCGAAGCGGCGCAAATGCTGCAGCAGGCCGAGCAGAACCTGGCCGAGCAGGAAGTGAAGCTGAAGAAGCAGGAAGATAAAGTCAGCAAGTTCAAGCGTGAAGACGCTGGTTTGCGCTTCACCATTACCTGTCTGGTGGCGTTTGCGGTGTTTCAGGCGGGGTTGTTGATCTGGATTGCCACGCACCGCTGATGGCTTGAAACCGCGTCGCGGCCATTCGCGAGCAAGCTCGCTTGTATGGTAGGACTTGAAGGGAGGAGGAGGGACAAGGCTCGATTCTGACTGTTAGCGCAGTACAGACCGTGGGAGATTTCACCCCTCCTCCTTTCACCCAAGCGCCGATAAAGAATGCATCTGGCCTAGACCGACGATAGGAACAAGCCTGCGCCTCTGGGTGAACCCTTCAAGCGTTCAAACCTTAGCCCGGAGGATTTCTCATGGCAATGCCCGTCGTTACCACTCAGTCGATTATCGGGGTTGATGTCGCCAAGGACGAACTGGTGATTTATCACGCCGAATCAGATCAGCTCGAGACAATCTCCAATACCAAAGCGGCGATCAAGAAATGGCTCAAAACCGCTGCCAAGCCAGTGGCAATCGCCATCGAAGCCACCAATATCTATCACCAGGAATTTGCTGATCTGGCGTATGCCGATGGTTGCGTGATCTATATGGTTGGCGGTTATGAGCTCAGCCATTACCGCAAAGGTGTGAACGTTCGCGCCAAAACTGATGCGCTGGATGCCCGATTACTGGCCCGTTATCTGACAAACGAAGGGGACCACTTACGCCCTTGGACACCGCCGTCGCCCTTGTATTGCCGGCTCATCAGTCTTTTCCGGCGCCGTGCGGCTCTGGTCCAGGCTCGTGTTAGCCTCAAGCAGAGCTGGGAGAATGAGCCATTGCTCAAAACCGTTTTCAAAAATCAGATAAACGCCATGCAAAGACTGGAAATCCTGCTGGAGAAAACGATCCTGGCGCAGATAGACGAAGCCGGTTTAGGCGCTCAGCTCAAGCGTTGCATGAAGGTAGAAGGCATCGGTACGTTGACCGGCGCCCGCTTGCTCGCATCCTTTCAGCGTGGGGACTTCAGGAATGCCGACGCTTTCATCGCCTTTCTGGGCCTGGATCTGCGCATATCGGACTCAGGCAAAAAGAAAGGCCGTCGCTGCCTGACCAAACGAGGCGACTCAGAGGCACGTCGATTGCTGCACAACGCTGCAATGGCGGCGAGCCGGACCTCGGCGTGGAAAGGGTTTTATGAGGCTTTAAGAGAGCGCGGATTGAGCACTACCCAAGCACTGGTCGCACTAGCCCGCAAGCTTGCCCGGGTGGTATTTGCTCTGTTGAAAAACCAGAGCGAATACTCACCTAAAGCCGTTTAGGGGCTAGGCATGAACCATAGAATCTCCCACCTTGGAATGCATTTCCCTGTGCTTGATCGTTCCCACGCTCCGCGTGGGAATGCAGCCCGGTACGCTCCGCGTCCCAACAGCGGACGCAGAGCGTCCATTGAGGCATTCCCACGCAGAGCGTGGGAACGATCAAGCTTTTAAGGCTTAAACGCGGGTGGCGAACAGGGCCTGATGATCGCGGCACTGCTCAGCTGTCAGCATGAACACGCCATGCCCGCCGCGTTCGAAATCGAGCCAGGCGAAGTCGACTTCCGGGTACAACGCTTCGACGTGTACCTGGCTGTTGCCCACCTCGACAATCAGCAAGCCCTTCTCGGTCAGATGATCCGCCGCTTCGGCGAGCATCCGCCGTACCAGGTTCAGACCATCGTCACCGCAGGCCAGGCCCAGCTCGGGTTCGTGCTGGTACTCATCCGGCATGTCGGCGAAATCTTCCGCATCGACGTACGGCGGATTCGACACGATCAGGTCGAAACGCTGCCCCGGCAGACCATCGAAACCATCACCTTGCACGGTATACACGCGCTCATCGACGCCATGGCGCTCGATGTTCTGATTGGCCACTTCCAGTGCTTCGAACGACAGGTCCGCCAGCACCACTTCAGCGTTCTGGAATTCATAGGCGCAAGCGATGCCAATGCAGCCGGAGCCGGTGCACAGATCGAGAATGCGTGCTGGCTCGTCGCCGATCCACGGCGCAAAGCGGTTTTCGATCAACTCGCCAATCGGCGAACGCGGGATCAGCACGCGCTCATCGACGATGAACGACATCCCGCAGAACCAAGCCTCACCCAGCAGGTAAGCGGTCGGGATACGCTCATCGATGCGGCGCTTGAGCAGGCGCTGCAGGTTGACCAGTTCGTCGTCTTCCAGCGCACAATCGAGATAGCTGTCGGCGATTTCCCACGGCAGGTGCAGTGCACCGAGCACCAACTGCCGGGCTTCATCCCAGGCGTTGTCGGTACCATGGCCGAAAAACAGATCCTCCCCATGGAAGCGGCTGACGGCCCAACGGATGTGGTCGCGCAGGGTACGAAGTCGGGAAGTGATCACGGGGCAGAACTCCAGAAAAAACGACTGGCGATTCTACCAGCCAAAACGCGCGCCGACGACGCAGGAAAATCAGCGGAGCGATAGTAGGACTTTTCTGATTTTTGCATCAGCCATTGTACAGAACGTGTAACGTGACAAGGCTACAGGCCAGTAACGACGGCGCCTACGATGGTAGCGGTTCACAGAACCGCTCAGCCAGAGGACAATGCCGCAAAAGCCCCACCCCAAGGAGCCCCGAATGTCCGTTCCAAAAACGATGTTTCTACTCAGCGGTCGCGGTTATGCAGCGGCCACACTGAGCCATGCCACCGTGGTCATCATCGATGCCCAGAAAGAGTACCTCAGTGGCCCGCTCGCCCTGAGCGGCATGGACGCGGCCGTCGCGAACATCAAACAACTGGTCGCTGCGGCCCGTGCAGCCGGTCGGCCGATCGTGCACGTGCGTCATCTCGGCACCGTCGGTGGCCTGTTCGACCCGCAGGGCGAACGTGGCGAGTTCATCCCCGGCCTTGAGCCACAGGGTGATGAAACGATCATCGGCAAACTGCTGCCGAGCGCCTTCCACGGCACCGAGCTGCTCGATCGTCTGCAGAACCTCGGCTCGCTGGACTTGATCGTCTGCGGCTTCATGAGCCATTCCAGCGTCAGCACCACCGTGCGCGCAGCGAAGAACCTGGGCTTCCGTTGCACGCTGGTGGAAGACGCCTGCGCCACCCGTGACCTGCCATTCAAGGGTCGCGTACTCAGCGCCGAGCGGGTGCAGGAAGCGGAAATGGCGATCATGGCCGACAACTTCGCCACCCTCGCCTTGACTCAAGACCTGATCTGATCGCGCACTGATATCAAGCTCCGGTGAGCGGCACACAGCGCCGCTCATCCGCAAAAGCCTCGCATTTGCTTCAATTGCCTTAGCCTCAGGAACAACCCGGTCAACTCCCGGTCGAAGGGCCGATACCCATTGAGGAAGGTCGGAATGAAGTTATCCGATGGATTTGACGCACGCCGCTTGCGGCCCAAAGGCCAAAGCAACTGGCGTTTTCGATTCGGCGCAGCGATCGCCGCCATTCTGGCGATGTTCGGTGTGCTGCTGGCGATGGCCGGTGCCGCCAGCCTGCTGGGACGCCCGCCCGCGCTCGGCGAGCTGAATGCCTCGCCGATGGGTTCGGCGATCATTCTGGCGGTCGGTTTGCTGTTCCTGTATTTCGGCGTGGCGCTGTGGCGTCGTTGCCGGCGTCGTGCACGGCAATCGCGGGAACTGAACATGTCCCCGCACCTGATGAAAAAACACGACTGAATCACCGGCCTGGCTTTTTGCCGGGCCGTTTTGTTTCGACTTGGGTAAACTGGCCGCCCTTCGCGGAGGCTGACATGCAAGACGACGATTTTTCCCTGTTCAAAAGTGCGATTCAAGGCGTCAAGCCGATCAAGCACGACCGCGCCGACACCGGCAAACCCAAGGCAGACCGCGCACAGATCGCCAAGCTGCGCCAGTCCGCCACCGTGCGCACCGACACCACCACCGTGGATGGCCTGTCCGATCAGTTCGTGATCGACGTCGGCCCCGAAGACGAGTTGATGTGGGCCCGCGACGGGGTTCAGGAAAGCCAGATGCGCAAGCTCAAGATCGGGCAGATCCCGTTTGAAGGCAGCCTCGACCTGCACGGTATGAACGTCGAAAAAGCCCGCGAAACCCTCTGGGCCTTTCTCGCCGAAGCGACCAAATTCGAAATCCGCTGCGTGCGTGTCACCCACGGCAAGGCCGTGCGTCTGGACGGCAAGCGGCCGATGATCAAAAGCCACGTCAACACCTGGCTGCGCCAGCACTCGCAAGTACTCGGTTTCTGCTCCTGCCAGGCCAAACATGGCGGTGCCGGCGCGGTTTACGTGATACTTAAACGCACCATGATGGAAGGCCGCGACGAATAATCGCGTTACACCGAACTTGCAGGGTCGTGTCCGCCACCGTACCCTTGCCCTTTGCGAAAATCCCCACAGGTAGTTTCATGTCCCTGGAACAGAATTACACCGCGATCCTCGGCCAACTGGGCGAGGACGTGTCCCGCGAGGGCCTGCTCGACACGCCAAAGCGTGCCGCCAAAGCCATGCAGTACCTCTGCCGCGGTTATGAACAGACGCTCGAAGAGGTCACCAACGGTGCCCTGTTCAGCTCCGACAACAGCGAAATGGTGCTGGTCAAGGACATCGAGCTGTACTCGTTGTGCGAACACCACCTGCTGCCGTTCATCGGCAAGGCGCACGTCGCGTACATCCCGAGCGGCAAAGTGCTGGGCCTGTCGAAGGTCGCGCGGATCGTCGACATGTACGCCCGTCGCCTGCAAATTCAGGAAAATCTCAGCCGCCAGATCGCTGATGCGGTGATGCAAGTCACTGGCGCGCTGGGCGTGGCCGTGGTGATCGAGGCCAAGCACATGTGCATGATGATGCGCGGTGTCGAGAAGCAGAACTCGTCGATGATCACTTCGGTGATGCTCGGTGAGTTCCGCGAAAACGCGGCAACCCGCAGCGAGTTCCTCAGCCTGATCAAGTAATCGGCTGCAGAAAAAACCGGCGTTGATCGCCGGTTTTTTTTCGCCCGTGAAAAATCGGGTAAGCTGCGCGCCTTTCTCAATTTGCACCGTGAGGCTTTCAACGTGTTCGTAAAAGCGCTTCGTGTCGGCCTTGGCCAACTGATCATCTTCATCGACTTCATCACCCGCCCGGGCAAGAAACAGCGCCCTGCCGAAACCCAGGCCCAGGTCAACGCGGCCGCGAAAGGCCTGACCCTGTATCAGTTCCACGCCTGCCCGTTCTGCGTGAAAACCCGCCGCACCCTGCGCCGCCTGAACGTGCCGGTGGCACTGAAGGACGCGAAGAACAGCGAACAGGATCGCCAGACGCTGCTGGACCAGGGCGGCAAGATCAAGGTGCCGTGCCTGCGCATTGAAGAAAATGGGCAGACCACCTGGATGTATGAGTCCAAGGTGATCATTGATTATCTGGACAAGCGCTTCGCGGCGGTCTGATGTTTCTGTATTGCGGCTGATGGCCCTATCGCGAGCAGGCTCACTCCTACATTTGGAATGCGCTCCCCTGTAGGGGTGAGCCTGCTCGCGATGAGGCCCGCGCCGATACCACAAATCCCAGACAAAAATAAACCGGCCCTCGAGCCGGTTTATTGGTTTTTCAGGCCGCTTTATCTATCTGCGCCTGTCGCACCACCGCCGCCAATCGTTTGAGTCCTTCATCCAATCGCGCCGGATCGATGTGGCTGAAATTCAGACGCAAATGCCCATGATGTTTATCCGGCTCGGGAAAGAACGGCTCGCCCGGCATGAACGCCACGTCATTGGCCAGCGCCTCATTGAGCAAGGTGCGGGTATCCAGCGGCTGCTTCAGCGTCAGCCAGAAAAACAACCCGCCCTGCGGCGTGTTCCAGTTCGCCAGATCGGAGAAATGCGTTTGCAGTGCTGACTCAAACGCATCGCGCCGCTCACGGTAAAAGCCGCGCAGTTCGCTCAAGTGCTGCTGATATTGTTCCGTGCCGATCCATTGCAGTGCCTGCCACTGACCGATGCGGTTGGTGTGCAGATCCGCCGATTGCTTGAGCTTGAGCAGGTGCGGGAACAGGTCCGGACTGGCAATCAGGTAACCGACACGCAAACCCGGCAGCAGGGTTTTCGACACGGTACCGGTGTAGATCCAGCTGGCTGTTTTCAGGCGCCCGGCAATCGGCTTGGCGCTGCCGCCATCGAAGGTCAGTTCGCGGTAGGGCTCGTCTTCGATCAGGGTCACGCCGAATTCATCCAGCAACGCGGCGACGGCGGCGCGCCTGGCTTCGCTGTAGCGCACGGCGGACGGGTTCTGGAACGTCGGGATCAGGTAGATGAACGCCGGACGATGCTGCTCAAGGCGGCTGCGCAGTTGGGCCAGATTGGGTCCGTCAGCCTCTTGCGGCACGGTCAGGCAATCGGCGCCAAACAGCTGGAAGATCTGCAAGGCGGCCAGATAGGTCGGCGCTTCCAGCAGAATCTCGGTGCCCTTGTCGATGTACAACTTGGCCGCCAGATCGAGGGTTTGCTGGGAACCACTGACCACCAGCACCTGACTCGCCTTACAGTCCAGGCCAAGCGCCCTCGCCTCTGCTGCCAGGGCTTCACGCAGCGCCGGCTCGCCTTCGCTCATGCCGTATTGGCCGAGGGAAAGCGGCATGTCGGCCCACTCGACCTTCGGCAACATGGCTTCGGCGGGCAGGCCGCCGGCGAACGACATCACCTCCGGGCGCTGGGCGGCGGCGAGGATTTCACGGATCAGAGAACTTTTAAGGCGCGAGACACGTTCGGAAAAAGCCATGGGAGTCACCGGTAGCGAGGCCTGGGAAAAATAAGTCAAACTGGTTGACTGAAACTACGACAGCTTGAGCGAGTACGTCAATATGCTTGACCTTAAAAGCCCTGCAAGCCAACAACAGGCGATGGAAGCGTTTTTCTTCGGCTATCAGGCGTTCACTGCCAAGGCGGATGAAATGCTGGAGCGTCGCGGCTTGTCCCGGGTGCATCAGCGGATTGTGTTTTTCATCGCGCGTTATCCCAATCTCAGCGTCAAGCAGTTGCTGGGATTGCTCGGCGTCAGCAAACAGGCGTTGAACATGCCGTTGCGCCAGTTGCAGGAGATGCACCTGGTGGACAGCGTCGCATCAGAGGCGGACAAGCGTAAGCGCCTGCTGGAGCTGACCGCCGAGGGTGCGAAGTTCGAGCAGGCGTTGCGCCGCGAGCAGGTGAAATTGCTTGAGCGAGTGTTTGCCGAGGCTGGGGAGGCGGCGGTGAATGGGTGGTTGGCGGTGAATATGGCGTTGGGCGACAGCCAGGCACATCTCGATTGATCAGACTGGCCTCTTCGGGAGCAAGCCCCCTCCCCCAGGGTTCTGCTGAGTACCCATGATCCGGGTTCACCGGAGATCCACTGTGGGAGGGGGCTTGCTTCCGAAAGTGCCGGAACGGGCGATATATCCCTATCGCCTGACCTTTCGTAAACAAAACCAAAAACAATATTTGCTTTATTTGTACACAAAAGCATAATCCACAGCGTGCGAGTTCCTGACCGCATGGTCAACAAATTCGCGTATGCCTCAAAGGGCTGCTGCCACCCCTCATGGGTCCGGCCCTGGAAATAACAATAAAACTCTTGAGGAGTACTCGCTGTGGAAAGCCGCAAATCCGAAGCATCGACGCTGGAACTCTCACCGCCATTACGCAGTGGCGTGCTGGAGCGCATCTTTAAACTCAGCTTGCATGGCACCACGGTGAAGACCGAGCTGATTGCCGGTCTGACAACCTTCATCACCATGGCTTACATCATCTTCGTCAACCCGAACATCATGGCCGATGCCGGGATCGATCACGGTGCAGCCTTTGTCGCCACCTGCATCGCCGCCGCACTCGGCTGCCTGCTGATGGGCCTGTACGCCAACTGGCCGGTCGGTCTGGCGCCGGGCATGGGCCTCAACGCCTTCTTCACCTACACCGTGGTCGGCACCATGGGCTACAACTGGGAAACCGCGCTCGGTGCGGTATTCGTCTCCGGTGTGCTGTTCATGATCCTGACCTTCTCGCGCATTCGCGAATGGCTGCTCAACAGTATTCCGGTCAGCCTGCGCTTTGCGATGGGCGCCGGTGTCGGCCTGTTCCTCGGACTGATCGGCCTGAAGACTGCGGGCATCGTGGTCGACAGCCCGGCAACCCTGATCAAGCTCGGCTCCCTGCGTGAACCCGGCCCGCTGCTGGCGGCGATCTGCTTCCTGATGATCGCGATCCTCAGCTACCACAAGGTGTTCGGCGCGATCCTCATCAGCATCATCACCGTGACCCTCGCCGGTTGGGGCCTGGGCATCGTGCACTACTCAGGCATCATGTCGACCCCGCCAAGCCTGGCGCCGACCTTCATGGCGATGAACGTCGCGGGGGTGTTCAACGTCAGCATGATCAGCGTGGTCCTGGCCTTCCTCTTTGTGCACATGTTCGACACCGCCGGCACCCTGATGGGCGTTGCCCAGCGCGCCAATCTGGTCAACGCCGACGGGCGTATCGAAAACCTCTCGCGCGCCATGAAAGCCGACAGTGCCTCCAGCGTATTCGGCGCCGTGGTCGGTGTGCCACCTGTCACCAGCTATGTGGAAAGTGCCGCCGGCGTAGCCGCTGGTGGTCGGACTGGTCTTACCGCCGTCACCGTAGGTGTGCTATTTATAGCCGCGATGTTTTTCGCACCGCTGGCCGGCATGATTCCCGCTTACGCCACCGCCGGTGCACTGATCTACGTTGCGATGCTGATGATGGGCGGCATGGCCCACATCGAGTGGGACGAAGCCACTGATGCGATTCCGGCGATTGTCACCGCGATCATGATGCCGCTGACCTTCTCGGTCGCCGATGGCATCGCGCTGGGCTTCATCACCTACGTGGCGTTGAAGGCCGGTACCGGCAAGTACAAGGAAATTTCCGTCAGCCTGTGGGTGCTCTGCGCGATCTTCATCGCCAAGTTCATCTTCTTGTAAGCGTCACGCGGTTCAAGCGTCAAAACGGCCTCACCCTCGCGGGTGGGGCTTTTGCACATTCTTGAGTACAACAAAAAAGGAGAAAGTGATGAGTCTGGAAACCTGGCTGCTGTTCAGCGGCGCTGCATTGGTAGTGATCCTGATCCCAGGGCCGCTGTCGCTGCTGATGATCAGCAACAGCCTGAACTACGGTCTGCGCCGTTCGTACCCGGCGTTTCTCGGCGGCGTGATCGCCTCGATCTGCCTGCTCAGTGCCTCGGCGCTGGGGCTTGGCGCCCTGCTGCTGGCGTCTGAACAGCTGTTCAGCGCCTTGAAGATCGTCGGCGCGCTGTACCTGTTCTACCTCGCCTGGCAGAGCTGGCAGCAATCGCGCCAGCCAGCCGTGGGCGCTGAAGTGCCGCAAGCGGCGCCGGTACCGCGCTTTCGCACCTTGTTCGGGCGCGCGTTTGTATTGGGCGCGAGCAATCCGAAAGACATTCTGTTCTTCGCCGCGTTTCTGCCGCAGTTCCTCAGTGCACAACAGCCGTTCCTGCCGCAGTTGCTGATCATGATCGCCACCTGGGTGGTGCTCGATCTGTGCTGCAAACTGGCTTACGGGCTGGGTGCGCATGGTGCGGCGCGCTATCTGCGCAGCGGCAAGGGGCAGAGCTGGTTTAACCGGGTGAGTGCCGGGTTGTTCAGTGGCGCTGGCGCCGCTTCCCTGCTGAGCCGCTAAGAGCAAAAACATCGCGAGCAGGCTCACTCCTACAGGGGATCGCATTCCAAATGCAGGAGTGAGCTTGCTCGCGAAGGCGTCAGATCAGGCAACACTTTTCCAAAGACGAAAAAAAGCCCGCAGTGTGAGCGGGCGAAAGACCAAAGAAGCTATATGCGCAGTCGCTTCCCGGTGGGGGCAGCTGCTTGGGGGTCAGCTGCCCCGGTAGGTGGAATAGCTGTAAGGCGAGATCAGCAGTGGCACGTGGTAGTGATCCTGTTCGGCAGAGATGCCGAAACGCAGCACCACCACGTCCAGAAACGCCGGCTCCGGCAACTGCACGCCACGGGCGCGGTAGTAATCGCCGGCGTGGAACTGCACCTGATAAACCCCGGTGCGGTAGTCATCGCCTTGCAGCAGCGGCGCATCGACCCGGCCATCGCTGTTGGTTATCGCACTGGCGACCAATTCCAGGTGCGAACCTTCAACGCGGTACAGCTCGACCTTGATCGAGCTGCCCGGGCAACCGTGTGCAGCGTCCAAAACGTGTGTTGTCAAACGTCCCATTGATTCTGCGCGCCTGCCTGCGTGGAGCAGTCAGACCTCGCGCCTCCCGAAGTCAGGTAAAAAGGAGACCGCACCGATTCGGAGCACGAAAAGCTGCGGCGAGCGACTGATTAAGACACTTTTAAAAAAAATTGTACACAATAAAAACGACATTTTTCACCTCACCCCCGCCGTTCGGGCGTTTACCCTTGATCTGCCTCTCAAGTGCCTATCTATTGAACCTGCGATCCATTAGCTGACTGATCAGGCAGGTTTCTTGCAGGCTCACGTCTTTAACAGCAAAAGATGACAGTCGGTGAAAAATGCGAAAATTCAGGCTTACAAAGTGAGATTAAAGTTGTATACAATCAGCCCATCGCTGTGACGCCAGCCTGCTTACTCACCGCCAGGCCGCCACACCCTCTGTCAACGAATAAGAAGGAAGACTGCAGTGAGCGCTGACTACCCACGCGACCTGATCGGTTACGGCAGTAACCCTCCTCACCCACACTGGCCGGGCAATGCCCGCATCGCCCTGTCGTTCGTGCTCAACTACGAAGAAGGCGGCGAGCGCAACATCCTGCACGGCGATAAAGAATCCGAAGCCTTCCTCTCCGAGATGGTTGCCGCCCAGCCGCTGCAAGGCGCGCGCAACATGAGCATGGAATCGCTTTACGAGTATGGCAGCCGCGCCGGTGTCTGGCGGATCCTCAAACTGTTCAAGGAATTCGACATTCCGCTGACCATCTTCGCCGTGGCCATGGCCGCTCAGCGCCACCCGGATGTGATCCGCGCGATGGTCGAAGCCGGTCACGAGATCTGCAGCCACGGCTACCGCTGGATCGATTACCAGTACATGGACGAAGCGCAGGAACGCGAGCACATGCTCGAAGCGATCCGCATCCTCACCGAACTCACCGGCGAGCGCCCACTGGGCTGGTACACCGGCCGCACCGGGCCGAACACCCGTCGCCTGGTGATGGAAGAAGGTGGTTTCCTTTACGACTGCGACACCTACGACGACGACCTGCCCTACTGGGAACCGAACAACCCGACCGGCAAGCCGCACCTGGTGATCCCGTACACCCTCGACACCAACGACATGCGCTTCACGCAAGTGCAGGGTTTCAACAAGGGTGACGACTTCTTCGAATACCTTAAAGATGCGTTCGACGTGCTCTATGCCGAAGGCGCTGAAGCACCGAAGATGCTCTCGATCGGTTTGCACTGCCGCCTGATCGGTCGTCCGGGTCGCCTCGCCTCGCTCAAACGCTTTATCGAATACGCCAAAAGTCATGAACAGGTGTGGTTCAGCCGTCGCGTCGACATCGCGCGCCACTGGCACGAAACCCAGCCGTACCAAGGGGCCGCCAAATGAGCTGCTTTCAAACCCTGCAACCGTCGACCCTGAGCCGCGACGCTTTCGTCAAAGCCTTCGCCGACATCTACGAACATTCGCCATGGGTGGCCGAGAAGGCCTACGACCTGGGCGCGGACGCTTCGATCGACGAGATCGAAACCCTGCACCAGCGCATGAGCGACATCCTGTTGAGCGCCGATCACGCCAGCCAGCTGGCACTGATCAACGCTCACCCGGACCTGGCCGGCAAAGCTGCCGTCCAGGGCCAGCTTACCGCGGCCAGTACTGAAGAACAGTCTGGCGCGGGGATCCACCAATGCACGGCCGAAGAGTTCCAGCGCTTCACCGAGCTGAACGACGCCTACAAAGCCAAGTTCAAGTTTCCCTTCATCATGGCGGTAAAAGGCAGCAACCGGCATCAGATCCTCGCGGCGTTCGAAACGCGCATTCACAACTCGGTCGACACCGAATTCAAATGCGCGCTGGCGGAGATCAACAAGATCGCCCTGTTCCGTTTACTGACTCTTTAGCAAGCCTGACCCGAGTACATCAGACGCGGAGAGTACCCAGGGTCTTGCAAGCATCCCCAGCCACTTATTTAAAGGCAGACAAGAAGAATGAAAGCTTACGCCGTACCTTTCGAGAAGTTCGTCAACCTGGCCGATGCCCGTCTGGGCACCAAAATCATCTCGGTCACCGATGACTGGTTCGCAGACGCCAATCGTCTGTTTCAGCCGACCCCGGCCGTGTGGAAGGAGGGTGTGTTCGACGACAACGGCAAGTGGATGGACGGCTGGGAATCGCGTCGCAAGCGCTTTGAAGGCTACGACAGCGCGGTGATCCGCCTGGGCGTACCGGGTTCGATCAAAGGCGTGGACATCGACACTTCATTCTTCACCGGCAACTTCCCGCCATCGGCCTCGCTGGAAGCGTGCTTCCTGGCCTCCGGCGAGCCGGACGAAAACACCCAGTGGACTGAAGTGCTGTCGGCCGTCGAGCTGCAGGGCAACAGCCACCACTACCACGAAATCAGCAACGACAAGGCGTTCAGCCACCTGCGCTTCAACATCTACCCGGACGGCGGTGTTGCCCGTCTGCGCGTGTACGGCATTCCGTTCCGCGACTGGTCGGCAGTTGGCGACAACGAGCAAGTCGACCTGGCCGCAGCCCTCAACGGTGGCCGCGCCCTCGCCTGCTCCGACGAACACTTCGGCCGCATGAGCAACATCCTCAACCCGGGCCGTGGCATCAACATGGGCGACGGCTGGGAAACCGCACGTCGTCGTACCCCGGGCAATGACTGGGTGATCGTCGCACTGGGCCACCCGGGCGAGATCGAAAAAATCGTCGTCGACACTCTGCACTTCAAAGGCAACTACCCGGACACCTGCTCGATCCAGGGCGCGTTCGTCAAGGGCGGCACCGACAGCCAGATCGAAACCCAGTCGCTGTTCTGGCGTGAACTGCTGCCGAGCCAGAAGCTGGAAATGCACGCCGAACACACCTTCGCCGAGCAGATCAAGGCGCTGGGCCCGATCACCCACATCCGTCTGAACGTGTTCCCGGACGGTGGTGTGAGTCGCCTGCGCGTTCTCGGCAAGGTCGCTAAATAACACCGCAATGATCGTTCCCACGCTCTGTGTGGGAATGCATCACTGGACGCTCTGCGTCCACTCTGGATGTGACGCAGAGCGTCACGGGCTGCATTCCCACGCGGAGCGTGGGAACGATCACTCAACGAAAAGAAGAACAGCATGCGCACACTACAGATTGAACCGCTGACCAAAGAAGCCTTCGCCCCCTTCGGTGACGTCATCGAAACCGAGGGCAGCGATCACTTCATGATCAACAACGGTTCGACCATGCGCTTCCATAAACTGGCGACGGTCGAAACCGCTACGCCTGAGGACAACGCGATCATCAGCATCTTCCGCGCCGACGCGCAGGACATGCCGCTGACCGTGAGCATGCTGGAACGCCATCCGCTGGGTAGCCAGGCTTTCATTCCGCTGCTCGGCAACCCCTTTCTGATCGTGGTCGCGCCACTTGGCGATGTACCTGTATCAGGCTTGGTCCGCGCCTTCGTCACCAACGGCAGGCAGGGCATCAATTACCATCGCGGCGTCTGGCACCACCCGGTGCTGACGATCGAAAAGCGGGATGACTTCCTGGTGGTTGATCGCAGTGGCACAGGCAATAACTGCGATGAGCATTTTTTCAAAGAGGATGAGCGTTTGATCCTCGCCCCCCACCAATAAGAGAAGGTCTGATCACTCGACAACAAGAGTGACAGGCGAGAGGTAAAGACTGTGGAAGCACATCTGTTGGAATGGCTGAACCTGAGCGTGCGCTGGGTTCACATGATCACTGGCGTGGCCTGGATCGGCGCGTCGTTCTACTTTGTCTGGCTGGAGAACAACCTCAACCGCGTCAACCCGAAAACCGGTCTGGCCGGTGATCTGTGGGCGATCCACGGCGGCGGTATCTATCACCTGGAAAAATACAAACTGGCCCCACCGTCGATGCCGGAGAACCTGCACTGGTTCAAATGGGAAGCCTACTTCACCTGGATGTCGGGGATCGCGCTGCTGTGCGTGGTGTTCTACTCCAATCCAACGCTCTACCTGCTGGCTCCGGGCAGCACACTGAGCGGCCCTGAAGGCGTGGCCATCGGTATCGGCTCGCTGTTCCTGGGCTGGTTCATCTACTCCTTCCTGTGCGACTCGGCCCTGGGCAAACGCCCTGCTCTGCTGGGTTTCATTCTGTTCGTGCTGATCATCGGCGCGGCGTATGGCTTCAGCAAGGTGTTCAGCGGTCGTGGTGCGTACCTGCACGTCGGCGCGATCATCGGCACCATCATGGTCGGTAACGTGTTCCGCATCATCATGCCGGCGCAGCGTGCACTGGTCGCGGCCATCGCCGAGAACCGCACGCCGGACCCGGCGCTGCCAGCCAAGGGCCTGCTGCGTTCGCGTCACAACAACTACTTCACCCTGCCGGTGCTGTTCATCATGATCAGCAACCACTTCCCGAGCACCTATGGCAGCCAGTACAACTGGTTGATCCTGGCCGGGATCGCAGTGTTGGCGGTGTTGGTTCGTCACTACTTCAACACCCGTCACGACAGCCACAAGTTTGCCTGGACCCTGCCAGTGGCAGCGGTGGGCATGATCACCCTGGCGTACGTCACCGGCCCTGCGCCGATGCCGACCGCGCCGGACGTGGCCAAGGCTCCAGCGAAAATCGAGTACCAACCGCTGCCGGAAACGGCACTGGGCGGTGGCGCGAAACCGGCTGAAGCGGCGGCACCTGCAGCGCCAGCCGCAGCCCCTGCTGCGGCACCCGCGCAAGCGTCCAACGCAGGCCCTGCGTTCGACAAGGTGCACAACGTGATCCAGGAACGCTGCGCGGTCTGCCATTCGGCCAAACCGACCAGCCCGTTGTTCAGCGCGGCGCCCGCCGGTGTGATGTTCGACACCCCCGAGCAGATCCGCCAGAACGCGGCGCGGATCCAGGCGCAAGCCATCACCACGCAGATCATGCCACTGGGCAACATCACCCAGATGACCCAGCAGGAGCGTGACCTGATCGGTGCATGGATCGCCCAGGGAGCCCAGACCAATTAAGCAACAAAGCTTCGCGAGCAGGCTCGCTCCCACAGAGATCGCGCATTACCTGTGGGAGCGAGCCTGCTCGCGAATCGCCTTGACGCGGTTTACCTGATGCAAAGAAACAGCTGTGAGCAACCCGGCAGCTGTTCAATCACAAGAATAAAAAGATCCGAGGTGTTGCATGTCCGAGCTGTCCAAAGCGCGCATCCCCGACGCACCCGCCATTCAGCGTTTGCCCCTTTTGCAACTGATCCTGGTCGGTTTGCAACATGTTCTGCTGATGTACGGTGGTGCCATCGCGGTGCCGCTGATCATTGGACAGGCCGCAGGCCTGAGTCGTGAAGAAATTGCCTTCCTGATCAACGCCGACCTGCTGGTCGCAGGTGTCGCCACCATCGTCCAGTCGCTCGGGATCGGCCCCATGGGTATCCGCATGCCGGTGATGATGGGCGCCAGTTTTGCCGCAGTCGGCAGCATGGTCGCCATGGCCGGCATGCCCGGTATCGGTCTGCAAGGGATCTTCGGTGCAACGATCGCCGCCGGATTCTTCGGCATGCTCATCGCGCCGTTCATGTCCAAGGTCGTGCGCTTCTTCCCGCCGCTGGTGACCGGCACGGTCATCACCTCGATCGGTCTGTCGCTGTTCCCCGTGGCCGTGAATTGGGCGGGTGGCGGTGCCGCCGCTGCGCAATTCGGTTCACCGGTTTATCTGGCCATCGCCGCCCTGGTGCTGGCGACCATTCTTTTGATCCACCGCTTCATGCGCGGTTTCTGGGTCAATATTTCCGTACTGATCGGCATGTGCATCGGCTACGTGCTGTGCGGCGTGATCGGCATGGTCGACCTGAGCGGCATGGCCAACGCGCCATGGATTCAGTTCGTCACTCCGCTGCATTTCGGCATGCCGAAATTCGAACTCGCACCGATCCTGTCGATGTGCCTGGTGGTGGTGATCATTTTCGTCGAGTCCACCGGGATGTTTCTGGCGCTGGGCAAGATCACCGGCCAGGAAGTCTGCCCGCGCATGCTGCGTCGCGGCTTGCTGTGCGATGCCGGCGCCTCGTTCGTTGCCGGTTTCTTCAACACCTTCACCCACTCCTCGTTCGCGCAGAACATCGGCCTGGTGCAGATGACCGGCGTGCGCTGCCGCTCGGTGACCATCGTTGCCGGCGGCCTGCTGATCGTGTTGAGCCTGCTGCCGAAAGCGGCGTTTCTGGTGGCGTCGATTCCGCCAGCAGTGTTGGGCGGTGCGGCGATTGCGATGTTCGGCATGGTGGCCGCGACCGGGATCAAGATCCTCCAGGAAGCCGACATCGGTGACCGGCGTAATCAACTGCTGGTGGCGGTAAGCATCGGCATGGGCCTGATCCCGGTGGTGCGTCCGGAGTTCTTCGCGCACCTGCCGATGTGGATGAGCCCGATCACCCACAGCGGCATCGCCATGGCCACGCTCAGCGCGCTGACGCTGAACCTGCTGTTCAACATTCTTGGTGGCAAAGAGCGCGCGACCATCAACGACTGCCACGCACACCAGCACTGACAGCAACAGAAAAATGCCCTTGTGGGAGCGGGCTTGCTCGCGAAAGTGGTGTGTCATTCAGCATTGATGTCGACTGACACGCCCCCTTCGCGAGCAAGCCCGCTCCCACAGGGGTCAGCAACACCCTGCCTCAACAATAAAAACAAGAGGGAGCAACAGATGATTCGCACGCAAACCAACGTTCTGTTGAGTGGCGGCCTGCTGGCCGCGAGTCAGGCCATGGCCGGCGATCTATTGCTGTGGCAGACCAACAGCCTGAGCTATCTGTACGGCAAGAACTTCGCGATCAACCCGTCGATCCAGCAGACGATGACGTTCGAGCACGCCGACAAGTGGAAGTACGGCGACAACTTCCTGTTCGTCGACAAGATCTTCTACAACGGTCAGGAAGACCGCAACAAAGGCCCGCACACCTTCTACGGCGAATTCACCCCACGCTTCTCGTTCGGCAAGATCTTCGACCAGAAAATCGAATTCGGCCCGATCAGGGACGTGCTGCTGGCGATGACCTACGAGTACGGCGAAGGTGAAAGCGAGGCCTACCTGATCGGCCCCGGCTTCGACCTGAAAGTACCCGGTTTCAACTACGTGACCCTGAACATCTTCCGGCGCCAGACCGAAGGCCCGCGTCCTGGTGACGGCGTGTGGCAGATCACACCGGGCTGGTCGTACAGCGTTCCCCTGGGCAATTCCGATGTGCTGATCGATGGCTACCTCGATTGGGTCGTCGACAACGACGAGAACTCGCGGGGCACCTACCACGCCAACCTGCACATCAACCCGCAGATCAAATACGACCTGGGCAAAGCCTTGGGCTGGAGCCACAAGCAGTTGTATGTCGGCACCGAATACAGCTACTGGAAAAACAAGTACGGGGTCGAAAGCAGCCACAACCTCGACACCAATCAGAACACCGCCAGCCTGCTGGTGAAGGTGCACTTTTAAGATGGCCCGCAACCGTGCCCCATACCTGTCGTCGGTGCTCTGTTGCGGGGCACTTGAGACCTGGCCGAGGAGTCAGTATTCTCCGCGGCCTCTTGAATTCGGTCTAAAAAAAAGCCCGAATTTAATTCCTGACCAACGGGCCAACTTATCCCGGCCCCGGTCAGTACCGAGGCATCCCGAAAACACGCGCAATCGACTGTTTTTCAGCAGCCGAACGGGCGTTTTTTTGCTTTTCGAAAGCCTTGGCTCAGCTCTTGCTAACAGCATCAAAGCTGACCGGTCGGATGACTTTTGCAGCAACGAAAAAAGGCGCCACACCAGAGCGCCGATCTTAAAAAAATAAACGTGGAACACCTACTTTGGGAGCAACCGAATGAAACGTATGTGCACCAGCCTGATGCTTGCGGGATCGATGTTGGCCGGCGGCCAGGCCATGGCCGAGGGCCTGCTGCAATGGCAGAACAACAGCCTGACCTACCTCTACGGCAAGGACTTCAAGGTCAACCCGGCGATCCAGCAGACCGTCACTTTCGAGCACGCCGACGCCTGGAAATACGGGGATAACTTCCTGTTCGTCGACAAGATCTTCTACAACGGCAAGCCTGACTACAACGTCGGCAACAACACCTATTACGGTGAGTTCCAGCCACGCATCTCGCTGGGCAAGGTGCTGGATCAGAAGATCGAATTCGGCCCGATCAAAGACGTGCTGCTGGCGATGACTTACGAGTTCGGTGAAGGCGACGTCGAGTCGTACCTGATCGGTCCAGGCTTCGACCTGGCGATCCCGGGTTTCGACTACTTCCAGTTGAACTTCTACCAGCGCCATACCGAAGGTTCGCGCCCGGGTGACAACGTCTGGCAAATCACCCCGGTCTGGTCCTACACCATCCCGGTCGGCAGCTCCAACGTGCTGATCGACGGTTACATGGACTGGGTCGTCGACAACGACGTCAACAGCAAAGGTGAATACCACGCCAACCTGCACTTCAACCCACAGGTCAAATACGACTTGGGCAAGGCCCTGCATTTCGGCGAGAAGCAGCTGTACGTCGGTGTTGAATACGACTACTGGAAAGACAAGTACGGGATCGAAGACTCCCGTGGCTTCACCACCAATCAGAACGTGACCAGCTTCCTGGTGAAGTTCCACTTCTGATCCTGATGTCAGTGGCGTCTGCATGGACGCCTTCGCGAGCAGGCTCGCTCCCACATGGGTTTTGTGAACGCCACAACTCCTGTGGGAGCGAGCCTGCTCGCGAATAGCTTCAGCACAAACCTCAGGCCGGAACCACCGCCTCGGTGATCCCCAGAAACCGGCACAGCTCCTCGCGCTTGGCCAGCGCATCGCGGCGTCCCAGGTCGATCAGTTCGCTGCAATACCCCGACTCGAACAGCAGATAACTCAACACCCCTGCCCCGCTGGTCTTGGTCGCCCCCGGGCCGCGCAAGAACAGGCGCAATGCCGCCGGCAACTCTTGCCGATGCCGCGCCGCAATCTCGTCGATCGGTTGGCTCGGCGCAATCACCAGCACCTCCACCGGCGCCACACCCAACTCACGAGTCGGTACGCCCTCGGGCATCAGGTGACTGAACTGGTTCAGACGCTGCAGCAACTCGATGTCACTCTCAAGACTGTCAATGAATGTGCTGTTGAGCATGTGCCCACCAATCTGCGCCAGCGTCGGCTGTTGCCCGGTATAGGCGCGCTCCAGCGGCTGCTGTGGATCGAAACCGCGCGGGTTGCCGCTGCCCCCCACCACCAGCACCCGGCTCGCGCCCAGATGCAGTGCCGGGCTGATCGGCGCCGATTGGCGCACCGCGCCGTCACCGAAATATTCCTCACCGATTTTCACCGGTGCAAACAGCAACGGGATCGCCGAACTGGCGAGCAGGTGGTCCACCGACAACTGCGCCGGCACGCCGATCCGCCGATGGCGCAGCCACGCATCGATCTTGCCGCCGCCCTGATAGAAGGTCACTGCCTGCCCCGACTCGTAGCCGAACGCAGTCACCGCCACTGCATGCAATTGCTTGCGCGCGATGGATTCGGCGATGCCGGGCATGTGCAGTTTTTCATTGAGCAGGTCGCGCAACGGCGAGCTGTTGAGCAGCGCGACCGGCAGGTGCCGGCCCATGCCCAGCAGACTGTGACTGACAAAGCGGCTGGCCTGGCGAATCACCCCGGGCCAGTCGCTGCGCAACACCCGATGGCTGCGAAAGCCCTGCCAGAACAGCGTCAGGCGTTCGATGGCGGCGCGAAAATCGGTGGCGCCGCTGGCCAGGCTGACCGCATTGATCGCCCCGGCCGAGGTGCCGACGATCACCGGAAACGGATTGTCCGCGCCCAGCGGCAGCAATTCGGCAATCGCTGCCAGCACCCCCACCTGATACGCCGCCCGAGCCCCGCCGCCGGAAAGAATCAAACCTGTGACCGGTTCAGCTGGGCTCATCGCAACGCTCCATGGTGCCTAAAGGGATGGGTCGATCAACTACGCCGCTTGGCGTACAACTTCGGCTCGCCCGGTGGACGGCTCTTGAAGCGTCGATGCGCCCACAAGTATTGCTCAGGGCAGGCGCGCAGCGCACTTTCCACCCACTGGTTGATGCGCAGGCAGTCGGCCTCCTCGGTCTCGCCCGGGAAATCTTCCAGCGGCGGATGGATCACCAACCGATAACCGCTGCCGTCCGCCAGACGCTCCTGAGTGAACGGCACCACCAGCGCCTTGCCCAGACGGGCGAACTTGGTGGTCGCGGTCACGGTCGCCGCCTGAATGCCGAACAGCGGCACGAAGATGCTTTGCTTGGCGCCGTAGTCCTGATCCGGCGCATACCAGATCGCCCGCCCCGAACGCAGCAACTTGAGCATGCCGCGCACGTCGTCACGTTCCACCGCCAGCGAGTCGAGGTTGTGCCGCTCGCGGCCACGACGCTGGACGAAGTCGAACAACGCATTCTTGTGCTCGCGGTACATGCCGTCGATGGTGTGTTGCTGGCCGAGCAGCGCTGCGCCGATTTCCAGCGTGGTGAAGTGCGCGGCCATGAGAATCACACCCTTGCCTTCGCGCTGGGCTTTTTGCAAATGTTCCAGCCCTTCGACATGCGCCAGTTTCGCCAGGCGCTCACGGGACCACCACCAGCTCATCGCCATTTCAAAGAAGGCGATGCCGGTGGAGGCAAAGTTTTCCTTGAGCAGGCGCTTGCGCTCGGCGGCGGATTTTTCCGGGAAGCACAGCTCAAGATTGCGCTTGGCGATGCGCCGCCGGTCGCCGGCCACGCGATACATCAACGCGCCCAGGACACGACCGATCGTCAGTAAAACCGGATACGGTAACTGCACGACCAGCCACAACAGCCCCAGACCGCACCAGAGCGGCCAGAAGCGGGGAGAAAGATAGGCTCTTCGAAAACGCGGGCGATCCATTAAAGCTTCCGTAAATACAGTGGCCGCGCATTCTACATCGTTCGACCCGGCTTGCGGCTCGCGGGCGTTCTCGTTATAAGTCTCGGCACTTTTAGTGACAAGCCGTTGTATGCCGATATGAGCCAAAACGAATCGCCAGACCAAGATCCCGTGTTCCAGTTGAAGGGCAGCATGCTGGCCATTACGGTGCTGGAGTTGTCCCGCAACGACCTCGACAGCCTTGATCGGCAACTGGCCGCCAAAGTCGCCCAGGCGCCGAATTTCTTCAGCAACGCACCGTTGGTCCTGGCGCTGGACAAACTGCCGCCTGGCGAAGGCGCAGTCGACCTGCCCGGGCTGATGCGCGTGTGCCGTCAGCATGGCCTGCGCACCCTGGCAATCCGCGCGAGCCGCATCGAAGACATCGCCGCTGCCATCGCCATCGACATCCCGGTGCTGCCGCCGTCCGGTGCCCGTGAACGGCCGCTGGAAGCCCCGGAACCGGAAGTCAAAAAGAAACCGGAAAAGCCGCCCGAGCCGACCATCAAACCGACCCGCGTCATCACCACGCCAGTACGTGGTGGCCAACAGATATATGCCCAGGGTGGCGATTTGGTCGTGGTTTCTTCAGTCAGTCCGGGGGCGGAACTTCTGGCCGATGGCAACATCCATGTATACGGCCCGATGCGTGGCCGTGCGCTGGCCGGCGTGAAGGGTGACACCAAGGCACGGATTTTCTGTCAGCAATTGAGCGCTGAACTGATCTCCATCGCCGGGCATTACAAGGTCTCCGAAGATTTGCGTCGCGATCCGCTGTGGGGCTCCGGCGTTCAAGTCAGCCTGTCGGCCGACGTGTTGAACATCATTCGGCTTTAACGGATACTGCCGCATTTTCCAAGCATCTCTAAAACGTAGCGAAAACGGCTCAAACGAAGTAGGAAAAAGGCCAAAAGCCAAATTCCAGCCAAGGCTGTCCGACTGCAGTAGTTTTCAAGAGATGTTTTTCAGGGGCTAAAAAGTCCTTCTTCCTTAGGGGTGAAACACCTTGGCCAAGATTCTCGTGGTTACATCCGGCAAGGGTGGTGTGGGTAAGACCACCACCAGCGCCGCTATCGGTACCGGCCTCGCTCTGCGCGGCCACAAAACAGTGATCGTCGACTTCGACGTAGGCCTGCGTAACCTCGACCTGATCATGGGTTGCGAGCGTCGCGTGGTGTATGACTTCGTCAACGTGGTCAACGGCGAAGCCAACCTGCAGCAGGCCCTGATCAAAGACAAGCGCCTGGAAAACCTCTACGTACTGGCCGCCAGCCAGACCCGCGACAAAGACGCGCTGACCGTCGAAGGCGTGGAAAAAGTCCTGATGCAGTTGAAGGAAGACTTCGACTTCGTGGTCTGCGACTCCCCGGCGGGCATCGAAAAAGGTGCGCACCTGGCGATGTACTTCGCCGACGAAGCGATCATCGTGACCAACCCGGAAGTGTCCTCGGTACGTGACTCCGACCGCATGCTGGGCCTGCTGGCCAGCAAATCGCGTCGCGCCGAAAACGGCGAAGATCCGATCAAGGAACACCTCCTGCTGACCCGTTACAACCCACAGCGCGTCAGCGATGGCGAAATGCTCGGCGTTGAAGACGTGAAAGAAATTCTGGCAGTGACCCTGCTGGGCGTCATCCCTGAGTCGCAGGCGGTCCTGAAAGCTTCCAACTCGGGCGTCCCGGTGATTCTCGACGACCAGAGCGATGCCGGTCAGGCCTACAGCGATGCCGTTGATCGTCTGCTGGGCAAAGAAAAAGAACATCGTTTCCTCGATGTTACGAAGAAGGGATTCTTCGAGCGCCTGTTTGGAGGTAGGTAATGAACCTTTTTGACTTCTTTCGTGCCAACAAAAAGCCAAGTACCGCCTCGGTAGCGAAAGAGCGTCTACAGATCATCGTGGCGCATGAGCGCGGCCAGCGCAGCACGCCGGATTACTTGCCAGCCTTGCAGAAGGAACTGGTCGACGTGATCCGCAAGTACGTCAACATCGGCAACGACGACGTACACGTTGCACTGGAAAGCCAGGGCAGTTGCTCGATTCTGGAACTCAACATCACCCTGCCAGATCGCTGAGTCGATCCGGCAGGAACGACGGCGGCTCAGGGCCATTCCCATTGCGGAATGGCCCTGAGCCGCCGTTGGCATTTGTTACGAGGCTGTTTTAATGCCGCTGTCCAACATCCGCATCATTCATCAGGACGCCGCCGTACTGGTGGTCGACAAACCGACGCTGCTGCTTTCGGTGCCCGGTCGCGCCGACGACAACAAGGATTGCCTGATCACCCGCCTGCAGGAAAACGGCTACCCGGAAGCGCGCATCGTCCATCGCCTGGACTGGGAAACCTCCGGCATCATTTTGCTTGCGCGTGACGCCGACACTCACCGCGAACTGTCGCGGCAGTTTCACGACCGCGAAACCGAAAAGGCCTACACCGCTTTGGCCTGGGGTCAGCCGGAACTGGACAGCGGCAGCATCGACTTGCCGCTGCGTTACGACCCGCCGACCAAACCACGCCATGTCGTCGACCACGAATTCGGCAAACACGCGCTGACCTTCTGGCGCGTACTGGAACGTTGCGGCGACTGGTGCCGCGTCGAACTGACGCCAATCACCGGCCGTTCGCACCAGTTACGCGTGCACATGTTGTCCATCGGCCACCCGCTGCTGGGCGACGGGCTCTACGCCCACGAACAGGCCCTGGCGGCCTGGCCGCGCCTGTGTCTGCACGCGAGCATGCTGAGCTTCACCCACCCGCAAACCGGCGAGCGCTTGCGTTTCGAATGCCCGGCACCGTTTTAAGCGCCGCCTGAATGGCAACGCTGTAGTTAAGACAAGGATTCAGTTTCGGATGAGTTGTATTGATTCCCTGGCAACACCCCTCAAGAAAGTTCGTCACCAGTTGCTTTACCTGATTTACGGCAATCAGGATGTGTACCGGCGCGAAGCCAAGTTCAGCATCCTGACCGCGCTGTCCCAAGCCAAAAACAGCGAGCGTCCGGCCATCCGTATTCTCACCGACCGCCCTGAGGATTACGCCGGCTGGCCGGTCGACACGGTGTTGCTGGACGAGGCGACCCAAACCCGCTGGCAAGGCACCCACGGTTATCATCACCGACGCAAGGCCTGCGCCATTGCGGCCGGCATGCAGTGGGCGCAAAAGACCCTGTTCGTCGACACCGACACCCTGTTCACCCGCCACCCGAGCCAGCTGTTCAAGTTCATCGAGCCGAGCTGCTCGGTGATGGATCGTTTCGAGTACGACTGGAAAGACGTACACCTGCGCGCCGACTATCAAAAACTGGGGCGCGACCTGCGCAGCCACGGCGTGACCCCGGACCACGGCTTCAAGCTCTATAACAGCGGCTTGTGCGGCGTGACCGAACGTGATTCGGCGCTGTTCGAAGAGTCGATCCGCCTGATCGATGAGTGGACACTCGGCGGCTTCGAAATCCATACCATCGAGCAGATTGCCCTGTCGTACGCCATGCGCGGACGTCAGGTGGTGGAGGCGCGCAAACACGTCTATCACTATTTTGCCGAAAAACGTTTCTTCCACGCGATGCAGACGTACTTCTTCTCCCAGCACGGCGAGCAGTTCAGTCAGCGCCTGGTGGACCTGTGCACCGACGTGCCACGAGTCAAACCGTTTCCATCGGCTTTTCAGCGCCTGAAAATCAAATGGAAGCTGCGCCATCAGAGCGGCGCGTTGCGCAAGGTCGGTCGCGATCTGCTGTACGGCAGCGCTGCGCCCGAGAACCCGTATTACAGCGCCTGCCGACACGAATGGTGGGAGTGTGCCTCGCGGGAGATTCTGCGCTGGGACGAAAGCCGTCAGAAGAAACTGCTGAGCCAGAACCCCTGGCCGCAACAGCTGCCGCGCCCGAATAAACCGGAAGACGAAAAGGTCATCATGAACTACCTGAAAAAGCGTGTGACCGCTGCTCGTTGATCCATGGGGAACACTGTGGAAGCGGGCTTGCTCGCGAAGGCGTCGTGTCAGTCACAGCGCCATTGGCTGATACATCGTCTTCGCGAGCAAGCCCGCTCCCACAGGTTTTGCGTTCGCAACCAACATCCGCATTGTCATGCCCCAAGCCTTGAGCCGATGCGTTAAACTCCCGCCCATTGCTGTCTGGAGCTTCTTATGCGCGAAGAGTTGAACCAAGGCCTGATCGACTTCCTCAAGGCCTCCCCTACCCCGTTCCACGCCACCGCCAGCCTCGTTCAGCGTCTGGAGGCCGCCGGTTACGTGCGCCTCGACGAGCGCGAGCCGTGGAACACCGAGGCCAATGGCCGCTACTACGTCACCCGCAACGACTCCTCGATTGTCGCGATCAAAATGGGCCGCAACTCGCCGCTGCACGACGGTATCCGTCTGGTCGGTGCCCACACCGACAGCCCGTGCCTGCGGGTCAAGCCGCAACCAGAACTGCAACGCCAGGGCTTCTGGCAACTGGGCGTTGAAGTCTACGGCGGCGCGCTGCTGGCGCCGTGGTTCGACCGCGACCTGTCGCTGGCCGGCCGCGTCACCTTCCGCCGCGACGGCAAGGTCGAAAGCCAGTTGATCGACTTCAAGGCACCGATCGCGATCATTCCCAACCTGGCGATTCACCTCAACCGTGAAGCCAACCAGGGCTGGGCGATCAATGCGCAGACCGAGCTACCGCCGATCCTCGCGCAGTTCGCCGGTGACGAGCGCGTCGATTTCCGCGCCGTACTGACTGATCAACTGGCCCGCGAGCACGGTCTGAACGCCGACGTGGTACTGGATTACGAGCTGAGCTTCTACGACACCCAAAGCGCGGCGATCATCGGCCTGCACGGCGACTTCATTGCCGGTGCGCGCCTGGACAACCTGTTGTCCTGCTACGCCGGCCTGCAGGCCCTGCTCACCGCCGACACCGAAGAAACCTGCGTGCTGGTGTGCAACGACCACGAAGAAGTCGGTTCCTGCTCGGCCTGCGGTGCCGACGGCCCGATGCTCGAACAGACCCTGCGGCGCCTGCTGCCCGAAGGTGACGAGTTCGTCCGGACCATCCAGAAGTCGCTGCTGGTCTCGGCCGACAACGCCCACGGCGTACACCCCAACTATGCCGAGAAGCACGACGCCAACCACGGCCCGAAACTCAACGCCGGTCCGGTGATCAAGGTCAACAGCAACCAGCGCTACGCCACCAACAGCGAAACCGCCGGGTTCTTCCGCCACCTGTGCATGGCCGAAGAGGTGCCGGTGCAGAGCTTCGTGGTGCGCAGTGACATGGGTTGCGGCTCGACCATCGGCCCGATCACCGCCAGCCATCTGGGCGTGCGCACCGTCGACATCGGCCTGCCGACCTTCGCCATGCACTCGATCCGCGAACTGTGCGGCAGCCACGACCTGGCACACCTGGTCAAAGTGCTGAGCGCGTTCTACGCCTCGCGCGAGCTGCCTTAAAAGCTTCGCGAGCAGGCTCGCTCCCACATGGGAATGCATTTCAACCTGTGGGAGCTGGCTTGCTCACACATAGGAATGCATTTCAAACTGTGGGAGCAGGCTTGTTCAGACATTGGAATGCATTTCAAACTGTGGGAGCGGGCTTGCTCGCGAAAGCGGTCGTTCAGATGACAATGATTCATCGTAGAACCGAATCATTCCTGATACACATCACCCCCTGCTGCAGAAACCGACCTAGACTTAAATCATTCCCTTCGACAAGGCAGTCTCCATGATCTCGATGTCTTCGTTCCACGCCATGCTCGTCCCGATCCTGAGCGGGATGATCCTGCTGGCCATCGGTTTCAACTTCCGCGACAAAAACGCCGGTGTCTTCGCCATGTGGATCGGCATGCTGATGATCCTGGCGACCGTGGTCTACAAGATCCTCGCCAAACTCAACGAATAAATCAGCGCCCGGCTCGCATTGATTCTGGCTGGCTCGTACACTCGCTCAATTCGCCCCTTTGCGAGGTTGACCGCCTAGTGTTCGCTCGTCTGTTTGCTCTGCCCTGCCTGTTCCTTGTCTGCCTGATGACGCTGCTGCCGCTGGCCCCTGCCCACGCGGTCGGCTTGCCGGGGCTGCTCAACAACACCAAGGCGCAACCCGAGGCGCAGGAACCACTGGGCCAGTCGCTGGATGAAGTCATCAAGTCGCTGGAAAACGACAAGCAACGAGCGCAGTTGCTGAGCGATCTGAAAAAGCTGCGCGACGCCACGAAAAAAGCCCAGGCCTCACCCGAAGAAGGCGTCCTGGGACTGATCGGCGGCACGCTGGCCAATTTCGAGAAACAGTTCTCCGGCGCCGACAGCCCGCTCACCCGCTGGTCCAACGAATTCGATCAGGCCCGGGGTGAGCTCGACAACCTGATGCTGCCGGCCAGTGAATGGCTGCCGATCATCTTCGGCTTTGCCGTGATCCTGATGGTCTGGAGCCTGCTGGCCGCCGCGCTGATCTGGCTCGGGCACCGGGTACGCATGCGCTTCGGCCTGACCGAAGAGCTACCCCAGCACCCCAAGGCTCTCGACATGCTGCGCTTCGCCCTGCGCAAGCTCGGGCCGTGGCTGATCGCGCTGGTCATCACCGTCTACATGAGCTACGCGTTGCCATCGTCATTGGGCAAGAGCCTGGCGATGGTGCTGGCTTATGCGCTGGTGGTAGGCACCTGTTTCTCGGCGATCTGCGTGATCGCGTTCTCGCTGCTCGACGGCCCGCACCGGCACCGGGCGCTGTACATCCTGCGCCATCAGGCCTTCCGCCCACTCTGGCTGATCGGCAGCTTCGCCGCGTTTGGTGAAGCGCTGAACGATCCGCGCCTGGTGGAAAGCCTCGGCGTGCACCTGGCGCACACCACCGCGACCATCACCAATGTCCTCGCGGCGCTGTTCACCGGCCTGTTCATCCTGCGTTTCCGCCGGCCGATCGCGCACCTGATCCGCAACCAGCCCCTGTCCCGCCGCCTGACCCGCCGCGCCCTCAGCGACACCATCGATATCCTTGGCACCTTCTGGTACATGCCCGCGCTGGTACTGGTCGGGATCTCGCTGTTCGCCACCTTCGTCTCCGCCGGAGACACCAGCACCGCCCTGCGCCAGTCGCTGATCTGCACGGTGCTGCTGGTGATGTGCATGGTGATCAATGGCCTCGTGCGCCGTCATTCGCTCAAACCACAGCGCGGGCCGAAGCGCCATGCATTGTACTCGGAGCGCCTGAAAAGCTTCTTCTACACCCTCGCCCACCTGCTGGTGTGGCTGACCTTCATCGAACTCGGCCTGCGCGTATGGGGCAAATCGCTGATCGGTTTCGCCGAGGGCGAAGGGCATGACGTCAGCGTCAAACTGTTCAGCCTGATCGGCACGCTGATTTTCTCCTGGCTGATCTGGATCCTCGCCGACACCGCCGTGCATCACGCCCTCACCCGCTCGCGCAAAGGCCTGGCGAATGCCCGCGCGCAGACGATGATGCCGCTGATCCGCAACGTGCTGTTCGTGGCGATCTTCATCATCGCGCTGATCGTCGCCCTGGCGAACATGGGCATGAACGTCACACCACTGCTGGCCGGTGCCGGTGTGATCGGTCTGGCCATCGGTTTCGGTGCGCAGTCGCTGGTGGCGGACCTGATCACCGGCCTGTTCATCATCATCGAAGACTCACTGGCGATCGACGACTACGTCGACGTCGGCGGTCACCTCGGCACCGTCGAAGGCCTGACCATCCGCACCGTGCGCCTACGCGACATCGACGGCATCGTCCACACCATCCCGTTCAGCGAAATCAAAAGCATCAAGAACTACTCCCGAGAATTCGGCTACGCGATTTTCCGGGTGGCGGTGCCGTACAACATGGAAATCGACGACGCGATCAAACTGATGCGCGAAGTCGGCCAGAAAATGCGCACCGATCCCCTGCAACGCCGCAATATCTGGTCGCCGCTGGAGATACAGGGCGTAGAAAGTTTCGAGTCCGGCAGCGCGATCCTGCGCGCCCGCTTCAAGACCGCGCCGATCAAACAATGGGAAGTTTCCCGAGCGTTCAACCTGTCGCTCAAACGCCATCTCGACGAGGCCGGCCTGGACCTGGCAACGCCGCGCATGAGCGTGCAAGTGATCACCGCCGGCGGTGGCCAGCCCAAGGAATAGCACTTGGGCGCAATGTGCGGGTCACAGGCAGGGAAGCCAGAAAAACAATAACCATGGAGAAACCCGATGCAACTGACCCGCATTGCCCAAGCCCTTCTGCTCAGCCTGGTCGCCGGCCACGCCGGTGCTGCCCCCCTGGACAGCACCCGCGAACACATCGCCGCGCAAGCCAAGGCACTTGAACCGGAACTGCTGGAAACCCGCCGCGACATCCACGCCCACCCGGAACTCGGCAACAGCGAAAAACGCACCTCGGAGTTGGTCGCCAAACAACTCAAGGCGCTGGGCCTGGAAGTCAAAACCAACGTCGCCCGCACCGGCGTGGTCGCCATCCTCAAAGGCGCCCTGCCCGGCCCGACCGTGGCCCTGCGCGCCGACATGGACGCACTGCCGGTCAAGGAAGTCGGCGACCTGCCATTCGCCTCGAAAGCCAAAGGCACTTATCTGGACAAAGAAGTCGACGTGATGCACGCCTGCGGCCACGACGCGCACACCGCGATCCTGCTGAGCACCGCGAAAATTCTCACAGGCCTGCGCGACACCCTGCCCGGCACCGTGGTGTTCTACTTCCAGCCCGCCGAAGAAGGCCCGAGCGACTTCATCCCCGACGGCAAAAACACCTGGGGCGCGAAAATGATGGTCGAGGAAGGCGTGATGAAATCGCCCAAACCCGACGCCGTCTTCGGCCTGCACGTCTGGGCCGGAGTCCCCGCCGGCCAGATCGCCTACCGCCCCGGCGCCACACTGGCCAGCTCCGACGACCTGCGCATCAGAATCCTCGGCAAACAGACCCACGCCGGCCGCCCCTGGGACGGCATCGACCCGATCACCGTCGGCGCGCAAACCATCGTCGGCCTGCAAACCGTGGTCAGCCGCCGTACCGACATCTCGTCGTATCCGTCGGTGGTCAGCATCGGCACCATCAACGGCGGCACCCGCTACAACATCATTCCCGAGTCCGTGGACATGAGCGGAACCATTCGCTCCTACGACTACGGCATCCGCCAGAAACTGCACGCGGACGTGCGCCAGACCATCGAAAAAATCGCCGAAAGCGGTGGTGCGAAAGCTGACGTGACCATCATCGAAAAATACGACCCGACCATCAACAACCCGGCGCTGACCGAAAAAATGCTGCCGACTTTGAAATGGGCAGCCAAGGACGACGTGGTGAATGCACCGCTGGTGGGTGGCGCGGAAGACTTCTCGTTCTTTGCCAAGGAAGTGCCCGGGCTGTTTGTGTTTCTCGGGGTCACGCCACGGGATCAGGACATGAGCAAGGCCGCGCCGAATCACAATCCGGGGTTCTTTGTGGATGAGTCGGCGCTGGTGGTTGGGGTGAGGACGATGGCGTCGCTGGCGACGGATTATTTGTATGGAAATGCTGAGGCTGCCAGATAGATATGGGGGGATTGTGGGGGCGGCTTCGCGAGCAGGTTCGCTCCCACAGCGGGATTGGGTGTATTCAGTTGTAGATTGGTCGGCTGGCAGGCCGTCTTCGCGAGCAAGCCCGCACACAGCGGGATTGGGTGTATTCAGTTGTAGATTGGTTGTCTGGCAGGTCGCCTTCGCGAGCAAGCCCGCTCCCACAGTGGGATTGGGTGTATTCAGTTGTAGATTGGTCGGCTGTCAGGCCGCCATCGCGAGCAAGCCCGCACACAGTGGGATTGGGTGTATTCAGTGGTAGATTGGTCGGCTGTCAGGCCGTCTTCGCGAGCAAGCCCGCACACAGTGGGATTGGGTGTATTCAGTGGTAGATTGGTCGGCTGTCAGGCCGTCTTCGCGAGCAAGCCCGCACACAGCGGGATTGGGTGTATTCAGTGGTAGATTAGTCGGCTGTCAGGCCGCCATCGCGAGCAAGCCCGCACACAGTGGGATTGGGTGTATTCAGTGGTAGATTGGTCGGCTGTCAAGGCCGCCATCGCAAGCAAGCCCGCACACAGTGGGATTGGGTGTATTCAGTGGTAGATTGGTCGGCTGTCAGGCCGTCTTCGCGAGCAAGCCCGCACACAGCGGGATTGGGTGTATTCAGTTGTAGATTGGTTGTCTGGCAGGTCGCCTTCGCGAGCAAGCCCGCTCCCACAGTGGGATTGGGTGTATTCAGTTGTAGATTGGTCGGCTGTCAGGCCGCCATCGCGAGCAAGCCCGCACACAGTGGGATTGGGTGTATTCAGTGGTAGATTGGTCGGCTGTCAGGCCGCCATCGCGAGCAGGCGAAGGCCTACAGAAAAGCAAAAGCCGACCGCATGCTTCTCACCACTCAACAGGATGAGCGCAAGCTCGGCTGCAGCTCTTGATCTTGCCGTACCGGCCCCATCGGAAGGCTGAGTGGAGGGATTGATCCGGGGGTGGGAGCGCAGCGACCGTTCGACGAAGTCGAACACATCGAGAGGAGGTGCAGCGAAGCAAACCGGAGGCGATGCGCCCGGATCAATTCCGGAACGAAGGAACCCGAGCCACGGCGAGGGCCGAACGCCGGGGCCAAGCCTTTTGGTTACTTTTCGGCGTCTGGAAAAGTGACTCGCCGTCAGGGCGAAACCGTCAGCGGCAGCAACCGAAGAAACGGATATTCACCCCATCAACAAGAACCTGGTCGGCCCAAAGGCCGCCAAGGTCAAACGCTCAAACCACATCTACACCCACGTGAATCGCATCATGCCGCCAAAACTCCAGATCACAATCAATCAACCGCTCATGCTGATCATAATTAACCCGAGCAATCCTCAATCCCGGACTCCCCACAGAAACCCGCAAAGCCGCCGCCGCATCCACAGACAGTGACGTAGGCACAATCTCGAACCGCACCCGCCCATAGTGCAAATCGTAATGCCGCGCATACAACTCGGTAATCGACTGATTCAAATCAAACCCCAGAATCCCCGGAAAAAACTGCGGATTCAGATAGTGCTCCACATACAACACCAATCGCCCATCAATGCGCCGCGACCGGCAAATCTGAATCACGCTCGACAACGCCGGCAACTGCAACCACGCACACACCGCCGCCGAAGCCGGTTGCAGGCGCGCCGAAATCACCTCGGTCGACGGCACTCGCCCCTGCGCACTGACCATCGCGTGAAAGTGACTGCGCTGCATCAGGTTGTACGCCAGACGCGGCGGCGAGACGAACCAGCCGCGCCGCTCCTCACGATAAATCTGTCCCTGTGCCTCCAGCTGCAACAGCGCCTCACGCACTGTGATGCGCGTGGTACCGAACAACTCACTGAGCTTGCGCTCGGCCGGCAGCTTGCTGCCCGGCGCCAACAGGCCGTGATCGAGCTGCTCCTGCAGCACCTGGCCGATGGCTGTCACCGCTTTTGTTGCCTCATCGCGCATCAACGTTACCTATCTGGACTAGACCAGCACTGTTTCAGGGCAAAAACTGCACGGCCTGCAAGCCGTTTCCATGTGTTGCAAGCCTAGGCAGTGCAGATGACCGAGAGATGACAAACCCGCCCGACGGTCGCCCTCATGACTTGCAATACATCGGCCAAGTCCCTTGCCAACCGGGGCTTTGACCTTGGTCTACGCTTACCGGGCAAGCGCCAGAACCGGGCCAATAAAAGCCCTGCCGGACCCGCGCCGACATCAAAGTGTCATCCAGCCCCCTTAAATTGGCTCAGGTATTGCTGACCTAGACCAACACAAACCGCAATCGCAGCGTTGAACACGACCAAGGAGCTTCGGAATGAAACAGCTTTTCCTGGCAACACTGTTAGGCTCGACCATTGCAATGTGCACCGCCGCCATGGCGGCCGACACCGACCTGAAAACCCTCGAAGCCGCTGCGAAAGCGGAAGGCGCCGTCAACAGCGTCGGCATGCCCGATGACTGGGCCAACTGGAAAGGCACCTGGGAAGACCTGGCCAAGACCTACGGCCTGAAACACATTGACACCGACATGAGCTCGGCCCAGGAAATCGCCAAGTTCGCCGCTGAAAAAGACAACGCCACCGCCGACATCGGCGACGTCGGTGCCGCCTTCGGCCCGATCGCGGTCAAGCAGGGCGTAGTGCAACCGTACAAGCCAAGCACCTGGGATCAGGTTCCGGCCTGGGCCAAGGACAAGGACGGCAACTGGGCACTGGCCTACACCGGCACCATCGCCTTCATCGTCAACAAGAAGCTGCTGCACGGTTCCGAAGTACCGACCAAATGGGCTGACCTCAAGGGCGGCAAATACAAGGTCTCGATCGGTGACGTGAGCACCGCTGCGCAAGCCGCCAACGGCGTTCTCGCCGCCGCCCTGGCCAACGGTGGCGACGAGAAGAACATCCAGCCGGCCCTGCTGCTGTTTGCAGACATCGCCAAGCAGGGTCGCCTGTCGATGGCCAACCCGACCATCGCCACCATGGAAAAAGGCGAGATCGAAGTCGGTGTGGTCTGGGACTTCAACGGTCTGAGCTACAAAGCCAAGATGGCCAACCCGGATGACTACGTGGTGCTGATCCCGTCCGACGGCTCGGTGATTTCCGGCTACACCACCATCATCAACAAGTACGCGAAAAACCCGAACGCCGCCAAGCTGACCCGCGAATACATTTTCAGCGACGCCGGCCAGACCAACCTCGCTCGCGGCAATGCTCGCCCAATCCGCGCCGAACACCTGCAACTGCCGGAAGACGTGAAAGCCAAGCTGCTGCCGAACGAGCAGTACAAGAAGGTCACGCCGATCAAGGACGCCGACGCCTGGGAAAAAACCTCCAAGGCCCTGCCGCAGAAGTGGAACGAAGAAGTCATCGTCGAGATGAAGTAAGGCGGCGAATCACCTCTGTGTGATTTGTTGGAGATCCAAATGTGGGAGCGGGCTTGCTCGCGAATGCGGTGGATCAGTCAAGAATTATCGACTGACACTCCGCATTCGCGAGCAAGCCCGCTCCCACAGGGGATCCAGGTTGAATTTGAATTTCCTGTTTTTCGCGGAGTTTTTGCCCCTATGAAGCACAACGTCATCCTTGTCGTGCTCGACGGCCTCAACTTTGAAGTCGCGCGGCACGCCATGGGGCATCTGCAGGCTTACGTTGGCGCAGGACGCGCGGCGCTCTACCAGTTGGAGTGCGAGTTGCCGGCCCTGTCCCGACCGCTTTACGAATGCATCCTCACCGGCGTACCGCCAATCGACAGCGGCATCGTCCACAACAACGTTGCGCGCCTGTCCAACCAGCGCAGCATCTATCACTACGCCCGCGACGCCGGCCTGACAACCGCGGCGGCGGCCTATCACTGGGTCAGCGAGCTGTACAACCGCTCGCCGTTCGTGGCAGCACGCGACCGGCATACCGACAACCTGTCGCTGCCGATCCAGCACGGCCACTTCTACTGGAGTGACCACTACCCGGATTCGCACCTGTTCGCCGACGCGGAAAACCTGCGCCTGCGCCATGCGCCGAATTTTTTGCTGATCCACCCGATGAACATCGACGACGCCGGTCACAAGCACGGTCTCGACTCCTCGCAGTACCGCAACAGCGCGCGCTCGGCGGACGTCATCCTCGCCGATTGCCTGCAAGGCTGGCTCGACGCCGGTTATCAGGTACTGGTGACGGCCGACCACGGCATGAACAACGACCGCTCGCACAACGGCCTGCTGCCGGAAGAACGCCAGGTGCCGCTGTTCGTCCTCGGCGACGCTTTCAGCCTCAACGCGGACGCGGCGCCGAAACAGACTGAAATCTGCGGCACTGTCTGCGAACTGCTCGGCGTGCCCCACGACAAACCTGTGTGCCGGGAGCTGCTCAAGTGAACTCAATGACTCGCGGCAAATGGCTGGCAGCCTTGTGCCTGGTGCCCTTCGCCCTGTTCTTTATCGTGTTCGAAATCGCCCCGCTGGTCTGGGTGATGATCAACAGCCTGCAGTCGGAAGAGTTCGGCTGGGGCTTCGAAAACTTCAGCAAGATCTTCAGTTCGAAGTTCTATCTGCAGGCGATCCAGTACAGCCTCGAGATCAGCTTCTGGTCGAGTGTGTTCGGCATCATCATCGCCGTGCTCGGTGCGTATTCGCTGCGCCGGGTCGACTCGAAACTGCGTAACTTCGTGAATGCCTTCGCCAACATGACCAGCAACTTCGCCGGCGTGCCCCTGGCCTTCGCCTTCATCATCCTGCTCGGCTTCAACGGCAGCATCACCATCATGCTCAAGCAGGCCGGAATCATTCAGGACTTCAACCTGTACTCGAAAACCGGCCTGATCATCCTTTACACCTACTTCCAGATTCCCCTCGGCGTGCTGCTGCTCTACCCGGCCTTCGACGCCTTGCGTGAAGACTGGCGCGAGTCCGCCGCGCTGCTGGGTGCCAACGGCTGGCAGTTCTGGCGCCACATCGGTCTGCCGGTGCTGACCCCGGCGCTGCTCGGCACCTTCGTGATCCTGCTGGCCAACGCCCTAGGCGCCTACGCTACGGTGTATGCCTTGACCACCGGCAACTTCAACGTGCTGCCGATCCGCATCGCGGCGATGGTCTCCGGCGACATTTCGCTGGACCCGAACCTCGCCAGCGCGCTGGCCGTGGTGCTGGTGGCGTTGATGACCATCGTCACCGTCGTGCATCAACTGCTGTTGAAGAGGAGCTACCATGTCTCGCGCTGAATCCGGCCCGGCCGGCGTCTACCACCGCGTCGTGGTTTACCTGTTGTTCGCGATCCTGCTGCTGCCGCTGGTGGGCACGCTGATCTACTCGATCGCCAGCAGTTGGTCGGCGACCATCCTGCCCAGCGGCTTCACCTTCAAATGGTATATCCAGTTGTGGAGCGATCCGCGCTTTCTGCACGCCTTCGGCCAATCGTTGCTGGTGTGCGTCGGCGCACTGGTGCTGTCGGTGGTGTTGATTCTGCCGCTGCTGTTCGTGGTGCATTACCACTTTCCGAAACTCGATGCGCTGATGAACATCCTGATCCTGCTGCCCTTCGCGGTGCCGCCAGTGGTGTCGTCGGTGGGGCTGTTGCAGCTCTACGGTTCCGGGCCGCTGGCAATGGTCGGCACGCCATGGATCCTGATCGGTTGCTACTTCACCGTGGCGCTGCCGTTCATGTACCGGGCGATCACCAACAACCTGCAAGCGATCAACCTGCGCGACTTGATGGACGCGGCGCAACTGCTTGGCGCCAGCACCTTTCAGGCGGCATTCCTGGTGGTGCTACCCAACCTGCGCAAAGGCCTGATGGTCGCATTGCTGCTGTCGTTCTCGTTCCTCTTCGGCGAGTTCGTCTTTGCCAACATTCTGGTCGGCACGCGTTACGAAACCTTGCAGGTTTATCTGAACAACATGCGCAACAGCAGCGGTCACTTCACCAGTGCGCTGGTGATCTCGTACTTCTTTTTCGTGCTGGTCCTGACCTGGATCGCCAACATCTTGAACAAGGACAAAAGCGAATGAGCTATGTCAGCGTCCAGAACCTGAAGAAAAACTACGCCGGCACCCCGGTGTTCAGCGACATCAACTGCGAAATCAACAAGGGCGAATTCGTCACCCTGCTCGGCCCTTCGGGTTGCGGCAAGTCAACGCTGCTGCGCTGCATTGCCGGCCTGACCCCGGTGGATGGCGGCAAGATTCTGCTCGATGGCGTCGATATCGTGCCGCTGAGCCCGCAAAAACGCGGGATCGGCATGGTGTTCCAGAGCTACGCACTGTTCCCCAACATGACCGTTGAACAGAACGTTGCCTTCGGCCTGCGGATGCAAAAGGTCAATGCCGACGACAGCCACAAGCGTGTCTCAGAGGTGCTGAAACTGGTTGAGCTCAACGACTTCGCCGGCCGCTATCCGCACCAGCTCTCCGGTGGTCAGTGCCAACGCGTCGCCCTCGCGCGCTCGCTGGTCACCCGTCCACGCTTGCTGCTGCTGGATGAACCGCTGTCGGCGCTGGATGCGCGGATTCGCAAACACCTGCGTGAACAGATCCGGCAGATCCAGCGCGAACTCGGCCTGACCACTATTTTCGTCACCCACGATCAGGAAGAAGCGCTGACCATGTCCGACCGGATTTTCCTGATGAACCAAGGGAAAATCGTCCAGAGCGGCGACGCTGAAACCCTCTACACCGCGCCGGTGGATCTGTTCGCCGCCGGCTTCATCGGCAACTACAACCTGCTCGACGCCGACGACGCATCGAAGCTGCTGCAACGGCCGATCAACCACCGCATCGCGATTCGTCCGGAAGCCATCGAATTGAGCCTCAATGGCGAACTCGACGCGCAGATCCGCAGCCACAGCCTGCTCGGTAACGTGATCCGCTATCGGGTCGAGGCGCGTGGCGTGGAACTGGTGGTGGACGTGCTCAACCGCTCGGCGGCGGATCTGCATCCCGACGGTCAGCGCCTGGCACTTTCAATCGATCCGACGGCCCTGTGTGAGGTAGCCTGATGACTTTGCTGACGTTGAAGAGAGAACTGCACTGATGGCCCTGGCAATTTTTGATCTGGACGAAACCCTGATCCACGGCGACTGCGCCACCCTCTGGAGCGAGCAGATGGGGCGCCTGGGCTGGGTCGATCCCGAGTCGTTCATGCGCAAGAACGACGAGCTGATGGACGCCTACAGCCATGGCAAATTGCGCATGGAAGAGTACATGGACTTCAGCCTGGAGCCATTGATCGGCCGCACGCCGGAAGAAGTCGATCATCTGGTCGGGCCTTGGGTGGAAGATTTCATCGAGCCGATCATCTTCAGCGATGCGACCAAAACCATCGCCGCTCATCGCAAGGCGGGTGACCGGATTCTGGTGATCTCGGCGTCGGGCACGCACCTGGTCCGACCGATTGCCGACCGACTCGGCATCGACGAGATTCTGGGGATCGAACTGGAAGTCGCGCATGGCGTTTACAGCGGCCACACCGTTGGCACACTGACCTACCGCGAAGGCAAGATCACCCGCTTGCTGGAGTGGCTGGACGCCGAGGAAGAAAATCTTGAAGGCGCGAGTTTTTATTCCGACTCACGCAACGACTTGCCGTTGTTGCTGAAGGTGGATTTCCCGCATGTGGTGAATCCGGATCCGGTGCTGCTTGAGCACGCCGAAAAAGCCGGCTGGCCGATCCACCTCTGGAAATGACAAAGATTTAATGCAGGAGTGAGCCTGCTCGCGATGGCGTCTGGTCAGTCACCATCAATGTTGACTGATAGTCAGCTATCGCGAGCAGGCTCACTCCTACAGGGGGTCTGTGTTGTCAGCTCAGGCTGTCGTCAATCACCAGCACCACCTTCCCCGCCACCGTATTGCTCGCCAACTCGGCAAACGCCGCTTCGGCATCTTTCACCGGAAAAGTTTTCGCCAGTTGCGGGCTCAACCGCCCTTCGGCAAACAGCGGCCACACGTGCTGCCCCAGGTCACTGAGCAGGTCCGCCTTGAATTGATCATCACGGCTGCGCAGGGTCGAACCGAGCAACTGCACACGCTTGGCCAGCACCTGCGCCAGATCCAGCTTCGCCTCACGCCCGCCCATCAACCCGATCAGCACCCAACGTCCGTCGAGCGCCATCAGCTTGAGGTTCAGCGCGGCGTAAGTGCCGCCAACCGGATCGAGGATCACGTCAAACGGAGCGAAGTCGCGCAGGCCCTCCAGGTCATCGCTGCGCACCACGCCGCCCTGGGCGCCGAGCGCTTCACAGTAGGCCAGACGCTCGGCCGAGCCGACGCTGACCCAGCACGGGTTGCCGAACGCCTTGCACAGCTGAATGGCCGCTGAACCAATTCCACTGGCTCCGGCGTGCAAGAGAACTTTCTCACCCGGTTTCAACGCCGCCAGTTGAAACACATTCAGCCAGACCGTTGCATAAACCTCGGGTAATGCCGCGGCTTCGATCAGCGAGACGCCCTCGGGCACCGGCAGCACGTGCCGCCCGTCGACCACCACCTCTTCGGCCATCCCGCCCCCGGCCAGCAAGGCGCAGACCCGGTCACCAACCTGCCAGGAGGACCCGGCGCCGACCTCGCTGATCACCCCGGAGCACTCAAGACCGAGCACCTGACTGGCGCCGGGCGGTGGCGGATAAAGCCCGGCTTTCTGTAATAAATCGGCGCGATTGAGGCCGGCTGCCGCCACGCGAATGCGCACTTGTCCTACATCGCACGCAGGACTCGGCTCTTCAACCCATGCCACTTGACCTTCAACGCCTTGCAATGCCTTCACAGTGCCTCCATAGTGAGTCTGGACTGAGCCCGAAGCTGTAGCGCCGGGCTTTTTGCATTATGCGACCGGCTCTCGTAGAACCGGCGACTTCAAAGACGGCCTAATATGCGTTATCAATTGTCCCCGCGTCGAATCAGCATGAAGCATTTGCTCCCCAGCACCGCCCTCGCTCTTTTCATCGGTATCGGCCTGTTGCCGATGTCGGGCAAAACATTCGCAGCCAACAGCTGGGACAACTTGCAGCCTGATCGCGACGAAGTGATCGCCAGTCTCAACGTCGTCGAGTTGCTCAAGCGTCACCACTACAGCAAGCCGCCGCTCGACGATGCGCGCTCGGTGATCATCTACGACAGCTACATCAAGCTGCTGGATCCATCGCGCAGCTACTTCATGGCCAGCGACATCGCCGAATTCGACAAGTGGAAGACCCAGTTCGACGACTTCCTCAAAAGCGGCGACCTCAACGCCGGGTTCACCATCTACAAGCGCTATCTGGACCGCGTCAAGGCGCGCCTGGACTTCGCCATTGCGGAGTTGAACAAGGGCGTCGACAAGATGGACTTCACCACCAAGGAAACCTTGCTGATCGATCGCAAGGACGCCCCTTGGCTCAAATCCACTGCTGAACTCGACGACCTGTGGCGCAAACGCGTCAAGGACGAAGTGCTGCGGCAGAAGATCGCCGGCAAAGAGCCGAAGCAGATCCAGGAAACCCTGACCAAGCGCTACAAGAACCAGTTGGCGCGCCTCGACCAGACCCGTCCGGAAGACATCTTCCAGGCGTACATCAACACCTTCGCCATGTCGTACGATCCGCACACCAACTATCTGTCGCCGGATAACGCGGAGAACTTCGACATCAACATGAGCCTGTCCCTGGAGGGCATCGGCGCCGTGTTGCAGAGCGACAACGATCAAGTGAAAGTCGTGCGTCTGGTGCCCGCAGGCCCGGCCGACAAGACCAAACAGGTTGCACCGGCTGACAAGATCATCGGCGTTGCCCAGGGCAACAAAGAGATGGTCGACGTGGTGGGCTGGCGCCTGGACGAAGTGGTCAAGCTGATCCGCGGCCCGAAAGGCACCGTGGTTCGTCTGGAAGTGATTCCGGCCAGCAACGCGCCGAACGACCAGACCAGCAAGATCGTGCCGATCACCCGCGAAGCGGTGAAGCTTGAAGATCAGGCGGTGAAAAAATCCGTGCTGAACCTGAAACAGGACGGCAAGGACTACAAGCTCGGCGTGATCGAGATTCCGGCCTTCTACCTCGACTTCAAGGCGTTCCGTGCCGGTGATCCGGATTACAAGAGCACCACCCGTGACGTCAAGAAACTGCTGACCGAACTGCAGAAAGAGAAAGTCGACGGCGTGGTCATCGACTTGCGCAACAACGGCGGCGGCTCCCTGCAGGAAGCCACCGAGCTGACCAGCCTGTTCATCGACAAGGGCCCGACCGTCCTCGTGCGTAACGCCGATGGCCGCGTCGATGTACTGGAAGATGAAAACCCGGGCGCGTTCTACAAAGGCCCGATGGCATTGCTGGTCAATCGCTTGTCCGCCTCGGCTTCGGAGATTTTCGCCGGCGCCATGCAGGACTACCATCGCGCGCTGATCATCGGTGGCCAGACCTTCGGTAAAGGCACGGTGCAGACCATTCAGCCGCTGAACCATGGCGAACTGAAACTGACCCTGGCCAAGTTCTACCGGGTTTCCGGTCAGAGCACCCAGCATCAGGGCGTCCTGCCGGACATCGATTATCCGTCGATCATCGACACCAAGGAAATCGGCGAAAGCGCCCTGCCGGAAGCCATGCCGTGGGACACCATCAAGGCGGCGATCAAGCCTGCGGTCGATCCGTTCAAGCCGTACCTGGCGCAGCTCAAGTCCGAGCATGATGCACGCAGTGCCAAAGACGCCGAGTTCGTGTTCATCCGCGACAAGCTGGCCCTGGCGCAGAAGCTGATGGAAGAAAAAACCGTCAGCCTCAACGAAGCCGAACGCCGTGCCCAGCACACCGACATCGACGCCAAGCAACTGGCGATGGAGAACATCCGTCGCAAAGCCAAAGGCGAAGAGCCGCTCAAAGAACTGAAGAAAGAAGACGACGATGCCCTCGCGGCCGCCGAGCCGGACAAGGTCAAACCAGAAGACGACGCCTACCTGAGCGAAACCGGGCGCGTGCTGCTGGATTACCTGAAGCTGAGCAATCAGGTAGCCAAGAAGTAAGGTGATGGCAATTTAATGCTGACGCTCCTCGGAGCGTCATCAAACAGTCATCATTCTGTCGTGAAATAAAGGACTGGAGCCACTCTCTTCATCGAGAGCGCTCCCAGTCCTTTTTTTATCGCCAGAGATTGCCATGACCACGACCGAACAGCTGAGTGCCTTGAGCTCGATCCTGACTCAAAGCGGTTTGCACAGTCTGTTCCAGCCGATCATCAGTCTCTCCGAACGCCGCATCCTCGGTTACGAAGCCCTCACCCGTGGCCCGTCCAACAGCCCGCTGCACTCGCCTATCGCGCTGTTCGCCGTGGCGCGTCAGGCCGGCCGCCTGAGCGAACTGGAGATCGCTTGTCGCCAGTCTGCCTGCCGTCGCTTCAACGAGCAGCAACTGCCGGGCAAGCTGTTCCTCAACGTCTCGCCGGAATCCCTGCTCGAAGCTGCGCATCAGCCGGGGCGGACGCTGCAATTGCTTCAGGACTTCGGCATTCCACCCAGCCAAGTGGTGATCGAACTCACCGAACAGACACCGATCGACGATTTCCAGTTGCTGCAAACCGCCCTGCATCACTACCGGGCGATGGGTTTTTCGATTGCGCTGGATGACTTGGGCGCTGGCTATTCGAGCTTGCGCCTGTGGTCCGAACTGCGTCCGGATTACGTGAAGATCGACCGCCACTTCATCGACGGTATTCATCAGGATGCGCTGAAACGCGAGTTCGTCGGCTCGATCCTGCAAATCGCCAAGGCTTCGCGAGCGCAGGTGATTGCCGAGGGTATCGAGTTGCCGGAAGAGCTGGCGATGTTGACCGAAATGGGCGTCGATCTGGTGCAGGGCTATCTGCTGGGGCGCCCACAGGAACATCCACCCCACGATGCCCGGGCCCTGATGCCCAAACACGACAGCAATGCCGTGGCCCTCAACGACGAAGGCAGCGACCTCAGCGCCCTGCTCAACGACCAACCAGCCGTGCATCGCGACACACCGACCGCCACGGTGCTGGAAGCCTTCCGCCGCCAGGCCAACCTCAACTCACTGGCGGTGCTCGATGAACAAGGCCAGCCGTGCGGCATCGTCCATCGCCATTCGTTGTCCGACGCGTTGCTCAAACCGTTCGCCACCGACCTGTTCGCGCGCAAACCGATCAGCCGCCTGATGAACGACGACTTCCTCGCCGTGGAGATGAGCCAGTCGCTGCAACAGGTCAGCCGCCTGATCACCAGCCGCGCCCGTCAGCGCATCGAAGAAGATTTCATCATTACCCTCAACGGCGGCTATCTCGGCCTGGGTCGGGTAATTGACGTGCTCAAACTGATCACCGAACTGAAAATCCAGCAGGCCCGCTACGCCAACCCGCTGACCCTGCTGCCCGGCAACGTGCCGATCCAGCAATGCCTGACCCGCCTGCTGCAACAGGGCCGCGAGTCGATCATCTGCTACGTCGACATCGACAGCTTCAAACCCTTCAACGACATCTACGGCTACGGCCGTGGCGACGAAGTCCTGCTGTGCCTGGCGCAATGCCTGAACGAACGCGTTGACCCTTCCCGCGACTTCGTCGGCCACATCGGCGGCGACGACTTCCTCCTCGTCCTCGGCCCGGAAGACTGGCGCAAACGACTCAATCAGCTGCTCGACGACTTCCAGAGCCAATGCCGGCGCTTCTATCGCCCTGAGCATCTTGAGGCGGGGTGCTTCATCGCGCCGAACCGTCAGGGTATGCGGCAGGAGTTTCCACTGCTGTCACTGTCCATCGGCGTAGTCCACCTGCACCCCGAGGCCTGCGCCGAACTGGATGCCAGCCAACTCGCGGAAATGGCCTCGCAGGCGAAGCATCATGCGAAGAATGTTCCGGGGTATAGCGTGCATGTGATTGATAGTCTTACCGTTCCAGAACTCCTTGCTCCACAAACAATCGGCCAACGCTGATATCCCCAACACCCCAAATACCCTGTGAAAACTTGCGTGCTCGCGGAGGGGGGGGGCAGTCACTACGACTTATCCAAATGAAATTCAGACCACCCATTATCAAATTTCTGCTTTTTCGATTAATGCAACGAAACTACTTCCTTCAATCAATCCACCTCTTCTAACTCCAGAACTGCGAGGGGATGGAGTTTTTCTGCAGCCTTTATCATCCAGAATTCGGCTTTAGACCTATCTCTCCGCACCCCCAACAACCCCTCTAAGTATATTTTTCCAAGCTCATACTGTGCATTTGGATCATCTGCTTCCGCGGCCTCTATAAACAATTGAATCGCCACATCTGTATTAATAGGTCCTCCCTCGCCGTCTCTGAGCATTTTGGCCAAATTCGTTTTAGCATAAGAGCTACCAAGTTTCGCAGACTTGCTATACCAGGATCTTGCCTCTATATCACTCCTTATAACTCCCCGCCCATTCCTGTACATATCAGCCAATCTATTCTGAGCATAACTATCGCCGCTTTCGGCACCCTTCTTATTCCAATAAGCCTCAGCTGACTCATCCTTCTCTACAAGCTGACCTTCTCGATAGATCTGAGACAAAACAAAATATGAGGTCACATGCCCCTGCGCTGCAGCCTTTAAATATAAACCCATGGCAGCGCTATCGCTCCTTGGTATATTTCTTGACACATATCGCCCACGATCATACATTTGCGCCAATCCGAATTGAGCATTAGCATTTCCTTGCTCTACCGCTAATCGATACCAAACTAAAGCTTCTTCTTCATTTTTTGCGTTCCACGTGCCAACGAGTTTTTTAGCAAGTTCGGCTTGCGCAACAGCATTACCTTGCTCCGCGGCAAGACGAAACCAATCTATGGAGTATCTTCCCCCTAATTCAACCGCTCCACAGAGGTTCTGGCTTGCAGCGTATCCAAATGCTAATTGTGCTTCCGCATTTCCAGTTAAAGCAATTTCATGAAGTTTATTCGCTGCTGGATGACACTCACCCTGTTCAATTAAACTGAGAAAATCTCCCGCGTCTTCAGCTAAAACATCCGTCATGATCGCCAAGAACAAAGCACAAACAAACGCTTTAATAAAAAATAAAACTGAAACCATTATCAACCCTCCAAATCCAATTGCCAAATTCAAATATCTGCATTACCACAAAGACTGATCCTCCAAACCAGCCCGATACAAATCCACCTCCCACTCTTCAAGTGCCGCTCTATATATCTCTTCAAAAAAAACTCTGGAATTGTCGATTTCAGTTTCGTCCCAAGCCAAATAGATATTGGCTTCATCATCACTTTTGAACAAGGATGAAAAGTCGAAATCAGGGCACGACAGTGCATCCTTCAGTATTTCAACTAACAAAAACCGGTGCCGACATGTCAAACATTCGAATCGACGCAATATATATTTTCGAATAATTGCAGCTCTATCCCCTTGATTATTAGGATTATAAGCCCACAATTCTGCACCGAGCGTTTCCTCTCTATCAAACACGGAAACCCCACCCAGCCAATAATGCATCGTAGGCTCAAATGGCGTATTAAACTTAGGCCACCTCAACATATTTTTTCACTCCTCAATCTGGAAAAGCCGTATAAGGCCTGCCACTTACCTGATCAAACCTAACTTCTGAAAAATTAAGATCCTTTATGAATTTTGGATTATTTTTATCTTTCTTATTCGGCTTGTAGCCTCTACCCCCACCAGGCATTTCCTTTCTAATAACAGGATCCCCATCTTGGGTATAGCCTGTTGGAGTAGGATTTTTTCTCTCCATCCTAGTTACTGCATCATTTATTGCGTTAAGTTGTAGCAACCAGGTTTTGAATTGGGAGCTAGGTCTTATTGGACCTTTCTGACCTTTTTGGGTTGGATGACTACCGTCAATGGATCTCTGCTTCAGCGCCTTATCAGATATCTCCGGGTTATGTTTCGCGACGGTGTGCATTTTGTACTTTTTCTCCAGTTTCAAAACTTCACGCTTCGCGTTCGCCTCCGCCAGCGTATCAATCCTCGCCCGCCGCTCCTGCGCAGTCATCTTTGGGAGCGCTGGCTCTCCTTCATGAACCTTGACGCCACTGACATCACCGGGCACCGGACAACCCGGCCTGTTCGGCGGCGGACAGTTTGAGCTCAACCCCAACGGATCCACCCACCCCGTCGGATTCGGCACATACCGATACTGATTCAACCCACCCGCCAACTTGATGGGATCCGGCGTCAGATACCGCCCCAGCCTCGGGTCGTAATGCCGATGCCGGTTGTAATGCAGCCCGCTCTCCGCATCGAAATACTGCCCCTGAAAACGCAGTGGCTGATCCAGATAGTCCTCACCCGCCAGGGTGATCGCCGAGACTTTGCCGTAGGCGTCGTATTGCGCTGACCAGACGATGTCGCCGCTGTAGTCGGTGAGTTCCTGCGGGGTGCCGAGGTGGTCGAGTTGGTAGTAGAACGGGCAGGCCTTTTTCGGGCCTTTGCCGTCGAGCAGCGCCAGTGGGCGGAAGGTGCCGGGTTCGTAGACGTAGCTGCGGTGGTGCGTCGGGCTGCTTTCGGCGACGAGGTGGTCGCCTTGCCAGAAGAACTCGGTGCTCTGGCCGTCGACGGTCTTGCGGATGCGGCGGCCGAAGGCGTCGTACTGGTAGGACGCGGTGTTGCCATCGGGGCGGGTCAGGCCGATCAGGCGGTGCTGGCAGTCGTAGCGGTATTCGGTGACGAGTTGCTGATCACGGCCGCGACGTTCGCGGATCAGGTTGCCGAAGGCGTCGTAGTCGTAGTGACGGTCGCCCTGCATCAGCAGACGGTTGCCGTGGATGTTCGTCGGGCCGGGACGGTCCTGCATCAGCAGGTTGCCGGCCGGGTCGTGGGCGAAGGATTCCGGCAGTTCGTCACGCGAGTGGCGTACGCGGATCAGCTGGTCGAGGGCGTCGTAGGCGTAGGTGCGCTGGCCGTGGCGGGTGTCGGCAATGTGCTCAAGATTGCCGTTGGCGCTGTAGGCATAATCGCGGCGGTACAGCGAGTCGTGCTGATGGCCTACAGCGTGGGCGAGTAAACGGCCCTGGTCGTCGTAGGCGTAGTCGCTGCGCAGCAGGCCTTGCTGGCGTTGTTGTTCGCGACCGGACTGATAGACGTGGCTGGTCAGCCGTGCACCGTTGAGGTCGATGGCGGTCAGCGCGCCACCCTTGGCGTAGTGGTAGTCGAGTTTGCTGTTGTCCGGCAGACGCTGGTGTTTGAGCTGCCCGCAGGCGTCATACGCATAACGCAAGGTGCCCCAGCCCTGATGCTCGGTGATCAGCCGGTCCTGGCGGTCGTATTCAAAGGCCAGTGGGTGTTGCTGGCCGTCATCGACCCCGGTTAACCGGCCCAGGCGGTCGTAGGTGTAAGCCACCTGAACCCCGTCCGGCAGGGTCTTGAGCAGCAGACGCCCGGCCGTATCGCGCGCGTAAGCGGTGACCAGCGTCGAGCCGTCATCACCGAATTCGGTCTTTTCCAGCAGATGCCCGTTGCGGTCATAGGCATACGCGGTGCGCCGCCCGTCGAAGCCGGTTTCCTGTCGGATCAGTCCGGTCGGTGTGTAGTCCAGTCGGTACTTTTCGCCGGATTCGTTCTCGATTTCCGTCAGCAGCAGTTGCGCATGGTCGTAGCGGTACTGCACCCGCGTGCCGTCGGGGTTGATTCGGCGCGAGACCAGATGCAGGTCGTCGTCATATTCGTAGCGGGTGATGCGCCCGAGTTCGTCGCGTTCGGCAGTGAGCTGGCCGTAAGCACCGTAGCTGTAGGCGCGGGTGGCGCCGGTAGGCACCGTGGTCTGCACCCGTCGGCCCACCGCGTCCCACTGCTGGCGCGTAATCGCGCCGTGTTCGTCGCAAGACGTCGTCCGCCGCCCCAGCGCATCGTAGGAAAAACGCCGCACGCCGCCGTCGGGCAGGGTTTCCTCAATCAGTTGGCCGAGGTCATTCCACGCCAACTGATGCCGACTGCTGTCCGGGTAACGGATCGACAGCAACTGCCCGCGCGTGTCGTAGTAGTAATAGGTGACCAGGCCGTCGGGATCGACCGCTTCGGTGACATCCCCTTCAGCGTTGCGCCGCCAGGTCCACACTGCCTCGCCGCGGGAACGGCGGTGCAGGAAACCGTTGCGGTACTCGTAGGACGTCGGCTCGTCTTGCGGCGGAAGCAGCGCCACCAAGCGTCCGACTTCGTCGTAGCGGTACTCGGTGACCGCGCCCAGCGGATCCTGCTCGGCGATCAAGCGACCCGCCGCGTCATAGACCTTGAGGTGCTCACCACCATCGGCCTCGACCTTGCGCACCAGCCGTGCACGGTCGTCGTGGACGTAGGTCTCTTCGCTGCCATCGACGTAATGCACGGCGACGCTGCCGTCATCCGCCCAGACGTAACGCGTGTCCATCTGCGAAAACGACGCCCAGTGCCGCACACAGCGCGCGGCTTTGCCAGAGCGCTCCCACTCCCAGAAGAAACTCGCGCCGCCGGTCAGTTGCCGCTGCAGGATGACGTGGGCGTCGTCGTAGTCGTAACGCTCGCTGTCACCGACAGCGTTGGTCGCCTCCAGCAGGCGCTGACGGGCGTCGTAGCGGTAGCTGGCGAGGGTCTGTTCGGTGTGCCAGCCAGTCCCGTCAGAGCCAAAGGACTGATAGTCGACGGCAACCAACTGTGCCCGCTCATAACGCAACAGCAGCGACCGCCCCGCGCCATTGTCCAGCCGAACAATCCGCTCCTGATGATCACGAGCAACCCGCAGGCGATTGCCATACGCATCACTGATCGCCGTCAGCCGCCCGGCGCGAAAGTGATAAAACCGCGCCACGTCCCCGGCCAGCGCAACAATCAGTTCCTCCGGCTCATCCCCCAGAAAAATCGCCGCCCGCGATAGGCTGTTGTGAATCGCCGGCCGCTCGACACTGGGCAACGGAAATCGCGTGCGGCGGTTTTCGTGATCGACCCAGACCACCGCATCGCCATCGAACGCCAACCGATGCGCCAACGAGTGGCTCCAGCCAAAGCCCAGCCCGACATCAATCTCGACGGCACTGGTGCGATACAACCGGGTGAACTCGAATGGCAACACCCCATCGAGCGAACCATCGCTCAGGGTCAACAGTTCTTCGCCGGTGACCATCGACACCGGGCAGCCGTTGGTGCAGGTAAACGGCACACAATCGGCGCTGTCGCCGTTGGGGTTTTTCGCTTGATCGGGTGAGTCGTCGTGGTGCTCGTTTTTCTTCAGCGAGGCATTGCGCTTCGCATCCCAGCGCAATTGCAGACGGCCCTTTTTCACCCCAGCGGCAATGCCCCGCGCGGCGACTTTTTTGTAGCGGTCGACGTATTCGATAAACGTGCTGACGATGCCAAACATCGCCTTCACCAAGCGTTTAACAACCGAGAGCAATTGAGCAGCGCGGTCCGCCAGACGCAGGGTCAGATAGGCAATCCCGGCACCGGCCCCGACGAAGGTCAGGACGATGCCGATCAGCACGTCGATCAACAGTTGCACCACAACCATCGACGCCGCTTCAGCGGTTTTCCCGGCGATTTCGCTGGGTGGCAGCATCTCCAGCCAAAGGCTCGCGGCGCGCAGCAGCAAACACAACGCCGCCTCGTCGCTGACCAGCAGTTGCAGCTTCTGCATCACCTGCGGAGCGGTTTGCGCCAGCTTGATCAGATCATCCGCCGCACTCCCCAACCGCTCGGCAAACTTGCCGGGGTTCTGCAGGATCTCCGACAGCATCCCGATGCTGTCCCACACACCCTCGATCGCCGCCCAACTCCCGGCAAGCATGCCGTTGCCCGCCGCCGTCGCCACCGACTGCGACCATTGCGGCTTGAACCCTTGCCACTCGCTACGCAGCCAGCCATCCAGTTCACGCGTCAGCCCGCCATAAGCGGCAAACAGATCGTTTATCTGCTCGGGAGTGACCTCACTGCGGACCTGGACCCGGTAGAATTTGCCTGCCTCGCCGGTGAATGAGCCTTTACCCTGCGCATCCAGCGTGACCGGTGTGATCTCCCCACCATCCGCCGCCACTACATCGACCACGATGTCGCCCAGCGGGATGTCATACACCGACTCGAACTTGCTCTCGATCGCCATCACCCCACCCTGCGGGCACTGGACGACGTTGGAGAAGAATTCGTTGTCGCCAGTGCTGACGGCGGTGACACGATCACCGAAGCGGATGATCCGCTCCATGCCCATCAGCGAAGGCAGGTCCGCCGCGTGGCTGACCTGGTCGGCCGCACGGCTGAACCAGTGTTCAAGCTGTTGGCGATAGAGGCTGAGGGTGTCGGGAAAGCTGTCGAGTTCCTGCTCGATACGGCTGACGGTGTCCATCAGCGCACGCCACCCTGCGGGGAGGAATGAAAAACCGGGTCAAACATGAACGTTCCCTCGCGCAAAAATTAGGCGCGGGGACTTTGCGGGGGATCAATCAGGAAAGAAGTCAGGCGAGTAGGCGTTTGCTGTAGGACTAATCTGCAAAATGCCCATGACTACAAAACGTATGGATTTAAACGCAAACGTGGCGCGAGGTTTCCCTCGCGCCACGTTTATCGGGCCGACACAAATGGATTTACTGCGTTGAATCCCGAGCACTCAACTCTTTGAGTTTGAGCTCGGCCAACGGGTGGCCGGCCTTGGCGGCCAGAGTCCACCAGCGCGCCGCTTCTGCCGGATCCGGCGCCTTGCTCGCAGTGCCGGCCAGGCTGATCACACCGACCTGATAGGCCGCTTTGCCATCACCGGCGAGTGCCGCCAGACGCAACAACCGCACACCCTCTTCGCGGGCGCCGAGGCCAACACCACGAAACGTCAGAATGTGCCCGTAAAAACTCTGCGCACCGACGTCGCCAAGGTTGGCCATGCGCGCGAACTGCCCTTCGAGCCAGTGCCAGCCTTTTGGCTGACGGACAAACCACGACCAGTGAAACAACCGGCGCGCCAGCCAGTAACTGATCTGCGCCTTGAGTCGTAAGAACACTCAGGCCTCCGCCGATTCCGGGTACTCGTATTCGAAAACCCTGACCACTTCCGACGCGTGCCAAGAGGCTGCCGCGACGCCATCGGATGGCCCGGAAAAACGCCCCAGACGTTCGACGCATTCAAAAAAACCGGTACGTGGCAGGCGGCTCGCACCCTGGCTGATCACCAGCGAACTGCGCAAGGGTTGTTCGGCCTTGGCGTCCAGTGCGGCCAGATGTTCCAGTGCGGCGGTCAGGGTTTGCATCGCCGGCGTCGGCAGTTGCAAACGCTCGAGTAACGCCCGATAGGTCAGTAGATGGCGCTGCCTGCGTGCCTGATCGAGTTCCCCCAGCAATCCGTCCCAATGTTGACGACTGATGCGTACGCTCACGATTCATCCCTCCAACCGGGCACCGTCAGTTCCCAGGCCAGGCTGCGGCGAATTGCGGCGTCAGGCTGACGCTCGCCACTTTCGATCATGGCCAGATAAGACGGGCTGATGCCTACCGTGCGGGCCAGCGCCTCGATGGCGATGCCCTTCCCTTCGCGCAAACTGCGTAATTGATCCAGACCTGGAAGAATCGGGTCCGCTGTTGCCGCGAGCGGCGCTGGGGCCTGCTGCGACGGTGTTTCGTTGATGCCTGCTGCTTTCAGTAGAGCCTGATACTGGACCCATGGCAGAACCGCGTATTCGGGTTCGCCATCGCGTGCAATTATCTGAATATCCATGACTACCCCGTAGGACAACAACACTTAGCGAGTCGGCACTTTTCCCTAGAAGTGTAATCCTAACAGCGGCTAAGGTCGCGGGGGGTATCTATCTGTATGCAGGCAGGAATGAATCAGGGCTTTTTCGGGCCCTGAAGCTGCAGTTGCTCCGGGGTATCGGGCAGGCGCTCGACCACGGCGAGCTTTTCCGGCTGCTGGCGGTTACGCCATTGCCGGAAGGCATTGAGTTCATCATCAAGGGTTTTCATCACCCAGGCGAGGACGGCGATGTCATCGAGCATGCCGAACACCGGAATGAAATCGGGGATCGCATCCACCGGGCTGAGGAAATACATCAGCCCCGCCACCACCGAGATCATGGCTTTCGGGCTGATGGCCCGATACTCGCCACGCCAGTAGGCCAGGCACAGCGCCTGAAGCAAACGCAGATCATCCTTGAGCTTGCCCAGGCGATTGCCCTGCGCGGCACCTTTGCTCGCCACCGCAAATAGCAGGGTCGGCAGGCGGCCACGGGCCAGCAGGCGTCCGGCCAAAGGCAGAAATCGGGCGAAATTCCACGGTGCTTTCATCTATTTCTCCCGTTGAAATGTTATCCACACAAATTGTGGATAACCTTGTGAACAGAGCTGCATTTCAGCTCTGAGAGCCCCGTTTTATAAGGGCTGCGCTCAGATCGGGCGTTTTTTACTCACATAAAAAAGCCCAATATTTCATTGACTTGGCGGCTCAGGGCGTCTAGCGCTGGCGGCCTCAATCTCTAGGACTGCTGTCAGCGGGATCCGTTCGCTCTGTTTACCCTTGCCATACTCCAGATGCAACAACGCCCCGCTTAAGCGAGGCGTTGTTGGCGAAGTCGTTGCCGATTACTTGGCAGCAGCAGCGTCTTCTTTGCTCGGGTCCTTGATGGCCAGCAGTTCCAGGTCGAAAACCAGAACCGAGTTGGCCGGGATTGCCGGGCTTGGCGATTGCGCGCCGTAGGCCAGATCGCTAGGGATGTACAGTTTGTACTTCTCGCCAACGTGCATCAGTTGCAGACCTTCAACCCAACCCGGGATCACACCGCTGACAGGTAGATCGATCGGGCTGCCGCGCTCGACGGAGCTGTCGAATACGGTGCCGTTGGTCAGCTTGCCGGTGTAGTGAACAGTCACTACGTCGGTCGGCTTAGGCTGTGGGCCATCGGCTTTCTTGACCACTTCGTACTGCAGGCCGGAAGCGGTGGTGGTAACACCAGCCTTCTTGCCGTTTTCTTCGAGGAATTTCTTGCCAGCAGCTGCCGACTCTTCGCTCATCTTGGCCATACGCTCTTCAGCACGCTTTTGCAGCGCGGCGAAGGCTTCGACCAGTTCGTCGTCTTTCAGCTTCTGTTCTTTCTTGCCGACGGCATCTTCGATGCCCTGGGCTACCGCTTTGGAGTCCAGATCATCCATGCCTTCCTGAGCAAGGCTCTTGCCCATGTTCAGGCCGATACCGTAGGAAGCTTTTTGCGCCGGGGTTTTCAGCTCTACGCTGGTCTGCGAATCACAACCCGCGAGGACCAGGCTAACCAGGGCTACCGCCGCCGCCAACCGATGCTGTTTCATGCTATTTCCTTGTTCATGCGCCGAAAGGGCAATCGAGTAAAGCCGCGAGCTTATCAGGCCGCCACGACCAATGGCTACCGGCATGAGAGCAGGAAACGTCCGATAAGTTCAGGGATTAAAACGCATTCGAGAAAAGGGACGATGAAGCTTCTGTCATCTTGACCTGACAAGGACTGACGAGACTTGTTGCGACAGTTGGCGTAATGGCCACTTGCCGCACCTGCAACAGCTGAGGCATAACAGCGCAACAACTCGACAAGGATGTTTAACTTGCGCCTCTTATTCCGTGTGCTAACCCTGATCATCGTGCTGCTGGGCCTGGTCCTCGCCGTGGTTCTGTATTACGTCGCCAACCCGAAATTACCGTTCTACACCCCCGCTCAGCAGGTGCATTACCTGAATCAGTGGAGTGAAGAGGAACGTCAGACCTACTATTTCACGCCCCAGGGCACGCAGGTCAAAGGCCTGCGCTATGAATGGTTTCAGGCGCTGGAGCTGCCCTTCTCGCAGCAGCGCTTCGCGTCCCCGGAATACCTCGCACGGTTCGGTTTTCTGGTCGATCCGCAACAGAAAGCCACAGCGAACAATCCCGGCAATCTGCCGGTTGGCTTTGCCCGCCACCCGAATCCAGGCGGCACCGAGCAATTTCTCGATATCACCTGCGCGGCTTGCCACACTGGCGAATTGCGCTTCAAGGGCCAGGCCGTACGGATTGACGGTGGTTCAGCGCAGCACGTGTTGCCCTCCAGTGTTCCTACGCTGCGCGGTGGCAGTTTCGGACAGGCATTGGTCGCCAGTCTGACTTCGACTTACTACAACCCATGGAAATTCGAACGTTTCGTCCGACAAGTGCTGGGCAATGACTACGAGGCGCGCCATGCGCAACTGCGCAAGGACTTCAAGGCCTCGCTGAACACCTTCGTGAAAGTCGCCTGGAACGACACCCACCGTGGCCTCTACCCGACCGAAGAGGGCCCGGGACGCACCGATGCCTTCGGCCGCATCGCCAACGCCACCTTCGGCGACGCGATCTCCCCCGCCAACTACCGAGTGGCCAACGCCCCGGTGGATTACCCGCAGCTGTGGGACATGTGGACGTTTGATTGGGTGCAGTGGAACGGTTCGGCGCAGCAACCGATGGCGCGCAACATCGGTGAGGCGCTGGGCGTCGGCGCCACGTTGAATTTTTTCGACAGCAATGGCCAGCCGCTACAGGGCGATGCGCGTTATGCCTCCAGCGTGCGCGTACGTGATCTGCACACAATCGAAGAAACCCTGCAACACCTGCAACCGCCCGCCTGGCCGGAAGAGGTGCTGGGTGCTGTCGACAAACCGTTGGCCGCCAAAGGGCGCGCGCTGTTTGCGCAGAACTGCGCCGGTTGCCACGTGCCGCGCAAGACTCAGGAGGGCGAGCGCTGGGTGCAGCATTTGCACATGCTGCCGGTGGAGGTGATAGGCACCGACCCGAACGCCGCCACCAACATCGCCAATCACCGTTTCGACCTGACACCGCTGCAATGGAACCTCAAGGAGCTTGAGCAGATGGACGTGAAACTGCATCCGACACCCACGCAACCACTGGATCTGAGCCAGCTATCGGTGGCCAAGGGCCTGGCCTACGTCACTGCCTTCGTTGAAAACCGCGCTTATCGCGAGGCCGGGGTCACCGCGCAGGAGAAGCCTCAACTCGATGGTTTCGGCCTGCCTATTGGCGTGCGTGAAAAAGTCGCCTACAAGGCCAGGCCTCTGGCCGGTGTATGGGCCACCGCGCCGTTCCTGCACAACGGTTCGGTGCCGAGCATTTATCAGCTGCTGTCGCCGCAGGATGAGCGCGCCACCACGTTCTATAAGGGCTCGTTCGAATACGACCCGCGCCATCTGGGTTACCGCACCGAGGCCTTCACCAATGGCTTTTTGTTCGACACGCGGATCACCGGTAACCACAACAGCGGCCACGAATTTCGCGCTGGCGAGCGGGGTAATGGCGTCATCGGTCGACTGCTGCAACCGGAAGAACGCTGGGCCTTGCTGGAGTACCTGAAAGTGCTGGGCGGACCGCTGGAGGCGCAATTGCCATGATGATCACCCCCTACAAAAAACCGTCCATGCTGACCCGTGTCTGGTTATGGCTGGGACGACTGATTGGCAAAACCCTGTTGGCATTACTGATTGTCGGCCTGCTTGGCTGGGCCATCGCCAGCGCAGGGTTTGCCTGGCAACACCGCGGCCCAGTGGCGGCGCAGGAGCAGATTCCCGTCGGCGAATCAGCCATGACCCAGAACGTGATCCAGACCGCAGTGCGCATCGTCGATCAGCATCGCGAAAGCACGCGTTATCTGCGTGATGCGCATGCCAAGGCGCATGGTTGCGTGAAAGCTGAAGTGACGGTGTTGCCGGAACTGACGCCAGCGCTGCGTCAGGGCGTCTTCAGCGAACCGGGCAAAATCTGGCAGGCGATGATTCGTCTGTCCAATGGCAACGCCTACCCGCAGTTCGACAGCATTCGTGACGCCCGGGGCATGGCGATCAAACTGCTCGATGTGCCCGGCAAACCGTTGCTCGGCGACCGTCAGGATCGCCGTGAGCAGGACTTTGTGATGTTCAGTCACCCGAATTTCTTTGTCAGCGATGTCGCCGAGTATCGTCAGAATGTGGCGGCTCAGGCTGACGGCAAAAAGATCATGGCGTTTTTTCCCGGCCGGGATCCGCGCACTTGGCAGATCCGCCACTTGTTCATCGCGCTGGCAACCCTGTCGCCAGCGCCGGACAGCCCGACCGGGACCACGTACTTTTCGGTATCGCCCTACAAGTTCGGTGAGGCCAACGCCAAGTTTCGCGTTGTGCCGGATCCGGACAATTGCCCGGCGTACGCCCTGCCCCCGCAAAACCACGACCTGCCGAACTTCCTGCGCAGCGCGCTGAATCAGCAACTGTCGGCGGATCGGGTGCCAGCCTGTTTCGTGTTGCAGATTCAGCGCCAGGACGCGAACAAGTACATGCCGATCGAGGACACCAGCATCGAATGGCGCGAGCAGGACTCACCGTTCGAAACCGTGGCGCGGATTACCCTGCCTGCGCAGGACTTCGACACGCCGGCGCTGAATCTGGCGTGCGACAACCTGTCGTTCAATCCGTGGTTTGGTATCGAGGCGCATCGGCCGATTGGCGGGATCAACCGCTTGCGTAAAGCGGTGTATGAGGCGGTGAGTGACTATCGGCACAGCCAGAACGCCACCCAGTAAAAAGACGAGCAGATGGTTTGTGGTGAGGGGATTTATCCCCTCACCCCAGGTTTAGCGTCAAACCTGAGATTTCATAAATCCCAGACAGCAAAAAGCCCGCACTAGGCGGGCTTTCTGTGGAATCTGGCGTTCAGTGTTCCAGATTCCGAATATGGCGCAGCGGACGGGACTCGAACCCGCGACCCCCGGCGTGACAGGCCGGTATTCTAACCGACTGAACTACCGCTGCGCGAAACGCTTGAAACGAATGGTGGGTGATGACGGGATCGAACCGCCGACATTCTGCTTGTAAGGCAGACGCTCTCCCAGCTGAGCTAATCACCCTTCGCTTCGTTACGGGACGCATTATGTCACAAGTTTTCGTAATGTGTTGATTTAATTGAAGTTTTTTTCAAAAAAATCCGAAAACCGGTGAAACGACACAAACCCGATGGAACAAGGTACAAACTTGAGACAGAAAAAAACCCGCTTCAGCGGGTTTTTCCGTGGTGACCTGGCGTTCAGTGGTCCAGGTTACCGAATATGGCGCAGCGGACGGGACTCGAACCCGCGACCCCCGGCGTGACAGGCCGGTATTCTAACCGACTGAACTACCGCTGCGCTAAACACTTTAAACGAATGGTGGGTGATGACGGGATCGAACCGCCGACATTCTGCTTGTAAGGCAGACGCTCTCCCAGCTGAGCTAATCACCCTTCGCTTCGGTGTGGCGCGCATTCTACGGAGCGACCCAACCTCTGGCAAGCACTTTTTTAAATAATTTTCTCAGGCCTTCCAAAGGCTTAGAGAAGGGTTGGCCTATGCCACGGCGAAGACAATAATGCCCCCCTTTGTATAAAGGAGAGACTCACCCCATGTGGTTCAAAAACCTGCTTATCTATCGCCTGACCCAAGACCTGCCTGTCGATGCCGAGGCGCTGGAAACTGCACTGGCCACCAAACTGGCGCGTCCATGTGCAAGCCAGGAGTTGACCACCTACGGTTTCGTCGCGCCGTTCGGCAAGGGCGAAGATGCTCCACTGGTGCACGTCAGCGGTGACTTCCTGCTGATCGCCGCTCGTAAAGAAGAACGTATTCTGCCGGGCAGCGTCGTGCGCGACGCGGTCAAGGAAAAGGTCGAAGAGATCGAAGCCGAGCAGATGCGCAAGGTCTATAAGAAGGAACGCGATCAGATCAAGGATGAAATCATCCAGGCCTTCCTGCCGCGCGCCTTTATCCGTCGCTCGTCGACCTTCGCCGCCATCGCGCCGAAACAGGGGCTGATTCTGGTCAACTCGGCCAGCCCGAAACGCGCCGAAGACCTGCTCTCCACAATGCGCGAAGTACTCGGCACCCTGCCCGTCCGTCCGCTGACCGTGAAAACCGCGCCGACCGCCGTGATGACCGAATGGGTCACCACCCAGCAAGCCGCCCCGGACTTCTTTGTCCTGGACGAGTGCGAACTGCGCGACACCCACGAAGACGGCGGCATCGTGCGCTGCAAGCGTCAAGACCTGACCAGCGACGAAATCCAGCTGCACCTGAGCACCGGCAAAGTCGTGACTCAACTGTCGCTGGCCTGGCAGGACAAGCTGTCGTTCATGCTCGACGACAAAATGACCGTCAAACGCCTGAAGTTCGAAGACCTGCTGCAGGATCAGGCCGAACAGGACGGTGGCGACGAGGCCCTGGGCCAACTGGACGCCAGCTTCACTTTGATGATGCTGACCTTCGGCGACTTCCTGCCGGCACTGGTTGAAGCGCTGGGTGGTGAAGAGACGCCGCAGGGGATCTAACGCCCGGCGAGTTTCAAAATTGTGGGAGCGAGCCTGCTCGCGAATGCGCAGTGACAGTTAACATTAATGTGTCTGACACTCCGCTTTCGCGAGCAGGCTCACTCCTACATTGGTTTTGTGTGTAACCAATAATAAGGAACAAGCCATGCGCGCACTGGCTGCACTCAGCCGCTTTGTCGGCAACACCTTCGCTTACTGGGTTCTGATTTTCGCCGTGATCGCATTCCTGCAGCCGGCGTGGTTCCTCGGTCTCAAAGGCGCCATCGTGCCGTTGCTGGGGCTGGTGATGTTCGGCATGGGCCTGACCCTCAAACACGACGACTTCGCTGCTGTCGCCCGCCATCCGTGGCGCGTGGCGCTGGGCGTGGTTGCGCATTTCGTGATCATGCCCGGCGTGGCGTGGTTGCTCTGCCAGGTCTTTCATCTGCCGCCGGAAATCGCCGTCGGGGTGATTCTGGTCGGTTGCTGCCCAAGCGGCACCTCTTCCAATGTGATGACCTGGCTCGCCCGGGGCGACCTGGCGCTGTCGGTGGCGATTGCTGCGGTCACCACCCTGCTCGCCCCGCTGCTGACCCCGGCGCTGATCTGGCTGCTGGCTTCGGCGTGGTTGCCGGTGTCGTTCATGGAGCTGTTCTGGTCGATCCTGCAAGTCGTGTTGCTGCCAATCGTGCTCGGCGTGGTTGCGCAACGTTTGCTCGGTGACAAGGTGCGACACGCGGTCGAGGTGTTGCCGCTGGTGTCGGTGGTCAGCATCGTGATCATCGTCACGGCGGTTGTTGCCGCCAGTCAGGCGAAGATCGCCGAGTCCGGTCTGCTGATCATGGCCGTGGTGATGCTGCACAACAGCTTCGGCTACTTGCTGGGTTACTTCACCGGGCGTCTGTTCAAGTTGCCACTGGCTCAGCGCAAGTCACTGGCGCTGGAAGTCGGCATGCAGAACTCGGGACTGGGCGCCGCGTTGGCCAGTGCGCACTTCTCGCCACTGGCGGCGGTGCCGAGCGCGCTGTTCAGCGTCTGGCACAACATTTCCGGGGCGCTGCTTTCGACCTGCTTCCGGCGCATGAGCGAAAAAGAAGATCGTGAAACGGCAGCTCAACAGGCCGCCGACTGACCTCAAACCTTGATCCCCGGATGAATGCTCGTCAATATGTTGCGCAACGCGGGGACGACCCTGCGGCTCGATCGAGTTATTAATCTGGGGACGACCCCGTCAATCGATGGAGGTCTCTCATGTCCTGGATCATTCTGTTTTTCGCCGGCCTGTTCGAAGTCGGCTGGGCCGTCGGCCTGAAATATACCGACGGCTTCACCCGCCCGCTTCCCACCGTACTGACCGTTGCGGCCATGGCCATCAGCCTTGGTCTGCTGGGTCTGGCGATGAAGGAATTGCCGTTGGGTACGGCTTATGCGATCTGGACCGGCGTGGGCGCCGTGGGTACGGTGATTGCCGGGATCATTCTGTTTGGTGAGTCGATGGCGTTGATTCGCCTGGCCAGTGTGGCGTTGATCATTACCGGGTTGATCGGCCTCAAGGTCAGCGCCTAGGCCACTACCGCTTTCGCGAGCAGGCTCACTCCTACAGGGCAACGCGTTTCAAATGCAGGAGTGAGCCTGCTCGTGATGAGGCCCTTAAAGTCAGCGATTATCTGACTGCCCCACGCAACTCCCCCACCACCCCCTGCAACTTCGCCGGTTCCGCGGCTTCAACCGCTACCGCCGAACCCGCCACCAACGTCACCCGCGACCACAACCGCTTGAACAAACCCTTGTTCGGGTCGCGACTGAAGAAACTCCCCCACAACCCCTGCAACGCCAGCGGAATCACCGGCACCGGTGTCTCTTCGAGAATCCGAGTCAGCCCGCCCTTGAACTCATTGATCTCACCGTCGGTGGTCAATTTGCCCTCCGGGAAGATGCACACCAGTTCGCCGTCCTTCAGATACTGGGCAATCCGGGTGAAGGCCTTTTCGTAGATCTGGATGTCTTCGTTGCGTCCGGCAATCGGAATCGTCCCCGCCGTGCGGAAGATAAAGTTCAGCACCGGCAGGTTGTAGATCTTGTAGTACATGACAAAGCGAATCGGCCGACGCACCGCGCCACCAATCAGCAAGGCATCGACGAACGAAACGTGGTTGCACACCAGCAACGCCGCGCCTTCGTCCGGGATCGCCTCCAGGTTGCGGTGCTCAACGCGGTACATGGAATGGCTGAGCAGCCAGATCATGAAGCGCATGCTGAACTCGGGAACGATCTTGAAGATGTACGCATTGACACCGATATTGAGCAGCGACACCACCAGGAACAGCTGCGGAATAGACAGTTTGACCACACTGAGCAACACAATCGAAACGATCGCCGACACCACCATAAACAGTGCGTTGAGAATGTTGTTGGCGGCGATCACCCGCGCCCGCTCGTTTTCGGCGGTGCGCGACTGGATCAAGGCGTACAGCGGCACGATGTAGAAGCCGCCAAAAATGCCGAGGCCGAGAATGTCGACCAGCACGGCCCAGGTATGCACAAAACCCAGCACGTCAATCCAGCTGTGGCCGGTGACACTTTCCGGGATACCGCCGGAATGCCACCACAGCAGCAGGCCGAACACAGTCAGACCGAACGAGCCGAACGGCACCAGGCCGATCTCGACCTTACGCCCGGAAAGCTTCTCGCAAAGCATCGAACCCAGCGCGATGCCGACCGAGAACACGGTAAGAATCAGCGTGACCACGGTTTCGTCGCCGTGCATCCATTCCTTGGCGTAGGCCGGGATCTGCGTCAGGTAAATCGCCCCGACAAACCAGAACCACGAGTTGCCGACAATCGAGCGCGACACCGCTGGCGTCTGGCCCAAGCCGAGTTTGAGGGTGGCCCAGGACTGGCTGAAGATGTTCCAGTTCAGGCGCATTTCCGGCGACGCCGCCGCTGCACGCGGAATGCTGCGACTGGCGAGATAACCCAGCACGGCAATGCCGACAATCGCGGTCGACACCAGTGGCGCGTAATGCGTCGAGGACATGATGACCCCGGCGCCAATGGTCCCGGCGAGAATCGCCAGGAACGTGCCCATCTCCACCAGACCATTGCCGCCGACCAGTTCATCCTCTCGCAGCGCCTGCGGCAGTATCGAATACTTCACCGGCCCGAACAGCGCCGAGTGGGTGCCCATGGCGAACAGCGCCACCAGCATCAGCGACAGGTGATCGAAGAGAAAACCGATCGATCCTACGGCCATGATCGCGATTTCTGCGAGTTTGATCAGACGAATCAGCGCGTCCTTGGCGAACTTTTCCCCGAACTGCCCGGCCAGCGCCGAGAACAGAAAGAACGGCAGGATAAACAGCAGCGCACACAGGTTGACCCAGATCGAACGGTCACCCTCGATGGTCAGCCGATAGAGAATGGCGAGAATCAGCGACTGCTTGAACACGTTGTCGTTGAAGGCGCCCAGCGACTGTGTGATGAAAAACGGCAGGAAGCGCCGGGTGCGAAGCAGGTTGAACTGTGAGGGGTGACTCATCTTCCGTGTTTCCCTGAGGTCGGTAGAGAATGGCCTGGATCTGCATATTGGAATCCCGATCCGCGATCCAGGCCACACATTACCTAAACTTTTCAGGTTATTTCTTCAAACCTGCAATACAAGGTGAGACAAACAGTTCACCGCGCCACGCGCCTTGCACGGTGCGTTTACCGACGATCAGCCACATCACCGCCAGCAACGTCACCAGCACGCAGCCCACCACACTGAAAAATCCGAGGTTCAGCGTGCTGGCAAGCTTGAGGGTCGCCAGCGAATACACGCCCAGCGGGAAGGTAAAACCCCACCAGCCAAGGTTGAACGGGATGCCGTCACGCAAGTAGCGAGCGGTGATCAACAGCGCCATCAACATCCACCACAAGCCGAACCCCCACAGCGTGATGCCGGCGACCAGGCCAATACCGGAAGCGATTTCACCGATGCCCGGCAGACCGTTGGCGGCGAAGATCGCCGGCGCATCACTGCCCAGCAGCAACATGCCCAACGCGCCGGTGCCGATCGGGCCTAGAGCCAGCCAGCTCGAGGCCGCCATGTTTTCGTGAGGCAGTTTGTGCAGGGCCATGCGCAGCAACAGGATGGTCAGAATGCTGAACGCCACCGGCAGGGAAAATGCCCAGAGCACGTAGCTGGTGGTCAGCACCACCAGTTGCGCGTGAGCATCGGCCAGATGCGGCGCGAGCAAGCCACCGCTGGCCGCCGCCACTTCCGCGGCGACCACCGGCAACAGCCAGACGGCGGTCATCTGATCGATGCTGTGTTCCTGGCGGGTAAACATCATGTAGGGGATCAACACGCCGCAGGCCAGCGACATCGCCACGTCGAGCCACCACAGCACCTCGGCCAGATGGATCACGCCCTCGCCCCAGCGTGGCAGACCGAACAGCAGAAAGCCGTTGATGATGGTCGCCAGGCCCATGGGAATGGTGCCGAAGAACATCGATACGGTGGAGTGGCCGAAGATCCGCCGCGCTTCATCGAAAAACAACACCCAGCGCGCGGCATAAGCGAAAGTAAACAGGGTGAACAACAGAATGTTGAACAGCCACAACCCTTCGGCCACCGCGTGCAGCCCGGGAATCGCCACCGGAAGTTGCGCCAGCGCCAGGGCCAGCACGCCGGTGCCCATGGTCGCGGCGAACCAGTTGGGGGTGAATTGACGGATCACTTCACGCGGATGCTGAAGCTGGCTGAACGGCTTGATGCCGGGTTTGGCGCTGTTGGGGCAAGTCATCATGAACTCCTGTCCTCAGGTGAGGTTGAGTCCATGGTAGAACCGAATCGAATATCTATATAACGGGTAATTTCTCTATCTGTTATCTACTTAATAGATAAGCCTCTAGACGCTGCCTTCGCTCTCGATCACCAGAATCCGCGCCGCACCCTGCGGATGCGCTACGTGCTCGGTACCGACCGAGGCGTAGAAGATGTCCCCGATCTCAAGCAGCACCTGCTTTTCTTCACCCTGTTCGCGGTAGTGCATCTGCACTTGGCCGTCGAGCACCACGAACACTTCTTCGCCATCGTTGACGTGCCATTTATACGGCTGGTCGGTCCAGTGCAGGCGCGTGGTGATGCCATTCATGTTGGCGATGTCCAGCGCACCCCAGGCACGCTCGGCGGTGAACGACTTGCTGCGGATTATCTTCATGTCTCGATCCGTGAAATACAGGGCCGGCCAAGGCTAACCCAAACGGCGCCGCTTATGGAGCGCGACAAACCTTGGCCGCACGTGGACGCAGGCTGAGCAACAGCGCGCTCAAGGCCAGTACGATCAAAGCAACACCGTAGCCATCGGTGGTCGCCAGCAGGCCATACGTGCGGGTCAAGTGCCCGGCCACCAACGCCGGCAGGCAGAACGCCAGATAACTCAGCGCGTAGTACGCCGACATCAACCCGGCCCGTTCATGGGGCGACGCCAACGGCACCAGGCTGCGCACCGCGCCAAGGAACCCCGAGCCAAAGCCGCAACCGGCGATTAGCGTGCCGAGGAAAAACAGCGCCAGACTGGCGCTGTGCACGCCGAGCAAAATCAACAGCACCCCGAGCGGCAGCAGACCGGCGCCGATTTGCAGGGCTTTGCTGGCCGGACGATTACGCAAGGTGAAGATCATCAGCGCGCCGGTCACGGTCAACGCCGAGACTGTCGCGCCACCGATCAGATTGGACGTCGAACCGGTAGCGGTGCGCACCAACGACGGCGCCAGCGAGGCAAAAAAGCCGCCAAGGGCCCAGGTCGCGGTGTTCAGCGGCAGTACGCGCCACAAAGTCGAACGTGCCTGGACCGGCACATGCAGGGTCGGCCGCAGCGATGCCCAGGCCCCGGCTTGCGGCGTCACGCTTTCTGGCATGCGCCAGACATACGCCGCTTGCAGCACAAACAACCCGAGCAGTAGCCAGTAGGTCAGTTGCAACGGCGCCGGGGCGAACTCGGCCAGCAAGCCACAGCCCATGCTGCCCAGCGCCATGCCGAGCAACGGTGCGACGCTGTTGATCAACGGCCCTTGCTCGCGGTCGGTGTCGAGCAGTGTCGCGCTCAAAACAGCGGTGGCCATGCCGGTGGCAAAACCCTGCAGTACGCGGGCGCTGATCAGCCAGGCGACACTGTCGGCGCTGATAAACAGCAACATCGCCAACGCGTTGAGCAGTACCGCGGTGAAAATCACCGGTTTGCGCCCCAGGTGATCGGACAGCGATCCGACCGTCAGCAGCGCTGCCAGCAGGCTCAAGGCATACACGCCGAAAATCAGCGTCAGCACCGCTGCCGAAAAATGCAGTTGATCCTGATACAGGTGATACAGCGGCGTCGGCGCTGTGGAAGCGGCGAGAAAACTCAGTAAGGTGATCGCCAGAAAAATCAGGCTGCCACGGTTGGAAGCAAGGCTGGTCATGTGCACACTCCGCAAAAGCTAATTTTTTGCTTTTGCGGAGTGTGCTCTTGGCTTTGGCTTAAAGCAAATTCTTTGTGTTAAGGTCGGACACATGGCTATTAAAGAAGGTTTACGCCCCGGCGGCCGTAGCGCCCGGGTGCAAGAGTCGATTCATTCGGCAGTCCGCGCACTTCTGCAAGAACAGGAGCGCAGCACCGTGACTGTGCCGCAAATCGCTGCACGCGCCGGCGTGACGCCCTCGACGATCTATCGACGCTGGGGTGATCTGGCGGCGTTGCTCGCGGACGTCGCCCTCGCCCGCATGCGCCCCGACAGCGAACCGGCCGTGACTGGTGATCTGCGCGGTGATATCCGCGCCTGGGCCGAGCAGTATCTCGACGAGATGAGTTCCGAGCCCGGGCGCAACATGATGCGCGACGTGCAGGCCAGCGCCACGCCGGGGTATTGCGTGACGATCCTCGGTGCGCAGTTGCAGACCATCATTGACCGCCACCCGGACGAAGCGGCGCCGAGCGTTGACCGGTTGATCAATCTGGTGGTGGCGCCGGTGGTGTTCCGGATTCTGTTTTCGGCGGCGGCACTGGAGGTCGAAGAGTTGCATCGGTTGATTGATATCGCGCTGCAGCAGGGCTGATGCCATCGCGAGCAGGCTCGCTCCCACAGGGGATTGCATACCAAATGTGGGAGCGAGCCTGCTCGCGAAGAGGCCCGACCAGTCAACTCAGAAACCACCTGGATTCAGCACTGCGACACCCCGCCACGCCACGACCTTGGTCGACACTGACTAACCGCCGCACTCATGCGAGACTGTCCGCCCGGGCAGGATTGCCGGGGAGTCTTCTGTCGGGAGTGTTGCATGTCGTTGTCCACCGGGCTGATCGCCGCCGTCGCCCTCGCCTATATGGCCATCATGTTCGCCATCGCCTTTTACGGCGACCGTCGCAGCGCGCCGTTGCCGCCGCGGATGCGTGCGTGGGTGTACAGCCTGTCGCTGGCGGTTTATTGCACCAGTTGGACATTCTTTGGCGCGGTCGGCCAGGCCGCGGAACAGCTGTGGTCATTCCTGCCGATCTACCTCGGGCCGATCCTGTTGCTGCTGGGCGCGCCGTGGGTCCTGCAGAAAATGGTGATGATCAGCAAGCAGGAGAACATCACCTCGATTGCCGACTTCATCGCCGCGCGTTACGGCAAATCGCAATCGCTGGCGGTGGTGGTCGCGCTGATCTGTCTGGTCGGCGTCCTGCCCTACATCGCCCTGCAACTCAAAGGCATCGTCCTCGGTGTGAACCTGCTGATCGGCGCCGGCGCCGACGCCATGGGCACCCGCGCCCAGGACACCGCGCTGATCGTGTCGCTGGTACTGGCGCTGTTCACCATCGTCTTCGGTACGCGCAACCTCGACGCCACCGAACACCACCGGGGCATGGTGCTGGCGATTGCCTTCGAATCGCTGGTCAAACTGTTCGCCTTTCTCGCCGTCGGCGCGTTCGTCACCTTTGGCCTCTACGACGGTTTCGACGACTTGTTCAATCAGGCGATGCTCGCACCACGGCTTGAGGAATACTGGAAAGAAACCATCAACTGGCCGTCGATGGTGGTGCAGACCGGGGTGGCGATGATGGCAATCATCTGCCTGCCTCGGCAGTTTCATGTCACGGTGGTGGAGAACATCGACCCGCAGGACCTGCGCCTTGCCAAATGGGTGTTCCCGGCTTATCTGGCGCTGGCTGCGCTGTTCGTGGTGCCGATCGCCCTTGCCGGGCAGATGCTGCTGCCGAGTCACGTGCTGCCCGACTCGTTCGTGATCAGCCTGCCACTGGCTCAGGCCCATCCGGCATTGGCACTGCTGGCATTTATCGGCGGTGCGTCGGCGGCCACCGGTATGGTGATCGTCGCCAGTGTGGCGCTGTCGACCATGGTCTCCAACGACATGTTGTTGCCGTGGCTGCTGCGGCGCAACAACGCCGAGCGCCCGTTCGAAGTGTTCCGCCAGTGGATGCTCTCGGTGCGCCGCGTGAGCATCGTGCTGATCCTGCTGCTGGCTTACGTCAGCTATCGCTTGCTCGGCTCCACTGCGAGTCTGGCGACCATCGGCCAGATCGCCTTCGCCGCCGTGACCCAACTGGCCCCGGCGATGCTCGGCGCGCTGTACTGGAAACAGGCCAACCGCCGTGGGGTTTTCGCGGGCCTCGCCGCCGGCACATTCCTCTGGTTCTACACGCTGATCCTGCCGATTGCCGCCCACAGCCTTGGCTGGTCGCTGAGCACTTTCCCGGGGCTGGCGTGGCTGCACAGCAACCCGCTGAACCTGCCGATCACCCCGCTGACCCAAGGCGTGGTGCTGTCGCTGGCGGGCAACTTCACCCTGTTCGCCTGGGTCTCGGTGCTGTCGCGCACACGGGTTTCGGAACACTGGCAGGCCGGACGCTTCATCGGCCAGGAAATCAGCGCCCGTCCGAGTGCGCGCTCGATGCTTGCGGTGCAGATCGACGACTTGCTGCAACTGGCGGCGCGGTTTGTCGGTGAAGAACGTGCGCGACAGAGCTTCATCCGTTTCGCCTACCGTCAGGGCAGAGGCTTCAACCCGAACCAGAACGCCGACGGCGAATGGATCGCCCACACCGAACGCTTGCTCGCCGGCGTGCTCGGCGCCTCTTCGACGCGCGCGGTGGTAAAAGCCGCCATCGAAGGTCGAGAAATGCAGCTCGAGGACGTGGTGCGTATCGCTGACGAAGCCTCGGAAGTCTTGCAGTTCAACCGCGCCTTGCTGCAAGGCGCGATCGAGAACATCACCCAGGGCATCAGCGTGGTCGACCAGTCGCTGAAACTGGTGGCCTGGAACCGGCGTTATCTGGAGCTGTTCAACTACCCGGACGGTTTGATCAGCGTCGGCCGGCCGATTGCCGACATCATTCGCTACAACGCCGAACGCGGCCTGTGCGGCCCCGGTGAGGCTGAAGTCCACGTTGCCCGACGCCTGCACTGGATGCGTCAGGGCCGTGCACACACCTCGGAGCGCTTGTTCCCCAACGGCCGGGTGATCGAGTTGATCGGCAACCCGATGCCCGGCGGCGGTTTCGTCATGAGTTTCACCGACATCACCGCGTTCCGTGAGGCCGAGCAGGCGCTGACCGAGGCCAACGAAGGACTGGAGCAGCGCGTCAGCGAGCGCACCCAGGAACTCTCGCAGCTCAACGTCGCGCTGACCGAAGCCAAGGGCAACGCCGAGGCCGCCAACCAATCGAAAACCCGTTTCCTCGCGGCGGTCAGTCATGACCTGATGCAGCCGCTGAACGCCGCGCGACTGTTCTCCGCCGCCCTCTCTCACCAGGACGACGGCTTGAGCAACGAGGCGCAGCAACTGGTGCAACACCTCGACAGTTCGCTGCGGTCGGCGGAAGACTTGATCAGCGACCTGCTGGATATTTCCCGCCTGGAAAACGGCAAGATCAACCCCGATCGCAAGCCGTTTGCGCTCAATGAGCTGTTCGATACCCTCGGCGCCGAATTCAAGGCGCTGGCTCACGAGCAAGGCCTGACCTTCCGCGTGCGCGGCAGCCACTTGCGCATCGACAGCGACATCAAGTTGCTGCGGCGGATTCTGCAGAACTTCCTGACCAACGCTTTCCGCTACGCCAAGGGTCCGGTGCTGCTGGGCGTGCGGCGACGCCGCGGTGAACTGTGCCTGGAAGTGTGGGATCGCGGGCCAGGTATTCCGGAAGACAAGCAACAGGTGATTTTCGAGGAGTTCAAACGCCTCGACAGCCATCAGACCCGCGCCGAAAAAGGCCTCGGGCTCGGCCTGGCGATCGCCGATGGTTTGTGTCGAGTGCTGGGCCATACGCTGCGCGTACGCTCATGGCCAGGACGCGGCAGTGTGTTCAGCGTCAGCGTGCCGCTGGCCCGGCCGCAGTCGGTGCCGGCGCACGCTGCGGTCGAGTTGAACGGCAAGTTGCTCAGCGGCGCACAGGTACTGTGCATCGACAATGAAGACAGCATTCTGATCGGCATGAACAGCCTGCTGAGCCGTTGGGGCTGTCAGGTGTGGACGGCGCGCAACCGCGAGGAATGCGCGGCGTTGCTCAGCGATGGCGTGCGGCCGCAACTGGCGTTGGTCGACTATCACCTCGACCACGGCGATACCGGGACCGAGCTGATGGCGTGGCTGCGCACTACGCTGGGAGAGCCGGTGCCGGGGGTGGTGATCAGCGCCGATGGTCGCCCGGAAACCGTGGCGCAGGTGCATGCGGCTGGGCTGGATTATCTGGCCAAACCGGTGAAACCGGCGGCGTTGCGGGCGTTGTTGAGTCGGTATGTGCCGCTCTAACCGTTCGACTTGAGTGTTGCAGCGCTACTGCTGACGCCTTCGCGAGCAAGCCCGCTCCCACCTTTGAAATGCATTTTCCTGTGGGAGCGAGCCTGCTCGCGAAGCTTTTGGGGCTATTCAGGTAGCTCGACCAGACCATCGACATCAGTCATCGCCCGCTCCAACAGATCCGCCGGCAGACTTTTGCTCGCCCGCGCGCCCAGCAGTTTGAGCTGCTCGCTGCGGCTGACCAGGTTGCCGCGTCCTTCCGTGAGTTTGTTGCGCGCCGAACTGTAGGCCTTGTCCAGCTGTTGCAGGCGATTGCCGACCTCATCCAGATCTTGAATGAACAGCACGAACTTGTCGTACAGCCAGCCGGCACGCTCGGCGATTTCCCGGGCGTTCTGGCTTTGCCGCTCCTGCTTCCACAGACTGTCGATCACCCGCAGGGTCGCCAGCAACGTGGTCGGGCTGACGATCACAATGTTGCGGTCGAACGCCTCCTGAAACAGCGTCGGCTCGGCTTGCAGGGCGGCGGAAAATGCCGCCTCGATCGGCACGAACAGCAAGACGAAATCGAGGCTGTGCAGCCCCTCCAGGCGCTTGTAGTCCTTGCCGGCGAGGCCTTTGACGTGGCTGCGCAGCGACAGCACGTGCTGCTTGATCGCGACTTGGCCGATGCTGTCGTCTTCGGCGGCGACGTACTGCTGATAGGCGGTGAGGCTGACCTTGGAATCGACCACCACCTGCTTGTCGCCCGGCAGATAAATGATCACGTCGGGCTGGAAGCGCTCGCCGTCCGGGCCCTTGAGGTTGACCTGCGTCTGGTACTCACGGCCCTTCTCCAGGCCTGCGTGTTCCAGCACTCGCTCAAGAATCAGTTCGCCCCAGTTGCCTTGGGTCTTCTGGCCTTTGAGGGCGCGGGTCAGGTTGGTCGCTTCGTCGCTCAGGCGCAGGTTCAACTGCTGCAGACGCTCCAGTTCCTTGGCCAGCGAGAAGCGCTCGCGGGCTTCGGCCTGATAGCTTTCTTCCACGCGTTTTTCGAAGGACTGGATGCGTTCTTTCAACGGGTCGAGCAGTTGGCCGAGGCGCTGTTGGCTGGTCTCGGCGAAGCGCTGCTCGCGCTCATCGAAAATCTTGCCGGCCAGCTCGGCGAACTGCGCCCGCAGTTCATCGCGCGAGCCTTGCAGGTCGTTGAGGCGTTGTTGATGGCTTTCCTGTTGCTCGCGCAACTCGGCGTTCAGCGACGCTGCCTGGGCGTCCAGACGGCGTAGTTCGGCTTCCTTGTTGGCGCGCTCGATGTTCCAGGCGTGGGAGGCGTCGCGGGCGTCATCGCGCTCGATCTGCAGCAACTCGACTTCACGGCGCAGGGCGGCCAGTTCAGCCTGTTTCGCGGCGTTGGCCTGCGCCAGATCAACCGTTTCATCGCGACTGGCTTCCAACTGCGCGTTGAGCCCGTCCTGCGCCAGTTGCGCCATGGCCAGTCGCTCTTCGAGCAAGGCGACCTCGGCTTGTCCGTTGCTCGCCCGGCGCTGCAGTTGCCAGGCCAGCGCCAGCAGCGGCAACCCCGCACCTGCCAGACCGAGCAACACGCTGGTCAAGTCCATAGCCATAGCCACTCCTGCCGATTCGATAAAGCCTGAAGGTTAACCAAGGCGTGGGACGTTGGACAGCTCAGTCTTCGAGCAGGCCGAGTTCCTGTTGCGCACGGCGATCACCGGCACGCGCGGCCTGACGCAGCAGATCCTGTCCGATACGGCGATCCCGGGCGTTGCCGCACTCACGGCACATCAACTGACCGAGACGGCTCTGCGCCGCGACCACGCCTTCGCGTGCCGGTTGCTTGAGCAGACGCCCCGCCAGGTGCTTGGCATTGTGGCTGTCGCCCAGACGCGGACTGTCGAGCAGCCATTCGGCCACACGCACGGAAAATCGTTTGGGAGAGGTAACACGAGGGTGTTCGGAGGTAACAGAGTCTGATACTGAGCGAAACTTCATAAAACACTGTGGGGCAGATCGGAAGGCGCGCCACTCTACTCTCTTTTTCGTACAGGTAAAGCCCGAAAAAAACCCGGCACGCCCGTCCTAGAGCAAGCGCTAGGGACAATCCACAGAAGCTGTGGATAACTCAGTGGACAACCGCTCCCGAACCCGCGCAAAGCCTTGTGGAATGGGGCCCGCAGTCAAACTGACGATTTTTTCACCAACAAAAAAAACCGATGTTTTTCATTGACTTAAACTTTTGATGCAGGCAGCCGCTGGGGTCAGGATTGATATGACAGTCGCGTTACGGCCTGCGCAACTAATGTGCACAAGTACCTGTTACCCGGTTATATCGATGCGCTTTTTCGGGTCGTTTTGCGCCTCGGGCTGGGGATAAGCGGCTTGGCGAGGGGGATGACTGCACGCTTTTGTGGCGATGGATGGTTCCTTCGCGAGCAGGCTCGTTCCCACAGGAGTCCACGATCCCCTGCAGGACTGAGCCTGCTCGCGATGGGGCCGGCAATGCCAGCCTATGACTCTGCTACCGGTCGTAATCTTTTTTGCCGCAGGGTTTGCATTGCCCAGGACGATCCGTTAGTATCCGCGGCGTTAGTACCAAGCTGAAAGTCAATTCCGGTCGAACACATCCCCACGGTCAGCCTTCTTCACAGAAGCCTTCCACCGAAAAAGCGGGAACGACCCCTCGATGGTTTCCAGGTAAAACTTGCGTCAACACAGCCTTTGAATGAATGCAAAGGGTGTTGCCAAGCACACTTACTCTGACCGAACCAACCTGCAAATTGATCAGGATCTTCACCCCGGGCCCAGAACCTCTGCCCTTGATGTGTTGCCTGCCCTCCTAAGTACCTACCTGCCAGCCCAAGCGCGCCAACTTAATAGCGCTTCAAACTGGCTGCTTTGTTCCAGTCGGGTTCTTCGTACGACCAATGGTGGTCGACGTTACTGGAACGTTTTAACGTTGCACGGTTCTTATCCGTGTCATTTGTAGGAACACCTAATAACTATGTCTACTCAAATCCAGACTCAGGATGCCATTCGCACCCTAACCAACGCTTTTGCCCCAATGAACTGCCTGATCATGGCCGCTCGCAAAGGCTGCTTCAGCTTCACCGTGGTCAATGAACACGGAATCGCCCGCCACAGCGAGCGTCTGTACCCCGATCAATACTCCAGCGCCGAGCCGCTGCAGGCCGTGATCGACCGTACACGTCAGGCATTGATTGCCTGAGAGCCGAAAAGGCCGCAAAAGCACAAGCCCCGCACAAAATGCGGGGCTTTTTATTGCCCGATGTTTCGCTTTTAGCCCTGCGCGCCTAAGCACCATCGGATATAACGCTTTTGGCTCGCAGCCGGAAATATTTTAAAAACAGGCCTTTACGTCGTGAATATGACACTACACTTCAACTCAAGCGGCTTGATCCGCTTCCGGCGAGCCTGAGTCGATCCACCGCTGCCAAGGCCCCTTCAGGTATCGCCGCCCATTACAAGAATCGAGGGCATTATGGGTATCGCTGCCAGCGAACTGTGTCGCTACGTGATCCGTCCCACATTGATTTATCTGGGACGTCACTGCGCAACCGCCGAATCCCTGCTGCTGGGGATCGCCGCCAGCCAGTCCGCCCTCGGTTCCGCCCTGCATGACCGCCGTGGCCACGGCCTCTACCGGATCGCCGAACATCGCCACCAGGCCCTCTGGGATCACTATCTGGCGCTTGATCCGGAGCGTGCCAGCCTGGTTCGCGGCCTCGCCAGTCAGCATGCTTTTCTCAGTGGCCCGCACCTGGAACTGACCGTCAACCTGCGTTACGCCACCGCCATCGCCTGGCTGCTGGTCGAAGAACAAAACCCCACCCTCCCCGACCCGAATGATCTGTTGGGCATGGCGCGAATCTGGCGTCAGACCTTCCAGCCGCAAGGGCGTCTGCGCGACTTCACTTACGCCTGGCAAACTTGTGTTTCACCGGTGAATCAGGTCGCGTGCTGACCAAGCGGTTTCACAAAATCGCCCAACAGGTCGCGAATCTGGTCGGATTGTCCTACAAAACCGCTCTAACTCAAGCCATAGGGACTATAGCGCTGGAACGAAAATGTTGGTAATTTTCGCCCCGGTGATCACCAGGAGTTCTAATAATGAAAAAAGTAATGCTCAAAACCACCCTTAGCCTCGCCGTGACCATGGCATCCACCCAGATCTTCGCAGCTGGCTTTGCCATCAACGAACACAGCATCAGCGGGATGGGTACTGGTTACGCTGGGCGATCTTCTTCTGCCGACGACGCAAGCACTGTTTATGGCAACCCTGCCGGCATGTCGCGCATCACGCGCGAACAAGTCACTGGCGGTGTTGCATTCCTCGATGCCAAGACCGATATCAAAGACGCCAGCTCCAGCCCTAACGGCGGCAGCAACAAAGGCGACATGGTGCCCTTCACCTCCGTACCTATGGGCTTCTACGTCAAACCGATCGATGAGCATTGGGCATTCGGCCTCGGCGTATACGTGCCGTTCGGCCTGATTACCGACTACGAAAAAGGCTTTGGCGGCCGTTACTTCGGCAGCAAGTCCGAAGTGCAAGTCATCACCTTCCAGCCGACTGTCAGCTACAAGTTCAACGACGTGGTGTCGGTCGGTTTCGGTCCGACCATCAACCGTATCGACGGTACGCTGGAATCCAACCTGTCGATCACCCAGGCCGCTCCGGATGGCAAGGTCAAGATCAAGGGTGACGACACCGCGCTGGGTTACAACATTGGCGTGCTGGTACAGGCCACTGACACCACTCGCCTGGGTCTGACCTACCACTCGAAAGTCGACTACAAGCTCGAAGGCAACACCAAGGTCAACTACGGTGTGCTGGGCGCAGTCGGCCTGGGTGCCGAGCAGAAGTACGACGCTTCGCTGAAGATCACCACGCCTGAATCCGTGGACTTCTCGGTCACTCAAGCGATCAACGACCGCTGGAACGTCTATGCCGGTTCGACCTGGACCCGCTGGAGCCAGCTGAAGAAGATCACCGTCGAAAACTCGGGTGTCCAGCCGCTGCTGGCCGGTCAGTTCGGCGAGATCACCGAAGACCAGAACTGGCACGACTCCTGGGCTTACGCCGTGGGTACTTCGTACCAGTTGAACAAGGAATGGGTACTGCGCACCGGTCTGACTTTCGACCAGTCGCCGACCAACAACGTCGACCGTTCGCCACGCATCCCGACCGGCGACCGGACCATCTTCAGCCTCGGTGCCGGCTGGAGCCCGACCGAAGACCTGACCATCGACGTGGCTTACTCGTACTTGAAGGAAGAGTCGGTCAAAGTCCACAACCAAAACGATCGTGGCCAGACCTACGACGCCAAGTATGAAAACTCGGCAAACGGTTTCGGTGTCGGCGCGACCTATCGCTTCTGATGCTGCACGGCGAGGCTGATCCCTCGCCCACAAAAAAGCCCCGTTTTCTTTACAGAAAGCGGGGCTTTTTTGTGCCTGCATGAACATCAATATGGGAGCGCGCCTGCTCGCGAAAGCGCTGGATCAGACAAACATTATGTCGCGGGTCAGACCGTCTTCGCGAGCAGGCTCGCTCCCACAAAAAGACCGTGTTTCAGTCAGCCAGGGGGTTTGAGGCTATGGCTTTCTCGATGGCGGCGATAAATTCCGGATCATCCGGCTTGGTCAGGCTGGAAAAATTCGCAATCACCTTGCCCTGACGGTCGATCACGTACTTGTAGAAATTCCACTTCGGCGCGCTGCTCTGCTCCGCCAGCACCTTGAACAGGTGGGTAGCGCCATCGCCACGGACCTTCTGCGGCTCGGTCATGGTGAACGTCACGCCGTAGTTGGCATAGCAGACCTTGGCGGTCTCAGCGCTGTCCTTGGACTCTTGCTTGAAGTCGTTGGACGGCACGCCGAGCATCTCCAGACCTTGTGCCTTGTAGCGCTGATTAAGCGCTTCGAGGCCCTCGAACTGCGGAGCGAAGCCACAGAAGCTCGCGGTATTGACCACCACCAGCGGCTTGCCGGCGTAGCGCTGACAGAGGTCGATGGATTCCTTGGCGCGCAACTTCGGCAGCGAACCTTGCAGCGCATCCGGACAATCAGCGGCCTGGGCCAATCCGGTCAACGCCATCAGCAACGCGGGTACAACACACCAGCGCATGAGCATGTCGGGCATCCTTGAGCAGTCATCAGACCCCGACGTTACTCGCCATCAAAGCCTACAGGCAAGCGCCCATACCCAGTTGCATCAGCGCCAGGCCGCCCTGATGCCAGCCCCACCACACCAGCGCCAGCAACAGGGCGCCGAGTGCGGCGAAGGCGAATCGCGGCCAGGAACGCTTCATGCGGCGCTCACACCCGGTTGCAGGCGCGCCACCGGACGCTCGCGCACCGGCCAGTTCAGCGCAGCCGCCAGCAGGCTCAAGAGAATCGCCACTTGCCAGATCAAGTCATAACTCCCGGTACGGTCATACACCACCCCGCCCAGCCAGCCGCCGAGGAACGAGCCGAGCTGGTGGAACAGGAACACGATACCGCCGAGCATGGACAGATTGCGCACGCCAAACAAGGTCGCCACCGTGCCGTTGGTCAACGGCACCGTCGATAACCACAAGAAGCCCATGGCCATGCCGAACAGATAGGCCGAAGTGGTCGTCACCGGCAGCCACAGGAACAGCACAATCACCACTGCGCGCAGCAGGTACAACGCGGTCAGCAGACGCGGTTTGGACATGCGCCCGCCGAGCCAGCCGGCGGTGTAGGTTCCGAAGATGTTGAACAACCCGATCAACGCCAGCACCGTGGTGCCGACCGTGGCCGGCAGATGCTGATCGACCAGATAGGCCGGCAGATGCACACCGATGAATACCACCTGAAAACCGCAGACGAAAAAGCCGAACGCCAGCAACCAAAAGCCGGAATGCGAACAGGCTTCACGCAACGCTTCAGGCAGGGTCTGTTCATGACCCAGCACCGGCAGCGGTTTGTCCTTGAGCATGCTCACCAGCGGCACGATCAGCGCCACCAGCAGGCCGAGCACCAACAGCGCAGCCGACCAGCCGAGCCAGCCGATCAAACCCAGGGTGCCGGGCAGCATGGCGAACTGGCCGAACGAGCCGGCGGCGCTGGCGATACCCATGCCCATGCTGCGTTTTTCCGGCGGCACGGCACGCCCGACCACGCCGAGGATCACCGAGAACGACGTACCGGAGAGGCCGATGCCGATCAACAGACCGGCGCTCAACGACAGGCTCAGTGCCGAATCGGACAGCCCCATGAACACCAGGCCCAAGGCGTAGAACACACCGCCGACCAGCACCACTTTGGCCGCACCGAAACGGTCAGCCAAAGCCCCGGTGAACGGCTGTGCCAGCCCCCAGATCAAGTTCTGCAAGGCGATGGCGAAGGCAAACACTTCGCGCCCCCAGCCGAACTGTGCGCTCATCGGCGACAGGAACAGACCGAAGCCGTGCCGCACGCCCAATGACAACGCCAGAATCAGCGCACTTCCCAGCAACACCCAACCGCACGTACGCCACATCGATGTCATTGTTATTCTCCGCTTGCGGGTATATACCCGCTTGAGTTTGGAAAAAACCGGCCTCAGGCCAGTTCATCCAGCAATCTGAGCAAGGTTTCACGCTTCTCGGCGCCCAGGCGATCAATCAATCGCTGTTGCGCCGCTTCCCAGGCTGGCAGGGCCGCCGCCAAGCGCTGCACACCGGCCTCGGTGAGCCTGACGATGCGGTTGCGCATGTCTTTGCCCTCGGCCAGCGCCACCAGGCCCTCGCCTTCCAGCACCCGCAGATTGCGTCCCAGGGTACTGCGATCCAGACCCATGGCTTCGGCCAGTTCGGAAATGCTTGGTTGATCCAGGCGCTGCAGGTTGCACAGCAAAGAATACTGGGCAACGTTGATCCCGAAGCCGTCGAGAGCGCCGTCGTAATGCCTGCTGACGCCACGAGCGGCGCGACGCAGGTTGGTGCACAAACACTGAGAAGGAAGCATGATGCGTGTATATACCCGGGACTGTGTTAAATCAAGTTACACGTGAGTTTATCAATAAGGTTTGTGGCGTCTGACACACCGCCTTCGCGAGCAAGCCCGCTCCCACCCTTGGAATGCGCTCCCCCTGTGGGAGCGGGCTTGCTCGCGACGGGGCCAGCACGGTTATAAAGATATCTCAGACCAACACCACCCCAATCAACACCGCCATCTCCAGCAATTCGAGCAACGCCCCCGCCGTATCGCCCGTGGCCCCGCCCAGCCGCCGCATCATCACCTGCCGCAGCCAGACAAACACCCCTAACGCGACAGCCAGCGCAACAATCGCTTTAGCCCCTGCGATCAGCACACAGCCCAGCGCACTGAACCCAAGCACCCACCACCCCGCCCTGCGCGGCAGATGATCGGCCAGCGCCTGCCCCAACCCACCCGCCCGCACATACGGTGTGGTCAGAAACAATCCTAACAACGCCGCACGCCCCAGCAGCGGCACGATGATCAGCGCCAGCCCATGCCCTTGCTCGATCAGCGCCAGCAACGCGCAGAACTTGAGCAACAACACCAGCACCAGCGTCACCACCGCGATCGGCCCGCTGCGCGGATCCTTCATGATCGTCAGCGTGCGTTCGCGATCACCGAAACCACCGAGCCAGGCGTCAGCGCTGTCAGCCAGACCGTCGAGATGCAGCGCGCCGCTGAGCAGCACCCACACCGTCAGCAACAGCGCCGCATGCAGCAACAATGGTGCGCCGGCCAACGCCAGGTTGAATGCCCAGAGGATCACCCCGAACAGCAACCCCACCAGCGGATAAAACAGCAACGAGCGCCCGAGTTGCTCCGGCTGAGGCATCCCCGGCAGACGAATCGGCAAACTGCTGAGAAATTGCAGGGCGATCCACAGTGGCAGCATGTCAGTGACCTTCCTTGAGCGAGCCATCGGCTGCAACGGTCAGGGAAAACAACGAAGCATGCGCGACTTCGACATTGAGCAACTGCTGACGGGGCAAACCACGCGCTTGCGCCAGCAACAGGCGCATCACGCCGCCGTGACTGATCAGCAACACACGCTCGCCGACGTACGCCTGATGCAACCGCGCAACCGCGCCCAGCACACGCGCAGCAAAATCGCTGACCGGTTCACCCTGCGGCGGCGTAAAGGCATACGGGTCAGCCCAGAACAGCCCCAGCGCCTCGGCGTCAGTCTCCATCAACGCCGCAGCGCTCTGCCCTTCCCAGGCGCCGAAATGCAGCTCCTGCAGATCCTTGTCCAGATTCACCGGCAAATTCAGTTGCTCACCCAGCTCCGCGGCGAACCGCGCACAACGCTGCAGCGGCGAACTGACCAGCCGATCCCAGGGCCCGCCCGCGATCACCGCCGCACGCATCTGCGCCCAACCGTTTTCCGTCAGCGCATCATCGAGGCTGCCGCGCAAACCACCGCCCAGTTCAGTCTCGCCGTGACGCAACAGGTCCAGGCGCAAAGTCATGCCGGACGATCCGCCACTGCGGCTTCAGCGAACGTCGCCATCTGCCCGTGCAGGTCGCACGCCAGACGCAACAGCGGTACGGCCAACGCCGCTCCACTGCCCTCGCCCAGACGCAAACCGAGCTCCAGCAACGGCTCGGCATTGAGGGCTTCGAGCACATGACGATGGCCCGGTTCGGCGCCACGGTGGCCGAACAATAGCCACTCGCGACAGGCCGGATTCAGCCGCACCGCGACCAACGCGGCGACCGTGCAGATAAATCCGTCGACCAGCACCGCGACGCCTTCCTGGGCACAGGCCAGATACGCGCCGACCAGTGCGGCGATTTCAAAACCGCCAAGATTGAGCAGGGTTTGCAACGCATCACCCCGTTGCGCCGCATGCAGGGCCAGCGCGCGCTCGATCACTTGCGCCTTATGGCTGACGCCTTCGGCATTCAAACCCGTGCCAGGGCCGGTCAGGTGCACCACCGGGCAATCGAGCAAGGCGCAGGCCAGCGCACTGGCGGCGGTGGTGTTGCCGATGCCCATTTCGCCACCGATAAACAACTGCGCGCCTGCTGCCTTGGCACGCAGCACACTGTCGCGACCGGCCTGCAAAGCGAGCTCGCCCTGCGCCCGGGTCATCGCCGCGCCCTTGGCGAAATTCGCCGTGCCCGGGCCGACCTTCAAGTGCCGTACGCCGGGCAGGTTCAGCGACGGTGTCACGGTGCCCAGATCCACCACTTCCAGTTGTGCATCGAGCTGGCGCGCCAGCACGCTGATCGCCGCGCCACCGCTGACGAAGTTGAGCAGCATCTGCCCGGTGACTTCCTGCGGGAACGCCGAAACACCTTCCGCGACCACGCCATGATCACCGGCGAAAATCGCGATCCACAACTGATCAACGCTCGGTTTGACCTGGCCCTGCAATCCCGCCAACTGCACCGCCACCGTTTCGAGGCGACCGAGAGACCCGGCCGGTTTGGTCAGTTGCTGTTGGCGCGCCGCCGCTTGTTCAACGATCTCGGCATTCACCGGTTTGCACGGGTTCAACCACCACGCTTGAGTCATAACGCAGGTCCTTTCAGGGTCAGGGGCAGGCCGGCGACGGTCAAGACGACACGCTGACAGCGCTCAGCCAGAGCTTGATGCAGCCAACCGGCTTCATCGACGTAGCGGCGAGTCAATTCGCCCAGCGGCACGACACCCATTCCGGTCTCGTTGCTGACAAAAATGGTTTCCCCCGGCAATAACGCCAGGCAGTCCAGCAAGGCTTCGCGCTCAGCGGCGAGACGTTCGGCGTCATCGAGCATCAGCAGATTGGTCAGCCACAGGGTCAGGCAATCCACCAGCAAGCAACGCTCGGCGCTGGCGTTTTCACGCAGGACGCGAGCCAGTTCCAGCGGCTCTTCGATCAACGCCCATTCGGCCGGGCGACGGGCGCGGTGATGCGCGACGCGGTCGTTCATTTCGCCGTCCAGCGGTTGGCTGGTGGCGATGTAGGTGACGGCCAGTTGGCTGGCGCTGGCGAGTTTTTCCGCGAGGCGACTTTTGCCGGAGCGGGCGCCGCCGAGGATCAGTTGGAGCATGGGAGACATCCTGAATTTTGTGTGTTGGGGCGGCTGACGCTTTCGCGAGCAAGCCCGCTCCCACAGGGGTTAGGTGATCCAATGTGGGAGCGGGCTTGCTCGCGAAGAGGTCCGCACAGACGATTCAAATCCCACAGAGCCGACGCAACAGACCGGTATCCAGATGCTTCTCCACCAGATCCGCCAAACGTTCGATATCGCGCTCGCGCAAGCCGTGGTAATCCACGTCCTGCACATCGCTCAACCCGGCCCAACGCAGCAACGCCGCACTCGCCGCCGGCGATTCGAACAAGCCATGCAGATATGTGCCGAACACCTGCCCATCCGGACTCTGCGCGCCGTCGCAACGACCGTCTTCCAGATGCACCGCCGCATTCTCCAGCGCCGGCCCCACCGTGACCCCGGCATGGATTTCATAACCACTGACCTCGGCCTCTTCCAGCGCCAGATGCCCGCGCACGTTGCGCAATTGCTTCTCGGCTTCCAGCGTCGTTTCGAACGCCAGCAAACCGAGGCCGGCACTCGAACCGGGCGCGCCTTCCAGCCCCAGCGGGTCATGCACCTGCTCGCCGAGCATTTGCAGACCACCGCAGATCCCCAACAGTTTGCCGCCGTAACGCAGGTGCCGATTGATCGCCGCGTCCCAGCCATTGGCACGCAGATACGCCAGATCGCTGCGCACGCTTTTCGAGCCCGGCAGGATGATCAGATCGGCGGCAGGAATCGCCTGCCCCGGGCCGATGAATTGCAGGTCCACTTGCGGGTGCAAACGCAGCGGATCGAAATCGGTGTGGTTGCTGATGCGCGGCAGCACCGGCACGACTACTTTGAGCACTTGCTCGGCCTTGTCGGTCTGGCGCTGGTCGATACCGTCCTCGGCTTCCAGGTGCAGATCCATCACGTACGGCAGCACGCCCACCACCGGTTTGCCGGTGCGCTGTTCCAGCCAGTCGAGGCCCGGTTGCAGCAAAGCGATGTCGCCGCGAAAACGGTTGATGATGAAACCTTTGACCCGTGCCTGTTCGCTCGGCGACAGCAACTCAAGGGTGCCGACCAGATGCGCAAATACCCCGCCGCGATTGATGTCGGCGATCAGCAGCACCGGGCAATCCACCGCCTCGGCAAAGCCCATGTTGGCGATGTCCCCGACACGCAGATTGATCTCCGCTGGCGAACCTGCGCCTTCGACCATCACCAATGGATACGCCGCGCTGAGCCGCTCGTGCGAAGCCAGCACCGCTTGCATGGCGATGGCTTTGTAGTCGTGATAAGCCACGGCGTTCATGCTGGTGACGGCACGGCCATGGATGATCACTTGTGCGCCGGTGTCACTGTTGGGCTTGAGCAGCACCGGGTTCATGTCGGTGTGCGGTTCGAGGTGCGCAGCTTGCGCCTGCACCGCTTGCGCGCGACCGATCTCGCCGCCGTCAGCGGTCACTGCGCTGTTGAGCGCCATGTTCTGTGGTTTGAACGGCACCACCGCCACGCCCTGACGGGTGGCCCAGCGGCACAGCGCCGTCACCAGCGTGCTTTTACCGGCGTCGGAAGTGGTGCCCTGCACCATCAGGGTGGTCATGTCGATTCCTTGGCAAAGGCTTGCAGCGCTTGTTCGAGACGCGCTTCTTCAGCCGCGTTGGCGGGCAGGCCAAAACGCAGACTGCTGTTGTGGGTGAAGATGCGCAGGAGGATGCCGCGTCGGGCCATGAATTCGTGCAACGCAGGCGCGTGTTCGGTGATCAGCCACTGAAACAGCGCGCAACCGCCCTGGGGTTTGAAGCCGTAGCGCTCCAGCAGCCGTGCCAGGCGTTCACTGGCCTCGTCGCTGCGAATGCGCTGGCGGGTGTGCGCTTCGGTGTCTTGCAGGCAGGTTCGCCCGAGCACCCGTGTCGGCCCGCTGACCGCCCATGGCCCGACCTGTTCGGCGAGCAATCTGAGCAGCTTGCGTTCGGCCAGCACAAAGCCCAGGCGCACGCCGGCCAGACCGAAAAACTTGCCAAACGAGCGCAACACGACCAAGCCGACCTGATGGGTGTACGACGCCAGACTCAGGTGCGGCGTGTTGTCCATGAACGCTTCATCGACCACCAGCCAGCCGCCACGCTGGGCCAGCCGCGCGTGCCAGTCGAGCAGCCGCGCCGGCGTCAGGCTCAGGCCGGTGGGATTGTTCGGGTTGACCACCACCAGCACGTCGAGGCTGTCGAGAAAGAATTCGACTTCCTGCTCCAGCACTTCGCGCACGATGTAGCCGCTGCGGCGCCAGGCTTCGGCGTGCTCGGCATAACACGGCGACAAAACGCCGACCTTGCCGGCGCGGCGCAGACGCGGCAGCAACTGGATCGCCATCTGCGAACCGGCTACCGGCAGCACCTGGGAGGCGCCGTAGTAATCGCACGCGGCCTGCTCCAGTCCGTCGTCGGTTTCCGGCAACCGTGCCCAGGCACGCAACGGAATCTCCGGCACCGCAAATGGCCACGGCGCCAGGCCACTGGACAGGTCGAGCCAGTCGGCCTCGGCAATCCCGTATTCGAGTGCCGCCTTGCGCAGCCGGCCACCGTGCTCAAGCATAGAATTCAGCCCCCACGCAGAGAATCAGCAGCCATAACCATACCCCGCGCTGGACCAATTGCCAGCCGCGATCAATCGAATCGGCATCCGCCGGCGCGCCTGCGCCCAGTTGCGGACGCTCGTGCAGTTCACCGTGATAGATCGCCGGACCGCCCAACTCGACATTCAACGCACCGGCACCAGCGGCCATCACTGGACCTGCGTTGGGGCTGTCCCATTGCGGCGCCTGGGTGCGCCAGCATTTCCAGGCGAGCCGGGTGTTGCCCAGCAGCGCGTAGGTCAGCGCCACCAGTCGTGCAGGAATGTAGTTGAGCACGTCGTCGATTTTTGCCGCGCACCAGCCGAACCGCTCGAAGCGTTCGTTGCGATAACCCCACATCGCATCGAGTGTATTGCTCAAGCGATAGAGCACCACGCCTGGCGCACCGGCCACGACAAACCAGAACAGCGCGGCGAACACTGCATCACTGCCGTTTTCCAGCACCGATTCGGTGGCGGCGCGTGCGACGGCGGTGCTGTCCAGTTCACTGGTCTGACGGCTGACCAGATAACCGACGCGCTTGCGCGCCTCTTCCAGATCATCACTGCGCAGGGCTTTGGCCACAGGCTCGACGTGCTCGCCAAGGCTGCGCATGCCGAGGGCGCAATACAGCGCAAGAATCTCGACAATCCAGCCCACGTAGGGCGCCCAGGAAAACGCGGTGGCGAGCAAGGTCAGCGGCAGCACCGCAATCACCCACGCGGTGACCCCGTGACTGCGCCAGCCACGGCCGCCCGCATTGAAACGTCGCTCGATGCGTCCGGCAAAATTGCCGAACGCCACCAGCGGATGCCAGCGTTTCGGTTCACCCAGCAGCGCATCCAGCGCGACTGCGGCGACACTCAACAACGCCACACTCATTGACTCACTCCCCAATAATTTTCATACAGCAACTCATTGAGCGGACGCGCCTGCGCCCACCCTTCGAGTACCAGCATCGGCGCCGGATAGAATTCCTTGACCGGGCCCAGGCACAACACCGCCAACGGCTTGGCCCCGGCCGGCAGTTGCAGCAGATCGGCCAGTGCCTGCGGGTCGAACAGCGAGACCCAGCCCATGCCCAGTCCTTCGGCACGGGACGCCAGCCACAGGTTCTGGATCGCGCAGGACAACGACGCCATGTCCATTTCCGGCAATGTGCGACGACCGAAAATGTGTTTTTCACGATCGTCCATCAGCGCCGCGACCAGCACTTCGGCGCAATCATTGATGCCTTCAACCTTGAGCTTCATGAACTCGTCGCTGCGCTCGCCGAGCGCTTCAGCGGTGCGGATGCGTTCTTCTTCGACGAGGTTCTGGATCTGGCCACGTAAAGCTCGGTCGCTGATACGAATGAAGCGCCAGGGCTGCATCAGGCCGACGCTTGGGGCCTGATGCGCGGCTTCCAGAAGTCGGCGCAGCAACTCGGGCTCAACCACCCCACCGATGAAGTGGCGCATGTCGCGGCGTTCGGCGATGGCTTTATAGACCGCTTGGCGCTCGGCTTCGGAGAATGCGTTGTCGGTCATGGCCCCATCGCGAGCAGGCTCGCTCCTACAGGGGATTGCGTTTCGTCAGGCACACCATCGCCCACTGTAGGAGTGAGCCTGCTCGCGATAGCGTCCTCAAGTGGCGGCGCAAACAGTGCAGCGACAGCCGCAGGATTCGACGGAAAATAGAAGTGCACATAAGAAGCCGTCATCCGCCCTTCCCGATAAACCGCCTCGGCGCCGCGCCCACCATTCGGGCTCAGCCCTCGAGCAATCGGCGTCAGCTCGGTGGTGGTCAGCGAATGATGATAAGTGTGCCCACGCAACGAACCTTCCGGCAGATCCACCGCCTGCAACGCCAACGCCGCCAGACGCTTTTGCATCACCGCGTCGCCCTTGAGCAACCCGACCAGTTCAGCACGCGCGCCTTCAACATCCGTCAACGAATCGAGCAAATACAGCATCCCGCCACACTCAGCGAGCAACGGTTTCCCTGCCGCATGATGGGCACGAATCGCATCGAGCATCTCGGTGTTTTGCGACAACGCAAGGTGATGCAATTCCGGATAACCACCGGGCAGATACAAGCTGTCCGCTTCAGGTAATTGCATATCGCGAATCGGCGAGAAGAAACTCAACTCGGCGCCCATCGCCCGCAACAGATCGAGACTCGCGCCATAGGTGAAGGCAAACGCCTCATCACGCGCAACGGCAATGCGCACATCCTTCAGCAGCGGCTCGACAGCGATGACGTCAGGCGCGGCGAACTCAACCGCTGGCGGCAGCGCTACCTCGCAACTACTGGCCAGTGCGTCGGCAGCGGCGTTGAGACGCACATCGAGGTCATTCAGTTCGCTGGCCTGCACCAGGCCGAGATGGCGGCTCGGCAGTTCGATGCCAGTCTCGCGCGACAACGCGCCGTACCAGCGCAGACCTTCCGTGAGACTGCCTTCCAGCAATTGCGCATGGCGCAAGGTGCCGACACGATTGGCCAGCACGCCGGCAAACGGCAGGTCCGGCTGATACTTCGCCAAGCCCAGCGCCAACGCACCAAAGGTCTGCGCCATCGCCGTGCCGTCGATCACACCGAGTACCGGCACACCAAAATGCCGCGCCAGATCGGCGCTCGATGGCGTGCCGTCGAACAGGCCCATCACGCCTTCGATCAGGATCAGATCGGCCTCGGCGGCGGCTTCCCACAGCAGGCGTCGACTTTCCTGTTCGCCGACCATCCACATGTCCAGTTGATACACCGGCGCACCGCTGGCGCGTTCGAGAATCATCGGGTCGAGAAAGTCCGGGCCGCACTTGAAGACGCGCACTTTACGTCCCTGATTGCGATGTAATCGAGCAAGCGCGGCAGTGACCGTGGTCTTGCCCTGACCGGAGGCCGGCGCGGCAATCAGCACCGCCGGGCAGTGACGTGGTTGATTCAAAGTTCGACGCCTTTCTGCGCTTTGATGCCGGCCTGGAAGGCGTGTTTGAGCATGCCCATTTCGGTGACGGTGTCACCCATCTCGATCATTTCCGGCTTGGCCGCGCGACCGGTGACGATCACGTGCTGCATCGGCGGACGCGCCTGCAAATCGCTGAGCACCTGATCCAGGTCGAGGTAGCCATGCTTGAGGGCGATGTTCAGTTCATCCAGCACCACCAGGCCGATCGACGGATCGCGCAACAGCTCACGGGACACTGCCCACGCGGCTTCGGCGGCGGCGATGTCGCGCTGACGATCCTGGGTTTCCCAGGTGAAGCCCTCGCCCATCACGTGAAAGCGCACTTGCTCCGGGAAACGGCGGAAGAACAGTTCTTCACCGGTGCTGTTGCGGCCCTTGATGAACTGCACCACGCCGCACTGCATGCCGTGGCCCATGGCGCGAGCGAGCATGCCGAACGCCGAGCTGCTTTTGCCTTTGCCATTGCCGGTCAGCACCAGCACCAGGCCGCACTCGTCAGGCGAGTTGGCGATGCGTTCGTCGATCACGGCTTTTTTGCGCTGCATACGCGCCAGATGGCGTTCGTCACGCTCGGGGGAATCGGTCATGGGGGAGCTCTCCGTTGAGGCTGGGTAACGGCGGGCGGGCACAAGAATAGACGGCAAAAAGCCTGGCATCGCCCACCGTGATGCCGCTGGATGGATCAGGCCGGTCTCCGGGCTCATGAGCGGCGCATCGCCTGGCTGCACGCCTTCCCGCATCTTTCGAGGCAGTGGCTGAATGTGCAGCTTTTACTCATTTACCGTTGCGGGGGCAGCGCCGGGATCGTGATCGTTCTTCGCCTGAAGACAACCCTCACCGGCTTCCCTGTTTCACTCTGTCGACACACGTCACAGAGCACCTGAAACAAGCCGCGAAGGTTAGAGGGTTGGGGGTGGAGCGTCAATTAAAGAGGCGGCCGTCGGGCGAATAACTGCCGCCGATCAATTATCTGGCGCCAATCTTGTGCCACACTGTTACAAATGATATCAAAGAGCCATGCTTTTCTCGAAAAAGCCCATCACAACAATAAGGATGATTACGATGCAAGGCATGATCATCAGCAACCCGCGCCTGGAATTCCTGCGCCCGATGCTTGAACGCTGGTTTGACTGTATCGACCGCTACAACGCCGTGCGCGGCGACAACGACACGCCTTACTGGCATGACGAGAAAGCCAATCTCGGATTGCTCTCCGCTGCGGCATGGATGGCCGAGCTGGTGACCCTTTGCGACACCACCACCCGCAAGCAGAACGAGGACGGCGAGCGCAATGCCCGCGCCGACCTGTTCCTCGCCGGCGCCGAAGACCGCGCCTACCTCCAGGCCACCCAGCGCTGGCCGCGAGTCAACAACCTCAACCTGACCCAGGCCTTGCAGGACATCACCAGCGATGCCAAACGCATCAGCTTTGCCAGCGACCTCAAGCTCGGCTGCCTGTTCGTCGCCCCGCAAAAGGCCCAGCACAGCGCCAGCCCCGAAGAGCTGCAAGACATGGTCGACGACCTGCAAAAGGAACACTGCTGCGCGGTCGCCTGGTATTTCCCCTACGCCTACCGCAAGTTGCGCAGCGAAGCGGGCAACTACCATCCCGGCATTGCCGTGCTGTTCAAAGAGGCCCGTGGCTGAGCGGTTGAACCATCGGGTGCGCAGGCTCCTCTATGATTAGGCATGCATTCATAGGGAAGATCAGTAATGCGCAAAACCCAACTCGCTCTCGTCATCGCCCTCGCCGGAGGACTCGCCGCCTGCGGTGAGTCCTCCAGCCTGCAAGTTTCCGACGGCACCGGTCCGTCACCGAAACTGCCCGAACCCAACAACACTCTGATCCCGACAGTGAACATCGCACCGGCGGTCGGCTGGCCTGCGGGCGGCAAACCGACCGCAGCGGCCGGTACGCAAGTCGCAGCGTTTGCCGAAGGCCTCGACCATCCGCGCTGGCTCTACGTGCTGCCCAACGGCGACGTGCTGGTGGCGGAAACCAACGCCCCGCCCAAGCCTGACGACAGCAGCGGCATTCGCGGCTGGGTGATGAAGAAAGTCATGGGCAAGGCCGGCGCTGGTGTGCCGAGCCCGAATCGCATCACTCTGCTGCGCGATGCCGACCACGACGGCGTGGCCGAGACCCGCACGGTGTTTCTGCAGAATCTCAATTCGCCGTTCGGCATGACCCTGGTCGGCAACGATTTGTACGTCGCTGACACCGATCGCCTGCTGCGTTTCCACTACGAGCCGGGCGCTACCGAGATCAAGACCCAGCCGATCAAAGTCACCGACCTGCCAGGCGGCACTCTGAACCATCACTGGACCAAGAACGTCATCGCCAGCAAGGACGGCAGCAGGTTGTACGTCACCGTCGGCTCGAACAGCAACGTTGGCGAAAACGGGCTGGATAAAGAGGAAGGTCGCGCGGCGATCTGGGAAGTGGATCGCGCCACCGGCAACCACCGGATCTTCGCCTCGGGCATTCGCAACCCCAACGGTCTCGCGTGGGAACCTACCACCGGCGCACTGTGGACGGCGGTCAACGAGCGCGACGAAATCGGCAGCGACCTGGTGCCGGACTACATCACGTCGGTCAAGGACGGCGGCTTCTATGGCTGGCCGTTCAGCTATTACGGCCAACACGTGGATGTGCGCGTCAAACCGCAAAACCTAGACCTGGTGGCCAAGGCCATCGCGCCTGACTACGCCGTAGGCCCACACACCGCCTCCCTGGGCCTGACTTTCGCCGAAGGCAACAGCTTGCCGGCGCAATTCCAGCAAGGCGCGTTCATCGGCCAGCACGGTTCATGGAACCGCAAACCGCACAGTGGCTATAAAGTGATTTTCGTACCGTTCGCGGCAGGCAAGCCAAACGGGGCACCGGTGGATGTGCTGACCGGCTTCCTCGACAAGGATGAGAACGCGTTGGGCCGCCCGGTGGGCGTGGTGATCGACCAGCAAGGTGGCTTGCTGGTGGCCGATGATGTGGGCAACAAGGTGTGGCGGGTGTCGTCCGCCAAATAATTTAGCGCCCAACACATAACAAATGTGGGAGCGGGCTTGCTCGCGAAAGCGTCAGGTCATCAACATCGTAGTTGAATGACACACCGCATTCGCGAGCAAGCCCGCTCCCACATTGGATTTCAGCGACTAAGGGTTATGCGCCAGATGCTCAGGCTGCAACACCCGCTTGGCACTCAGATAGGCTTTCTGCCAATACGCCTTCGACAGACTATCGAGCTTCACCGTGCCGCCGGTTGCCGGCGCATGCACGAAGCGCCCTTCCCCGACGTAGATCCCTGCATGACTGACTTGCGAGCCGCCATTGGTGGCGAAGAAGATCAGATCTCCGGTCTGCAAGCCTTCTTTGCCAACGTTCGGCGCCTGCATCACGATCAGCTCACGCGTCGAGCGAGGCAGATTGATACCGGCCGCGTCGCGGTAAACAAAACCGATCAGACCACTGCAGTCGAACCCCGAATCAGGCGTGTTGCCACCCCAGCGGTAAGGTGTACCAACCAGGCCGAGCGCGCGAAACAGCACGTCTTCAGCAGCGGGGGAGAATGATTGGGAAGGTCCGAACACCACCGGGGCGCGTACGACGGGCGCAGGCGGCGGTGTGCGACTGGCGCAGGCGCTGAGCAGCGCTGCGAAGAAGATCAAAGCAAGGCGGGCCGACATCGTCATAAGCAGAACATCCTGATCTGGCTGCGGCTTTCTCTGCCGAATGGACAGAAAACAAAACCGCCTGCGGAGCACGCAGGCGGTTTGCCATCAATATAGATACAGGATTCTAGCGGCTATACGACAAACTTCAAGTAAGACTTTAACTTCACCTTGTAAAGTCTAGGTCTACTCCGTTGCCGAGGGCCGTTTTGGTCGCCACGGACGTGGCGACAACGGGGGAATCACTTGCGAGCGGTGACCACGGTCGGCGCCATCGCGAGGGCGCGCTTGGCTTCGATGAAGGTCTTGCTCCAGTAGCTGTCACCCAGGCTGTCGATGCGAACACCGCCGCTGCGACGACTGCTGGAGTGAATGAACTGGTTGTCGCCCAGGTAGATCCCGGCGTGACTTACACGACCGCGACGACCATTGGTGGCGAAGAACAGCAGATCACCCGGCTCCAGATTGCTGCGCGAGACCAGCGGGGCATCCACATTGATCATTTCGCGGGTGGAGCGCGGCAGATTCATGCCGGCTTCTTCGCGGAACAGGTAACCGATGAAACCGCTGCAGTCGAAACCGGCTTCAGAGGTACCGCCGAAACGGTAACGGGTACCGATCAGGGACATGCCGCGTTCGAGGATGCTGTCGGCCAGAACCGGAAGCTCGTAAGGCTTCTTGCCGTTGAAATCGGCGAGTTCTTTTTCAGTAGCCAGCTCTTCCTGATAAATAACGGAAGACTGGGCAGTAGCAGAATTTTTAACCTGTTGAGGCTGCTCTTGAACTGGAGAATGAGCAGCGCAACCGAACAACAGGGTGACGAGTGCGAGAGGCACGAGGGGTGCGAAGCGATTTAGCATGGGCACGACCGTGGCTGAAGTTGTAAAGAAGCCGAGACTATGCCCGCTATCAGCCTCATTTGCAAATTCAATCGATCTTTTTGTGACTTCCCGGTTTCTCGTTTACATCTAAGCGCTTAAGCCCATTTGAATCGATACGCGGTCTGCACACGGTGCGGAAAAGCGGATTTTCTGGCGCCTGAAATATGTCGAAACCGGCTGCAAGCCGCGTATTTCAAGGGCTGGACTACCAACCGAGAGTTTCTTTGAGGAACGGAATTGTGAGCTTGCGCTGCGCCTGCAACGAGGCCTGATCCAGTTGTTCGAGCAAGTCGAACAATGCACTCATGCTGCGGGTACCGCGGGTCAAAATAAAATGACCGACCTCATCGGTCAGGTGCAGACCGCGACGCGAAGCGCGCAACTGCAGCGCGCGCAATTTGTCTTCATCGGAAAGCGGTCGCATCTGGAAGATCAGCGCCAGGGTCAGGCGTGATTTGAGGTCGGCCAGTTTGACCGGCAGCTCGCGCGGCGAGGTGGACGCGGCGATCAGCAGGCGCCGACCGCTGTCACGCAGACGGTTAAACAGATGAAACATCGCCTCTTCCCAGTCCGGCTTGCCGGCAATCACCTGCAAGTCATCCAGGCAGACCAGCTCGTACTGTTCAAGGTTGTCGAGAATTTCGATGCCGCGATCCATCAACTCGGCCAACGGCAGATACACTGCCGGCTCACCCATCTGCTCGAAACGCAGACACGCAGCCTGCAACAGATGCGTACGTCCTACGCCATGCTTGCCCCACAGATAGATCAGGCTTTCGGTCCAGCCAGCGTCGGCTTCGCATAGGCGCTCGACATAGCCGAGTGCAGCGGCATTGGCGCCTGGGTAGTAGTTGATGAAGGTGGCGTCGTCACGCAGACGCACACCTAGGGGCAGCTGAATCGGTTTCATGCTGACTGAACAGTTCTCAAGGAACCGTTAGTGGCCTCTGTGTAAAGTTTGCGAAGTTTATACCCGTGAAGCTGAGCGCACAATGCGACAGACCCCAAGCAAAATCAAAGGTTTGCGTTAACGCGCTGGTTTTATGACAGTTTCTCTGACGCGGCGCCGAACAAACTCACCGCAAAACACGGGCCAACCCGGTGCAATACCGGGCCGCCCGCGATGAGGCTACAACTCGGGGTCGTCGACCCCGCTGTAGATATCAGAGTCCTTGTACAAATCGTGCACGTGACGCACCAGCACCATGATTACCGCCGCCACCGGCAATGCCAGCAAGACACCGGTGAAACCGAACAGCTCGCCACCGGCCAGAATCGCGAAGATCACCGCCACCGGATGCAGACCGATCCGGTCGCCCACCAGCAGTGGCGTCAGCACCATGCCTTCCAGGGCCTGCCCCACCATGAACACCGCGACAATCCCGATCATCGGATACAGATCGCCACCGAACTGGAACAACCCGGCAATCAGTGCCGCGCCAATCCCGATCACGAAGCCCATGTACGGCACGATCGCTGCCAGTCCCGCGATCAGGCCGATCAACAGCCCCAACTCCAGACCGACGATCATCAGGCCTGCGGCGTAGATCACACCCAGCGCCAGCATGACCAGCAATTGCCCGCGCACGAACGCACCTAGCACCTCGTGACATTCGCCAGCCAATGAGACGATGGTTTCTTCGCGATCGCGCGGCAACAGGCTGCGAATCTTGGCCATCATCACGTCCCAGTCGCGCAGCAGGTAAAAGCTCACCACAGGAATCAGCACCAGGTTCGCCAGCCAGCCAATCAGCGCCAGGCTTGAAGCTGTCGCCTGACTCAACACCACACTGACGATGTCGGTGGTCTGGCCCATGTGCTCGCTGATCGCTGACTTGACCTTGTCGAACTTCCAGAAACCGTCCGACAAGCCCAGTTTCGACTGCGCCCACGGCAATGCGGTGTGCTGCAGCCAGTCGAGCATCTGCGGCGCCAGTTCATACAAACGCAGCAACTGCTTGGCGAGCATCGGCACCAACACCAGCAACAGGGTCGTGACGATCAACGTGAACAAGGCAAACACCGCGATCACGCCCCAAGTGCGCGACAGGCCGAGTCGCTCAAGGCGATCCACCAGCGGATCGAACAGATACGCCAGCAGCAACGCCACCAGAAACGGCGTGAGGATCGGGTGCAGCAACCAGACAAACGCGCAAAGCAGGACTACCCCACCGAGCCAGAACCAACGCCGCGAATCGGCCATGTACCACTCCTGTTGCTTATATATAAAGAAAGACTTACCAGCGAAACCGCAACGATGGCGCCACAGGTGCCGGGGCCGCAGCGACAACCGGCGCAGAACCGGCAACGGCCGGTTGTGGTGGCGCCACCGGTGCCGGCGCTTCAGCCGGCAACTCCTGCAACTTCGCCAGCGACAATTGCGCGCGCAACTGATCGGCGCTGCCGCTGACCCGATACACGATGCGATCACCCTCGACACTTTGCAGACGCACACCGAATGGTTCGAGTAACCGCAGCAGCGCGGCATAATGCTCAAGATTCATGCCCTGCACTTCCAGGGTCTGTTGACCCGACACCCCAGGCTTGGCAACAAACCTCGGCGCCAGACGCTCGGCCACCGCCAGCATCACCGCATCGGCCACTGCAGCCTGATCAGCGCCCTGCACGCTGCCGGCCTCTTTTTGATCGCCCAGCCACAGATGCCATTTGGCCTGCCACTGCCCACCTTCTTCGTGCGCATGCACCGCCAGCAAGGCATCCGCGCCGTAACGCTCCGAAGCCCCGTGCAACGGCGCAGGATCGGTGCCGTCCAGCACCGGCGCGGTGGCCACCAGTTGTTCACTCAGATCCGCCAGAGGCAAGCGCAACGGCAGACCACGATGCTGGGCCGCCGCACGCAACGGCGCAGCAGCGGCCTGACCGTCACCGACCAGGCTCGAACCTTCAGTCGAATCGTTCAGCCACCAGCTCAGGATCGACGGTCGACTCGCGCCCCACAACGACAGCCCCGCGCGACGCAGCGCCTGCTCGGTGGTGGCCGGATCGAAATCGACTTTCAGCACTTCCGGCGGCCCGGCATCGAAACCGAACTGGCTGATGATCTGTTGCGGATCCTTGCGAATCGCCGCCAGACCCGGGCTCTGCGGCGCCTTCGGGTCGCCGGTCAGACGCAACACCAGCGTATCCAGCGCAGCCTGTGTGGCGCGATCACGCTCTTCGGGTGCCTGGCTGCTGACCGGCTGGCGTACTTGATAGAGACCTTTGAGGTTTTCGGCGTGACTCGCCAGGCTGACCACAGACAAACAACCCACAACCAACAATTTACAAAAACGCATGGAAAATTCCCGTCGACAGGAGCGGCTGGAACAGGCCGCGTGAACCGGTTAAGCAAGGCTGTGACAATCTGCCATCGCAAAACATTCACACGGTAGCGGTAAGTTTTTGCACAGTGATAACGATAGACGGTTAATCGGCACACCTTATACAGGCACCCAGTCAGCACAATTGCAAAAAAATTCGGTCGATTATGTCTCTGCCCGTCGGCGCAAGGATGGCCGCTGCCCCTCAAGCCTGATAAAATCGCGCGCCTTCGCAGACCGGCAACAGCCGGGCACCCCGAAATTCGCGTGAGGCTATCGCCCCACCGGTTTTGGCGTTCCCGCTGAACTCGGTCGTTACCCCTGAATCCCCTCCCCTAAAGGCCTGGATCATGAGCAAGCAACCCTCCCTGAGCTACAAGGACGCCGGTGTAGACATCGACGCCGGTGAAGCATTGGTCGAACGCATCAAGAGCGTCGCCAAGCGCACTGCGCGCCCGGAAGTCATGGGCGGCCTGGGCGGTTTCGGCGCCCTCTGCGAAATCCCGGCCGGCTACAAGCAGCCTGTGCTGGTTTCCGGTACCGACGGCGTCGGCACCAAGCTGCGCCTGGCGCTGAACCTGAACAAGCACGACAGCATCGGCATCGACCTGGTTGCCATGTGCGTCAACGACCTCGTCGTTTGCGGCGCAGAGCCACTGTTCTTCCTCGATTACTACGCCACCGGCAAACTGAATGTCGACACCGCAGCCCAGGTTGTAACCGGCATCGGCGCCGGCTGCGAACTGTCCGGTTGCTCGCTGGTCGGCGGTGAAACCGCTGAAATGCCTGGCATGTACGAAGGCGAAGACTACGACCTGGCCGGTTTCTGCGTCGGCGTGGTGGAAAAGGCTGAAATCATCGACGGCTCGAAAGTCGCCACCGGTGACGCGCTGATCGCCCTGCCATCGTCCGGCCCGCACTCCAACGGCTACTCGCTGATCCGCAAGATCATCGAAGTGTCCGGCGCCGACATCGAAAACATCCAGCTCGACGGCAAACCACTGACCGACCTGCTGATGGCCCCGACCCGCATCTACGTGAAGCCGCTGCTCAAGCTGATCAAAGACACCGGCGCGGTCAAAGCCATGGCCCACATCACCGGTGGCGGCCTGCTGGACAACATCCCGCGCGTTCTGCCAAAAGGTGCTCAGGCCGTGGTTGACGTGGCCAGCTGGACTCGCCCGGCCGTCTTCGACTGGCTGCAAGAGCAAGGCAACGTCGACGAAACCGAAATGCACCGCGTGCTGAACTGCGGCGTCGGCATGGTGATCTGCGTGGCTCAGGAGCACGTAGACGTTGCTCTGAAGACCCTGCGCGACGCTGGCGAACAGCCTTGGGTCATCGGCCAGATCGCCGCTGCCGCCGAAGGTGCAGCTCAGGTTGATCTGCAGAACCTTAAGGCTCATTAATGTCCGCAACCTGTGATGTCGTGGTGCTGTTGTCCGGCACCGGCAGTAACTTGCAGGCTCTGATCGACAGCACGCGGACCGGCGACAGCCCGGTCCGCATCGCTGCGGTGATTTCCAACCGCGTCGACGCCTACGGCCTGCAACGCGCCAGTGACGCGGGTATCGCCACCCGCTCGCTGGATCACAAGGCATTCGAAGGTCGCGAGGCCTTCGATGCTGCCCTGATCGAACTGATCGACGAATTCAAACCGAAACTCGTGGTACTGGCCGGCTTCATGCGCATTCTCAGCGCTGATTTCGTTCGCCACTACCAGGGTCGCCTGCTCAATATCCACCCGTCGCTGCTGCCCAAATACAAAGGGTTACACACTCATCAGCGCGCGCTGGAGGCCGGCGACGCCGAGCACGGCTGCTCAGTGCACTTCGTCACCGAGGAACTCGATGGCGGACCACTGGTCGTACAGGCAGTATTACCGGTAGAGTTGCACGACACGCCGCAGAGTCTGGCGCAGCGAGTCCATGTTCAGGAACACCTGATCTACCCGATGGCTGTACGCTGGTTTGCCGAAGGGCGACTGGCACTCGGTGAGCAAGGTGCTTTACTGGATGGCCAGTTACTCGCGGCCAGCGGCCACTTGATTCGACACTAGGAGATTTTATGCGTCGCGCCCTGCTTTTCGCTTGCGCCTTGCTCGCCCTGCCCTTCGCGCAGGCGGCAGACCTTCAACCGTTCTCCGCCAGCTACACCGCCGACTGGAAGCAGTTACCCATGAGCGGCACCGCCGAACGCAGCCTGACCAAGGAAGCCAACGGCGTCTGGAAACTCAGCTTCAAGGCGTCGATGATGATCGCCAACCTGACCGAAGAAAGCACCCTGACCGTCGACAAGGACACGTTGCTGCCACAGTCCTACCACTTCGAACGGGGTGGTTTGGGCAAGGCCAAGAAGTCTGACCTGGATTTCGACTGGAACGCCAAGATGGTCACCGGTATCGATCGTGGTGACGCGGTCAAGGTTCCACTCAACCGCGGCATGGTCGACAAGTCCACGTATCAACTGGCACTGCAACACGACCTGGCGTCCGGCAAGAAGACCATGAGCTATCAAGTGGTCGACGGCGGCGATGTCGATACCTACGACTTCCGCGTACTGGGTACCGAAAAAGTCGAAACGAAAGCCGGCAAGATCGACGCGATCAAAGTCGAGCGCGTGCGCGATCCGACACAAAGCAAGCGCATCACCGTCCTGTGGTTCGCCAAGGACTGGGATTACCTGCTGGTTCGCCTGCAACAAGTTGAAACCGACGGCAAGGAGTACAACATCATGCTCCAGGACGGCACGGTCAACGGCAAAACCGTTAAAGGCAGCTGATCCGACGCAACAACGAAAAGCCCCGCCAATGCGGGGCTTTTTTGTGCCTGCAATCCAACCGGAAATGGATGCAAGACCTGTAGGAGTGAGCCTGCTCGCGATAGCGGACTGTCAGACAACACATGCAGTGAATGTCAGACAGCAATCGCGAGCAGGCTCACTCCTACAGGGTATAGCACCGCTCAGACCGAAAACTTCGCCACCATATTGTTCAAATCCACCGCCAGCCGCGACAGTTCCTGACTCGCCGCGCTGGTCTGATTGGCCCCCGCCGACGTCTGCATCGCCAGATCGCGGATGTTCATCAGATTGCGGTCCACCTCCCGCGCCACCGCCGCCTGCTCCTCCGAGGCGCTGGCGATCACCAGGTTGCGCTCGTTGATCAAGGTGAACGCCGAGGCGATCTCCTCCAGCGCCATACCCGCTGCCTTCGCCAACTCCAGGGTCGAATGCGCACGAATGTTGCTCTGCTGCATCGAGCTCACCGCCGAATCAGTACCCTGCCGAATGCCGCCGATCATCTGCTCGATTTCCTGGGTCGACTGCTGGGTACGATGCGCCAGCGCCCGCACCTCATCGGCCACCACCGCAAAACCACGCCCCGCATCCCCGGCGCGCGCCGCTTCAATCGCGGCGTTCAGCGCCAGCAGATTGGTCTGTTCGGCAATCGAACGGATCACGTCCAGCACCTTGCTGATGCCATGAACCTTCTGCGCCAGGTCTTCCACCTGCGTGGCGTTGGACGTGACATCCTCGGCCAGGGATTCGATTGACGTCACGGTCTGCTTGACCTGCTCGCGCCCATGCTGGGCAATGCGGTCAGACTCGCGCGATGCCTCGGAAGTCGCCACCGCATTGCTCGCCACCTCTTCCACTGCAGCGGTCATCTGATTGACCGCTGTCGCGGCCTGCTCGATCTCCAGGCTCTGCTGATGCAGCCCGCGCGTGGCGTCTTCGGTGACGCAACTGAGTTCCTCCGAGGCCGACGCCAGTTGGCTGGACGACTCGGAAATCTGCCGGATAGTGTCGCGCAAATTGTGTTGCATGCTTTTCAGCGCCTGCAGCAGCCGCGCCGGTTCGTCCTTGCCGGAAATACTGATATCGCCCGTCAGATCGCCACCGGCCACCACTTGCGCCACACCCAGCGATTGCGCCAGCGGCAGGACAATGCTGCGGGTCAGCAGCAGCGCCAGACCGATGGTGATCAGCGCGGTGATGCCGATCATCACACCGACCCACACCCGCGAATTGATAAACACCAACCGCGCTGCTTCGGTCGCGAGATTAGCGTTGTGCTTGTTCAGCTCGACCAGGTCGCGCAAGGTCACAGCGATGTCGTCCGCCAACGGACTCATCTGGCCGTTGAGAATTGCCGCCGCCTCCTCCACCCGGTTCTGCGCCGACAACGTCATGACCTGCGCCTGCAGCTCCAGATACTTGTGCTCGGCGACCTTGAAGCGATCAAACAGACTTCGCTCCTCGGGCAACACAATCAACACGTCATAGCGTTGCTGGGCCTCACTCAACACACTGCGCAGCTCGTTGAGCTTGGTGACATTCTGCTCCAGAGCCTGCGGATCGCGATTGAGCAGCAGGCGCATGGTCAGCGCCCGCAGGCGCAGCATGTCCTGACTCATCTCGCCAACCGCCATCACGCTCGGCAGCCAGTTGTTATCGACCTCATCAGACTGCGCGCGCATGTTCGACATCTGCAGCAGGGCGAACGCCCCCAGGGCAAACACCATCAGCGCCAGCAAACCAAAACCCAGGCCGGCACGCGGCGCGATATTGAGACTACGGATACTCATTACTCTGGTTCCTTCCAAAAGCGCTGCATCAACCCTGCAGCTGGTTGCCTTAGAAGGTATCGGCCCAGCGTAAATTTGCGTAAGACGAAAAGGTGATATCAAAAGGCCTTGATACTTCTAACCCTTGGCATTAACGATTCAGCGGGGCTTTTCCAGCACTTGGGCGCTGTTCGCGGCAATATCGCCAGGAAGTTGTCCCGGGCGACTTTACGCGCGACGTCTTCGGGCAAGGCATCGAGAAACGGCGTGAAGCTGTGCATTTCCTGACCAAGTTTGTTGAATCGGCCTACAACATCCGAGCCGATCATGAAGCGCTCCGGGTATTTCTCCACCTATGCCAGTCATTCCTGGCGCGGCTTGCCCAACTCGTCCAACAGATTAGGGCGTGAGAAAGTGGAACGCGTGCTTGTGGGAATGCTCTATAACTGCAAGGTCTTTTTTGATCACACGACTTTTCCTACTGCCAGTGAGGTTGCCATGACTGTTACCGTCAACACCGTCTCCGCCGAAGGTTTTCGTCACACCGTAAAGATCGACGAGCACGAATTGTTTGCCGACGTACCGAAGTCGGCCGGTGGCGAAGGCACCGCGCCTGAGCCGCACGACTACTTCGACGCAGCCCTTGGCGCTTGCAAGGCCCTGACCTTGAAGATGTACGCGAAGAAGAAAGACATCCCGCTGACCGGCGTCGGTGTCGAGGTCAAACGTGACAGTAGCGAGGAACAGAAAGGCAAATACGTGCTACACGTCACCCTCACGCTCAAGGGCGTGCTGACTGACGCGCAACGCGAAGAGTTGCTACGAGTGGCCGACCGCTGCCCGATCCACAAACTGATGACCACGACCGACGTCAGCATCGAAACCCACGCCCCGCAAGGCTTCGATAGCCAGTAATCCCCCTCGCGCCAGCGGCGGGTTATGCTTCTGGCATCACCCGCTCAGTCTGGAATGCACCATGGACACGCAACCTCTGATCATCCGCCCGCGCGCCGAAGACGTCGAAGGCCAGCCGATCCTGCGCCCGCTGCCGTCAGCCAAATGCCGCAGCGTCGGGCCTTTCGTGTTTTTCGACCACATGCTCGAGACGGTTTATCCGACGGGCAAAGGCATGAACATCCGACAGCATCCGCACATTGGTCTGTCGACCCTCACCTACCTGTTCCAAGGACAGATCCAGCACAAGGACAGCCTCGGCTCCGATCAAGTGGTCAGCGCCGGTGATGTCAGCTGGATGACTGCGGGCAGCGCCATCGCCCACGTCGAGCGCACGCCCGAGCCGTTGTGGGAGCAGAGCTTCACGATGCACGGCTTGCAGATCTGGCTGGCTTCGCCCAAGGACCACGAGCAAGGCCCGGGTCATTACAGCCATCACCCCGCGGCAACGCTACCGGTCAGCGATAACCTCGGCGTGCAGATTCGCATGATTGCCGGTTCAGGCTTTTGCCTGGAATCGCCGGTGCCAGTGCTTTCTCCAACGCTGTACGCCGAAGTGAAGATGCAGACAGCAACGACACTGCTGATCCCGACCGAGCACGAGGAACGGGCGATTTATGTGCTCAGTGGTGATGCACAGTTGAACGGCGAAACGATCGAGCCGCATGCGCTGATGGTGTTGCCGGCCGGGGAAGAGATGAGCCTGTTTGCCGAGAGTGATGTGCATGCAGTGGTGTTCGGCGGCGCGCCGCTGGACGGGCCACGGCGGATCAACTGGAATTTTGTCGCGAGCGATCCGGCGGTGATCGATGAAGCGCGACGCAAATGGGCGGCCGGGGATTGGCCGACGGTGCCGGGGGAAGTTGAACGGATCGAGTTGCCGCGCTGAAAAGCACCCTCACCCCAGCCCTCCCGAAACGTCGGACCGCCCGGAGGGAGAGGGCGCCGACCGAGGTGTCTTGCGTCATACATCGACCTGAAAAATCTTGGCGATTATGGATTCACCAAGACACTTTCAGGTCGGCGTAACCCTCAAGCATCCCCCAATCAGTCCCCTCTCCCTCTGGGAGAGGGTTAGGGTGAGGGGCTTTTGCTTTTCAGGCTTTAGCCCTTGAACACTTCATCCAGCAAATCATGCATCGACTTGAACGCGCGCTTCGCGGTCTTGGCGTCGTACATCATCTTGCCCGGTACATTGGCATGCGGATCGGTGAACGAATGCACCGCACCACCGTAGCTCAGCAACTGCCAATCCACATTCGCCGCATTCATCTCGTCTTCAAATGCCGGCAACTGCTCTTTCGGCACCAATGGATCGGCAGCGCCATGCAGCACCAGCACCGAGCCCTTGATGTTCTTCGCGTCCGCCGGGTTCGGCGAATCCAGCGTGCCGTGGAACGACACGGCAGCCTTCACCGGCGCGCCAGTACGGGCCAGATCCAGTGCACAGCAACCGCCGAAGCAGAAACCGAACACTGCCAGTTTCGACGTATCGACCGCCGCTTCGCCCTGCTTCTGCAACTGCTCGAACGCTGCCTGCATGCGCTTGCGCAGCAATGCACGGTCGTTCTTCAGTGGCATCATCGCCGCGCCGGCCTGGTCCGCGTTCTGCGGGCGCACAGCCTGGCCGTAAACGTCAGCGATCAACACCACGTAGCCCTTGGCCGCGACCGACTTGGCGATCTCCTCGGCACCGGCGCTGACGCCCATCCAGTTCGGCGCCATCAACAGGCCCGGGCGTGCGCCCTTGTGCTCGGCGTCGAACGCCAGACGACCTTCATAAGGCTGGCCATCAAGCTGATAGACCACGGAACGTACAGTGACTTGGCTCATTTCTGACTCCTGAAGGGTAAACACCAGAATGAAAAAACCCGCCGAAGCGGGTTTTTATACAACGTGATTAAACCGACAGTTCAACCAGCAGCTTGTTCAGACGGCGCACGTACGCGGCCGGATCCTTCAAGCTGTCGCCGGCAGCCAGGGCTGCCTGATCGAAGAGAATGTGCGACAGGTCGCCAAAACGCTCTTCGCTCTGCTCGCCGTCGAGTTTCTCGATCAGCGGGTGGCTTGGATTGAATTCGAAGATCGGCTTCGAATCCGGCACTTTCTGGCCGCTGGCTTCGAGGATCTGGCGCATTTGCAGACCCAGATCCTGTTCTCCGATGGCCAGAATGGCTGGCGAGTCGGTCAGGCGATGGGATACGCGAACCTCGGCAACCGAATCGCCCAGTGCGGTTTTCAGACGCTCAACCAGACCTTCTTTGGACTTGGCGACTTCTTGCGCAGCCTTCTTGTCCTCTTCCGAGTCCAGGTTGCCCAGATCGAGGTCACCGCGTGCCACGTCGACAAAGGTCTTGCCGTCGAATTCGCTGAGGTAGCTCATCAGCCACTCATCGATGCGATCGGTCAGCAGCAGCACTTCGATGCCTTTCTTGCGGAAGACTTCCAGGTGCGGGCTGTTCTTGACCTGCGCGTAGGTTTCGCCGGTGAGGTAGTAGATCTTGTCCTGACCTTCCTTGGCGCGGGCCAGGTAGTCAGCCAGACCGACGATCTGCTCGCCGTCATCGCCCAGGGTCGATGCGAAGCGCAGCAGACCGGCAATTTTTTCTTTGTTGGCGAAATCTTCTGCCGGGCCTTCTTTCATGACCTGACCGAAGTTTTTCCAGAAGCCCTTGTATTGCTCAGGCTCGTTCTTCGCCAGTTTTTCCAGCATGTCCAGCACACGCTTGGTCAGCGCCGACTTCATCGAGTCGATGATCGGGTCTTTCTGCAGGATTTCCCGCGACACGTTCAGCGACAGGTCGTTGGAATCGACCACGCCTTTAATGAAGCGCAGGTACAGCGGCAGGAACGACTCTGCCTGGTCCATCACGAACACACGCTGCACGTACAGCTTCAGGCCTTTCGGCGCTTCACGCTGGTACAGGTCGAACGGTGCACGGGCCGGCACGTACAGCAGTGAGCTGTACTCGAGCTTGCCTTCGACCTTGTTGTGGCTCCAGGCCAGCGGGTTTTCAAAGTCGTGAGCAATGTGTTTGTAGAACTCCTGGTACTCCTCGTCCTTCACTTCAGTGCGCGGACGGGTCCACAGGGCGCTGGCGCGGTTGACGGTTTCCCATTCAACGGCAGGGGCCTCTTCGCCTTCGGCAGCAGCCGCTTCTTTCGGCAGCTCGATCGGCAAAGCGATGTGGTCGGAGTACTTCTTGATGATGTTGCGCAGACGCCAGCCATCGGCGAACTCGTCTTCAGCCGCTTTCAGGTGCAGGACGATGCGGGTACCGCGCTCTGGCTTGTCGATGGTGGCGACTTCAAACTCGCCCTCGCCTTTCGACGACCAGTGCACGCCTTCGCTGGCTGGAGTGCCGGCGCGACGGCTGTACACGTCAACCTGGTCGGCAACGATGAAGGCAGAGTAGAAGCCCACACCGAACTGGCCGATCAGGTGCGAATCTTTCTTCTGATCGCCCGAGAGATTCTTCATGAAATCGGCGGTGCCCGATTTGGCGATGGTCCCCAGGTGGGTGATCACATCGTCACGGTTCATGCCGATACCGTTGTCTTCGAGGGTGACGGTTTTGGCGTCCTTGTCGAAGCTCACACGGATTTTCAGCTCAGCGCCACCTTCGAGCAACTCAGGCTTGGCCAGGGCTTCGAAGCGCAGCTTGTCGACAGCGTCAGAGGCGTTCGAGATCAATTCGCGAAGGAAAATTTCCTTGTTGGAATACAGCGAATGGATCATGAGGTGCAGCAGCTGCTTTACCTCGGTCTGGAAGCCCAGGGTTTCCTTTTGAGTTTCCACACTCATGGTCATCAAACTCCAATCAGATGGCATTGGCCGCGACCCAGATGGTCTGCGGCGGGTTGTTCACTGAGTTGGGGGCAGCGTTCAGGATTTCAAGGGCTCATCGATTTTGAAGTGTGCACGGGCGGTGGCAATCGGCTCGCTCTCGGTGCTTTGCCAGGCAGTGATCGCAACGTTGGCGACGCGGCGGCCCTGACGACAGACCTGACACTTGGCCCAAGTGTCGCGAAACTGCCCGGCACGCAGGTAATCAAGGGAGAAGTCGATGATCTTCGGCACCCCGGGCGCCCCGGTGAAGATCAATAAATGCAACGCGGCCGCCAGCTCCATGAACCCGGCAATCACCCCGCCATGGATGGCCGGCAATAAAGGGTTACCAATGTTGTCCTTGTTCGCCGGCAGCTTGAACAGCAATTCATCGCCGACTCGCGAGCATTCGATGCCGATCAGCCCGGCGTAGGGAATTATCTGCAGCAGCGGCGCGTAATCGCCCTGAGCGTGAGCCTGCTGCAACTGTTGCTTCCAGTCATCACTCATGGACGCTCTCCTTTGATCTTGCCGCCAAATCCCTGAGTGCCCTTCAGGCCCTTGCCCATGCGCATGAATGTGCCAACGACATGGGCGATCGGCTGCTGCGGGTCGTCCTGATAGGCAAAGCCGCGCGCGAAGATCACGTCGGTGGTGACCCGATAACACTGGGCGAAGCCGTAGACGTCCTTGTTCGGTTCAGCAGCGTGCATGTAGTCGATGCGCAGATCCAGCGTCGGGCAGACTTCGAATTCCGGCAGCACGCACAGTGTCGACATGCCGCATGCGGTGTCCATCAACGAAGTAATTGCCCCGCCATGGATCACGCCAGTCTGCGGATTGCCGACTATTTTCGCGCTGTACGGCAACTTTACCGTCAGCCCTTCAGTGCTGGCGCTGTGCACCGTCAAACCGAGCACCTGACAGTGGCGCAACGCCGTAAGAAATCGCGTCGCACGCTCAAAAACGGGGTTTTCGACCATTTGATAATTACTCTTGTTAGTGTCTGTTTTCGGTAGCAGACGGAACGGCAAAAGTTCCATTTAAAAACAAACTTATATATCTGAACGAAATGAGGAACTTAACCTTGAGGCCAGCGTTCTTAAGGCCAGTAGTTATTTTCCATAAGGAGAAACACCCCATGCGTAAGACTTTAGCTATTGCCTTGATGTTGACCGCTTCCCTCGGTCTCGCTGCCTGCGATAAAAAATCCGAGGACAAAGCTCAAGATGCCAACCAACATGCTGAACAAGCTCAGCAGAAAATGAATGAAGCTCAGGATAAAGTGAACGACGCAGCGAAAGAAAACGCTGAAGCCGCCAAAGATCAGGCTGAATCGAATCAGGCTGCTCAAGACGAAGCTGCCAAGAAGCAATAATTGCGACTTGATGCAGAAAAAAGAAAACCCGCCAAGTGCGGGTTTTCTTTTGCCTGGGATTTTTTGGCAATGTCGGCTTAGAGGCTGTTTCTAGAGCAGAAGGGTTCTAAAAGTCGGACTAATCATCAGCAGCAAACTACAGATCAGGCCGACCAGCCACACCAGGCTGCGCAGGGATGGTTTATCAGCCAGGTACAACCACAAGTAGAGAATCCGCGCGATCACGAAGATGATCGCCAATGCATCGATCAACCAGCCTTGTGTTTGCGTGGTGTGCGCCATCAGCACGCCCACCGCAAACAGGATGAACGCTTCAATGCTGTTCTGGTGCGCCGCCAGTGCCCGCGCGCCATAACCGGTGAGTTGCGCCTGTTGTTGGCGCGGCAGGTGGTTGTTGTAACCGCCCTGCTCTTTCATGGCTTTACCCACCGGCATACGCGCGATGTAAATCAACAATGCACTGATAAACACACACCAGAACGGAATACTCATCAAGCGGCCTCTTTATTGGTTTCGGGCAACGTCGCCTCGGTAGGGGTATAGACCATCACATCGAGCACGTCGGAATGAAACTCGCGGCGATACAACACCAGCACCACGCCAGCGCTCATCAACATGAACAGCCACGGGCTGACGAACCACGCCAGCATGGTCATGCCGAAGTAGTAGGAGCGCAAGCCGAAGTTGAACTGGTTGGCCGCCATCGAAATCACCCGCGCCGCCCGTAGCGCGAACGCCTTGCGCTCTTGCTCGGAAACCTGGCGCTCGCCGATCATCGGCGCCGAACCGACCAGTACTGCGGCAAAGTTGTACTGGCGCATGCACCAGCTGAATGTGAAGAAGGCATAGACGAACACCAGCGCCAGGCACAGCAACTTGATCTCCGACATGCCCTGCGACGCCTGCTGGACCATCGGAATGTCCGCCAGCAACGACACGGCGCGCTCGGACGCGCCCAGCACGGTCAGAATGCCGGCGAGAATGATCAGGGTGCTGGAGGCGAAGAACGAGGCGTTACGCTCCAGATTGCCGATCACGCTGGCATCGGCGATGCGGTTGTCGCGCAGCAGCATGCGGCGCATCCAGTCTTCGCGGTACAGGTGCAGCACACTGGCCAGGCACGCGGTGTCGCGGGCCTTCCAGGACGCATAACGGGTATAGCCGCCCCAGCAGATGACAAACCAGAGCGCGGCCAGCAGGTGGATCAGGTTGGCTTGGATGAACGACATGCGGTTCCTTGTGAGCAGTGAGCACAGTACCTGCAGGAGTGAGCCTGCTCGCGATAGCGTAGTGTCAGTGGCCATTGAGAAGTCGGCTGACAAATTGCTATCGCGAGCAGGCTCACTCCTACTTAAAAGCGACGCACCCCTTCGACGTTAGCGTAAGGAAAAAGACACTGCCTGACGCGCATAAAAAATGCCCCGTATCGATTGATACGGGGCATTTCTGTTTAAGCGTTGAAGACCCGCTTTTGGCGGGTCAGACAACGTCAGGCAACTGCTTCGCTGCGCTTGCCCAGCAGGCGATCGCAGACCACTGCGACCACCAGGGTCATGACGCACGGCACCAGCCACGCCAGGCCCTGCTCGCTCAGCGGCAGGTGGGACAGCTGCGACGGCATCCAGTCGGCCAGACCGGCGCCCTTGAGGGCGTCGATGCTGCCGAACACGAAGGACACCAGCATCACCGGGCCGAGGATGCGGCCGTGTTCATGCCAGAAGTCTTTGCAGAAGCTCAGACCGACCAGCACGATGCACGGCGGGTAGATCGCGGTCAGTACCGGAATCGAGAAGGCAATCAGCTTGGTCAGGCCCAGGTTCGACACCAGCAGCGAGAACGCCGCCAGAATGATCACCAGCGTCTTGTAGGACAGTGGCAGCACGCGGCTGAAGTATTCAGCGCAAGCGCAGGTCAGACCGACCGCCGTCACCAGGCATGCCAACGAGATCAGCACCGCGAGGAAACCGCTGCCCAGCGAACCGAAGGTGTGTTGCACGTAAGCGTGCAGCACCGCCGCGCCGTTGGTGGCACCGACCGCCACTTCATGGCTGCCGGAACCGAGGCGGAACAGGCTGATGTAGACCAGCGCCAGACCGACACCGGCGATAAGGCCGGCAATGATCGCGTAACGGGTGATCAGCGCAGGCGAATCGACGCCACGGGAACGGATTGCGTTGACGATGACGATGCCGAACACCAGAGCGCCGAGGGTATCCATGGTCAGGTAACCGTTGATGAAACCCTGGGAGAACGGTGCCGCCACGTACTCCGGCGTGCCCTGACCAATGTCACCCGCCGGCAAGGCGAATGCAGCGATACCGAGCACCGCCAGTGCGATGATCTTCAACGGCGCGAGGAAACGCCCCACGGTGTCCAGCAGCCGCCCCGGATACAGCGAGATGAAGAACACCAGCAGGAAGTACACCGAGCTGTAGAGGAACAGCGCCAGCGGGCTTTCGCCAGTCAGCGGTGCCAGACCCACTTCGAACGATACGGTCGCGGTACGTGGAGTGGCGAACAATGGGCCGACCGCCAGATAGCACGCCGCGGCGAGCACACCGCCGGCGATCTTGCCGATCGGGCTGCTCAGCGTATCCATCGCGCCGCCGACCTTGGCCAGGGCAACGACGGTGATCACCGGCAGACCAACCGCCGTGATCAGAAAACCCAGCGCCGCCATCCAGACATGAGGTCCGGCCTGCAAACCGACGATAGGCGGGAAGATAATGTTACCGGCCCCGACGAACAGGGCAAATGTCATAAAACCAAGTGCCAGGATGTCCTGACCTTTCAAAACTTTCATTAAGGAAATACCACACTACTGAATCGGAATTTAGAGGGGGATTTCCCTGTGGGGTTAGGGAAATGCTGTCAGTCCGTATGAGACTGACCCGTTTAGCGCGTCGCATACCTTGTGGGCGGCAGACGCAAAAATGGCTGCTAGCCTAACGAATTTGTCTGACAAACGCACTGTTTGAGGGCGAACTATCCGATACGCGACGTGTCTGTGTCGCGTTTACGCATCAATTTTTCCTACAGAGAACCCTGTGATGAGGGGATTTATCCCCGATGGGGCGCGGAGCGGCCCCTATCAGTCAACGCAATTGTTCAGACATGCCCCATTGAATGGCTTTGGGGTCGCTTCGCAGCCCATCGGGGATAAATCCCCTCACCACAAAAGCCAACCGAACACCAGAAACGACAAAGGCCACCCGAAGGTGGCCTTTGTTTGGTATAGCGTCAGCTAAGCGCGAGGCTTACTTGACAGCCCAACCGGTCAGCTCGGCCAGGGCCTTGCCGATGTCTGCCAGCGAACGCACGGTTTTCACGCCTGCGTCTTGCAGTGCAGCGAATTTCTCGTCTGCAGTGCCTTTGCCGCCAGAGATGATTGCGCCAGCATGGCCCATGCGCTTGCCCGGAGGAGCAGTCACACCAGCGATGTAGGAAACAACCGGCTTGGTCACGTGTGCCTTGATGTAGGCAGCCGCTTCTTCTTCAGCCGAACCGCCGATCTCACCGATCATCACGATCGCTTCGGTCTTCGGGTCTTCCTGGAACAGCTTCAGGATGTCGATGAAGTTCGAACCCGGGATCGGGTCACCACCGATGCCGACGCAAGTCGACTGACCGAAACCGGCGTCAGTAGTCTGCTTCACAGCTTCGTAGGTCAGGGTGCCGGAACGCGAAACGATACCGACCTTGCCTGGCAAGTGAATGTGACCTGGCATGATGCCGATCTTGCATTCGCCTGGGGTGATCACGCCTGGGCAGTTAGGGCCGATCAGGACTACGCCCAGCTCGTCGCACTTAACTTTGGCGTCCAGCATGTCCAGGGTAGGAATGCCTTCGGTGATGCAGACGATCAGCTTGATGCCGCCGAATGCTGCTTCCAGGATCGAGTCCTTGCAGAAAGGAGCCGGAACGTAGATCACGCTGGCGGTAGCGCCAGTGGCGGCTACTGCGTCTTTGACGGTGTTGAACACTGGCAGACCCAGGTGCTCGGTACCGCCTTTGCCAGGAGTAACGCCACCAACCATCTTGGTGCCGTATTCGATGGCTTGCTGGGTGTGGAAACTACCTTGCGAACCGGTAATACCCTGGCAGATAACTTTGGTGTCTTTATTGATCAGGACGCTCATTATTTGCCCTCCGCAGCTTTGACAACTTGTTGAGCAGCGTCGGTCAGGCTGGTAGCAGCGATGATGTTCAAACCGCTTTCTGCCAGTACTTTAGCGCCCAGCTCAGCGTTGTTGCCTTCAAGGCGAACAACAACCGGGATTTTCACGCCGACTTCTTTCACAGCGCCGATGATGCCTTCGGCAATCATGTCGCAACGAACGATGCCGCCGAAGATGTTGACCAGTACTGCAGCGACGTTGGTGTCGGACAGAATGATCTTGAACGCTTCAGTTACGCGTTCTTTGGTAGCGCCACCACCTACGTCGAGGAAGTTGGCTGGCTTGCCGCCATGCAGGTTGACGATGTCCATGGTACCCATGGCCAGGCCAGCACCGTTGACCATGCAGCCGATGTTGCCTTCCAGTGCCACGTAGTTCAGTTCGAACTTGGCAGCGTGCGCTTCGCGCGGATCGTCTTGCGACGGATCGTGGAAAGTCTTCAGCTTAGGCTGACGGTACATTGCGTTGGCGTCGATGTTGATCTTGGCGTCCAGGCAGTGCAGATCGCCGTCAGCCTTGATCACCAGCGGGTTCACTTCCAGCAGAGCCAGGTCGTGATCCTTGAACAGCTTGGCCAGACCTACGAAGATCTTGGCGAACTGAGCAACCTGCTTGCCTTCCAGACCTAGCTGGAATGCCAGCTCGCGACCCTGGAATGGCTGAGCGCCAACCAGTGGATCGATAGTGGCTTTCAGAATTTTTTCTGGAGTGTCGTGAGCGATTTTCTCGATGTCCACGCCACCTTCGGTGGAAGCCATGAACACGATGCGACGGCTCGAACGGTCAACGACAGCGCCCAGGTACAGCTCTTTAGCGATATCAGTGCACGATTCAACCAGGATCTTGGTGACTGGCTGGCCATTGGCGTCAGTCTGGTAAGTCACCAGACGCTTGCCCAGCCACTGCTGTGCGAAGGCTTTGGCGTCTTCTTTGCTGCGAACCAGCTTGACGCCGCCCGCTTTACCGCGACCACCAGCGTGGACCTGGGCTTTGACAACCCACTCACTGCCGCCGATTTTGTCGCAAGCTTCTGCTGCTGCTTCCGGGGTGTCTACTGCGTAACCAGTGGAAACTGGCAGGCCGTATTCAGCGAACAGCTGCTTACCCTGATACTCGTGAAGATTCATGCTTTTTACCGTCTTCGTTAGGTACTGCGCATTCGGCGCTGCGCTCGTTTGAGTGCCGCGCCACCTGTGACTGCTGCTTGCGTAGCTGAGCTACGCAAGACTGCGTCCAGCGGACATTCCGCGGTGAGACTTGCTCGCAAGGCTCACGACGGGCCGTTACCGCCGTGGTTTCTTATTATGTCTTAACGCTTCTTGCGGTTGGCAATGTGGATGGCGCCGCCATTCACAGCCAGAGCGGCTTCGTGCAAGGCTTCAGACAGGGTCGGATGGGAGAAAACCATCATGCCCAGATCTTCAGCGCTGGTGCCGAATTCCATACCGATCGCGCCCTGCTGAACCAGTTCTGCAGCGCTCGGGCCAATCACGTGCACGCCCAATACGCGGTCAGTCTTGGCATCAGCGATGACCTTGACGAAACCACCGGTATCGTTGGCAGCCATGGCACGGCCGGAAGCGGCGAACGGGAAGGTGCCGACGTTAACTTCAACGCCTTCGGCTTTCAAGGCCTGCTCGGTTTTGCCAACCCACGCGATTTCCGGGTGAGTATAAATAACCGAAGGGATCAGGTCATAGTTCATCTGAGCCTTGTGGCCCTTGATGCGCTCGACAACCATGATGCCTTCTTCCGAAGCCTTGTGAGCCAGCATCATGCCGCGAACCACGTCACCGATGGCGAAAACGCCCGGTACGGTGGTCGCGCAGTGATCGTCAACGTGCACGAAACCGCGCTCGTCGAGGGTCACGCCGCTGTCGGCAGCCAGCAGATCAGTGGTCACCGGACGGCGACCAACGGCTACGATCAGCTTGTCGAAAGTGATGGTCTGTTCGCCGTTGGCATCGGTGTAGTTAACAACGACTTCGTCGCCGTTGACTTTCGAACCGGTCACGCGAGCGCCCAGTTTGATGTCCAGACCTTGTTTGGTCAGGGTTTTCAGCGCTTCCTTGGAAACAGCGGTGTCCGCTGCCATCAGGAAAGTGTCCAGTGCTTCCAGGACAACCACTTCGGAGCCCAGACGCGACCACACCGAACCCAGTTCCAGACCGATCACGCCAGCGCCGATCACGCCCAGACGCTTGGGTACGGTCTGGAATTCCAGTGCACCAGTCGAATCAACGATGACTTTCTGGTCGACCGGAGCCGGTGGAATGTCGATCGGACGCGAACCTGGAGCCAGGATGACGTTTTCAGCTTCGATGACTTCAACCGAGCCGTCCGGCTTGGTGACTTCGACTTTCTTGCCAGCCAGCAGTTTGCCGTGACCCTGGATCGAAGTAACGCCGTTGGCCTTGAACAGGGTAGCAACGCCGCCGGTCAGGTTCTTGACGATGCCAGCCTTGCGGCCAACCATCGCAGCGACGTCCATTTTGACTTCGCCGGTCGAGATACCGTGAACGTTGAAGCTCTCTTTGGCTTCCTTGTACTTCCAGGAGCTGTCCAGCAGCGCCTTGGACGGAATGCAGCCGACGTTCAGGCAAGTACCGCCGAGGGCTTGCTTGCCTTCAGCGTCGGTGTACTTCTCGATGCAGGCAGTGGTGAGACCCAGCTGCGCGGCCTTGATGGCAGCCACATAGCCGCCAGGGCCGGCACCGATCACTACTACGTCAAATTTCTGCGACATTCAAAAATTCCTCTTTAGCGAAAAGCTTCAAGCCGCGCGCTCCAAGCCAAGCTGCCTTTTCCTGCAGCTTGAAACTTGAAGCTCGCAGCTGCTTCTATCAGATATCCAGCAACAGACGAGCCGGATCTTCCAGCAGGTTCTTGATGGTCACCAGGAAGGTCACAGCTTCTTTGCCATCGATCAGACGGTGATCGTAGGACAGTGCCAGGTACATCATCGGACGAATCACGACCTGACCGTTGATGGCCATTGGACGCTGGATGATGTTGTGCATGCCCAGAATCGCTGCCTGCGGCGGGTTGACGATCGGGGTCGACATCATCGAACCGAAGGTACCACCGTTGGTGATGGTGAAGGTACCACCGGTCATCTCGTCCATCGACAGTTTGCCGTCACGGGCTTTCTTGCCGAAAGTGGCGATGCCGCCTTCGATTTCAGCCAGGCTCATCAGCTCGGCGTTACGCAGGACCGGTACAACCAGGCCACGGTCGCTGGAAACGGCAACGCCGATGTCAGCGTAGCCGTGGTAAACGATGTCGCCGCCGTCGATCGACGCGTTGACAGCAGGGAAACGCTTCAGCGCTTCGGTAGCTGCTTTCACGAAGAACGACATGAAGCCCAGGCGTACGCCGTTGTGGGACTTCTCGAACAGATCCTTGTACTTCGAACGCAGCGCCATGACTTCGGTCATGTCGACTTCGTTGAAAGTGGTCAGCATCGCCATGTTCGACTGAGCTTCAACCAGACGCTTGGCGACGGTGGCACGAACGCGGGTCATCGGCACGCGCTTCTCGATGCGGTCGCCAGCGGCGAACACAGGAGCAGCGGCAGCCGGAGCAGCAGCCTTGGCAGGTGCGGCAGCCGGAGCGGCTTTCTTCGCGGCAACAGCAGCCACCACGTCTTCCTTGGTCACACGACCGCCTTTGCCGGTGCCGGCAACGGAAGCGATGTTGATGCCGTTTTCTTCAGCCAGCTTGCGCGCAGCCGGAGCAGCAACAGGATCGTCTTCGCCTTCGCCAGCAGCTGGTGCAGCGGCAGCAGCGGCCGGAGCAGCAGCGGCGGCTGGAGCAGCAGCCGCGCCGCCTTCAACGATGGAGCCCAGGACTTCGTCGGACAGGACGGTTTCGCCCTCGCCCTTGACGATTGCGCCCAGCACGCCGTCGGCGGTAGCCAGAACTTCCAGTACGACTTTGTCAGTTTCGATGTCAACGATCAGTTCGTCGCGCTTGACGGCGTCGCCCGGTTGCTTGTGCCAGGTGGCAACGGTGCCATCGGCAACCGATTCCGGGAAAGTGGGGGCTTTGATCTCGATAGCCATTATCTGTGGTTCCTTAAATTCGGTTTCAGGTGCGCGAAGGCGTTAAATGGTAAACGCGTCTTGCAGGAGTTTTTCCTGCTGCTCGGCGTGCATCGATGCGTAACCACAAGCTGGGGCAGCAGAAGCCTCACGGCCCGCGTACTCAAGTACGAGAGACTTGTCGAGGTTCCCGATGCTGCGACGCAAGTGGTGCTGGCTGCAGTACCAGGCGCCCTGGTTCATCGGCTCTTCCTGACACCAAACGGCATTTTTGACGTTGGTGTACGGAGCCAGGACTTCTTTCAAGTCGTCCTCAGGGAATGGGTACAGCTGCTCGATACGCACGATGGCAATATCTTCACGGCCTTCGGCACGGCGTTTTTCCAGCAGGTCGTAGTAGACCTTGCCGCTACACAGAACAACACGCTCGACCTTTTTCGGGTCCAGAGTATCGATTTCCGGGATCACGGTCTGGAACGAACCTTCGGCCAGATCTTCCAGGGTCGAGATGGCCAGCTTGTGGCGCAGCAGCGACTTTGGAGTCAGAACGATCAACGGCTTGCGCAGCGGGCGAATCACCTGACGACGCAGCAAATGGTAGATCTGTGCTGGCGTGGTCGGTACGGCAACCTGAATATTGTGCTCGGCGCACAGTTGCAGGTAACGCTCAAGACGCGCCGAGCTGTGCTCAGGGCCCTGACCTTCGTAACCGTGTGGCAGCAACATGGTCAGACCGCAGAGACGGCCCCACTTGTGCTCGCCGCTGGTGATGAACTGGTCGATTACAACCTGTGCACCGTTGGCGAAGTCACCGAACTGGGCTTCCCAGATCACCAGCGCATCCGGCGTAGTGGTCGAGTAACCGTATTCGAATGCCAGTACCGCTTCTTCCGACAGGAACGAGTCGTACAGGTCAAAGCGTGGCTGACCGTCGTACAGGTGCTGCAGCGGAATGTAGGTGCCCGCGTCTTTCTGGTTGTGCAACACAGCGTGACGGTGCGAGAACGTACCGCGGCCGATGTCCTGACCGGTCATGCGGATCGGGTGACCTTCGAACGCCAGGGTCGCGTACGCCATGGTTTCGGCGTAACCCCAGTTGATCGGCAGGCCGCCGGCTTGCATCTTCTGACGGTCTTCGTAGATCTTCGCGACCTGACGCTGAACCACGAAGCCTTCCGGAATTTCCAGCAGCTTGGCGGACAGTTCTTGTAGGGTCTTCAGATCAAAGCGGGTGTCGTGACGCGCAGTCCAGGCGTGGCCCAGATACGGACGCCAGTCCACGAACAGCTCTTTGTTCGGCTCTTTGACCAGCGACTTCACTACGTGCAGACCGTTGTCCAGCGCGTTGCGGTATTCGTCGACTTTCGCCTGAACACGCTCTGCGTCGAGCACACCGCCCTGGGTCAGACGATCAGCGTACAGCTCACGGGTGGTGCGCTGCTTGGTGATCTGCTGGTACATCAGAGGCTGGGTGCCGCTTGGCTCGTCGGCTTCGTTGTGGCCGCGACGGCGGTAGCAGACCAGGTCGATCACCACGTCACGCTTGAACTGCATGCGGTAGTCGATGGCCAACTGGGTCACGAACAGCACGGCTTCCGGATCATCACCATTCACATGGAGGATCGGCGCCTGGATCATCTTCGCAACGTCGGTGGCGTACTCGGTGGAACGCGAGTCCAGCGGGTTGCTGATGGTGAAACCAACCTGGTTGTTGATCACGATGTGCACGGTACCGCCGGTTTTGAAACCGCGGGTCTGCGACATCTGGAAGGTTTCCATGACCACGCCCTGACCTGCGAACGCAGCGTCACCGTGGATGGAGATCGGCAGAACCTTCTCACCGGTCGGGTCGTTACGACGATCCTGACGGGCGCGAACCGAACCTTCGACCACCGGGGAAACGATTTCCAGGTGGGACGGGTTGAACGCCATGGCCAGGTGAACTTCACCGCCTGCGGTCATCACGTTGGACGAGAAGCCCTGGTGGTATTTAACGTCACCGGAACCCAGCTCGACCTTCTTCTTGCCTTCGAACTCGTCGAACAGCTCGCGCGGGTTCTTGCCGAAGGTGTTGACCAGCACGTTCAGACGGCCACGGTGGGCCATGCCGATGACGACTTCCTTGGTGCCGTAGGAACCGGAACGCTGGATCAGTTCGTCGAGCATCGGAATCAGGCTTTCGCCGCCTTCCAGACCGAAACGCTTGGTGCCCGGATATTTGGTGCCCAGGTATTTTTCCAGGCCTTCACCGGCAGTGACGCGCTCGAGCAGGTGGCTCTTGATGTCGGCCGAGTACGTCGGACGACCACGCACGCTTTCCAGACGCTGCTGAAACCACTGGCGCTGCTCGGAATCGGTGATGTGCGTAAATTCAGCGCCGATGGTGCGGCAATATGTCTGCTGCAACGCTTCGTGAATTTCGCGTAGGCTCGCTTCCTCTTTGCCGATGAACAGGTCGCCGGCACGGAAGGTCGTATCAAGATCGGCATTGGTCAAGCCGTAATGATTGATCGACAGGTCTGCAGGTGCAGGACGCTGCCACAGCCCCAGCGGGTCAAGCTGGGCTGCCTGGTGGCCACGCATACGGTAGGCCTGGATCAATCGCAGCACTTCAACTTGCTTCTTCTCGTGCTCACTGCTCACGCTTCCGGCGGAAACCGGTTGGGCGCGGCGCTGGTTCTTTGCCAGCAGCACGAAATGATCGCGAATTGTGGAGTGCGAAACATCAGTGGCAGAGTTGCCGTCGGCAGGCAACTTCTGAAAGTAGGTGCGCCACTCTTCTGGCACAGCGTTAGGGTCGTGCAGGTAGAGCTCATAAAGCTCTTCCACATAGGCAGCGTTTCCACCTGAAAGGTAGGCGCTGTTCCACATGCGCTGCATCACGCTTTCTTGCATGCTTGGTCACCCTCGGTTAGGGGAACACCATCGGCGTCAATACCGAGCAAACTTGCAGAAGTCCGAATGCAGCGACCAAAACAAGCCACTTAGGATCACGCTGATAGTCCGGGTACCAGCCCGGATGCCCCTGCTTGTCTCATTTCTTCAAAATAAGAGCTGCAGCTTGTGGCTGCTGCTCTGGTTATAGCCATGACGCGGGTTGAAGCCCGCGCCACAGCCTCTTCGGTACAGCGGTCCTACGGTTACAGCAGCTGAATCACACGCCGCTCGAAAGCAGCATGTTACGGATGTGACCGATGGCCTTAGTCGGGTTCAGGCCTTTCGGACATACGTTGACGCAGTTCATGATGCCCCGGCAGCGGAAGACGCTGAACGGGTCATCGAGCGAAGCCAGACGCTCGGACGTCTTGGTGTCGCGGCTGTCTGCCAGGAAGCGGTACGCTTGCAGCAGTGCAGCTGGACCCAGGAACTTGTCCGGGTTCCACCAGAAGGACGGGCACGAGGTCGAGCAGCAGGCGCACAGAATGCACTCGTACAGACCGTCGAGCTTTTCACGCTCTTCAGGGGACTGCAGACGCTCGATGGCCGGAGCCGGCGTGTCGTTCTGCAGGTATGGCTTCACCTTCTCGTATTGCTTGTAGAAGATGCTCATATCGACGACCAGGTCACGGATAACCGGCAAACCTGGCAGCGGACGAACGATCAACTTGTTGCCTTTTACGACGGCGGACAGCGGCGTGATGCACGCCAGACCGTTCTTGCCGTTGATATTCATGCCGTCGGAACCGCAGACACCTTCACGGCAAGAGCGACGATAGGAGAAACCTTCGTCCTGCTCTTTGATCAGGGCCAGTACGTCCAGCACCATCAGATCTTTACCACCGGTATCGATCTGGAATTCCTGCATGAACGGCGCGGCGTCCTGATCAGGGTTGTAACGATAAACGCTGACTTGCAACATGGCGGCCACCCTTAATAAGTCCGAATCTTAGGTTCAAAAGTCGGAACAGTCTTCGGCGAGAAGTTCACGGCACGCTTGGTGACGCGCTTGTCACCCGGGAAGTACAGGGTGTGGCACAGCCAGTTTTCGTCGTCACGGTCTTCGAAGTCTTCACGGGCGTGAGCACCGCGCGACTCTTTGCGGACTTCAGCGGCGATGGCGGTAGCTTCAGCCACTTCCAGCAGGTTTTGCAGTTCCAGCGCTTCGATACGGGCAGTGTTGAACGCCTGCGACTTATCGTTGATCTTCACGTTGGCGATGCGGGTACGCAGGTCAGCAAGCTGAGCGATACCTTTCTGCATGTATTCGCCGGTACGGAACACACCGAAGTAGTTCTGCATGCAGTTCTGCAGCTCGCGACGCAGGGTTGCCACGTCTTCGCCATCAGTACGGCTGTTCAGTGCGTTCAGACGCGACAGGGCAGCGTCGATGTCGGCTTCGGTAGCGTCGTCGTATTCGATGCCGTCGGTCAGCGCCTTTTCCAGGTGCAGGCCGGCAGCGCGGCCGAACACCACCAGGTCGAGCAGCGAGTTGCCGCCCAGACGGTTGGCACCGTGAACCGATACGCAAGCCACTTCGCCTACTGCGAACAGACCTGGGATGATCTTGTCGACGCCTTCAGCGTCCTGGGTGATCGCCTGGCCGTGAATGTTGGTGGCAACGCCGCCCATCATATAGTGGCAAGTCGGAACAACCGGAACCGGGGCAACAACCGGGTCAACGTGAGCGAAAGTCTTCGACAGTTCGCAGATGCCTGGCAGACGGCTGTGCAGCACTTCCTCGCCCAGGTGGTCGAGTTTGAGCAATACGTGGTCGCCATTCGGACCGCAACCGTTGCCAGCGATGATTTCCTTAACCATCGAGCGAGCAACCACGTCACGACCGGCAAGGTCTTTGGCGTTCGGAGCGTAACGCTCCATGAAACGCTCGCCGTGCTTGTTGATCAGGTAACCACCTTCACCACGGCAACCTTCGGTCACCAGTACACCGGCGCCGGCGATGCCGGTCGGGTGGAACTGCCACATTTCGATGTCTTGTACCGGCACGCCAGCACGCAGAGCCATGCCGACGCCGTCACCGGTGTTGATCAGGGCGTTGGTGGTGGACGCGTAGATACGACCTGCACCGCCGGTAGCCAATACGGTGGCTTTGGCGCGAATGTAGGTGGTTTCGCCGGTTTCGATGCAGATCGCGATCACACCGACGAAGTCGCCTTCCTGGTTTTTCACCAGATCGACAGCGTAGTACTCGTTCAGGAACGTGGTACCGGCTTTCAGGTTGCCCTGATAAAGGGTGTGCAGCAGCGCGTGACCGGTACGGTCGGAAGCGGCGCACGTACGGGCAGCCTGCCCGCCTTTGCCGTAGTCCTTGGACTGGCCGCCGAACGGACGCTGGTAGATGCGGCCCTGTTCGGTACGCGAGAACGGCATGCCCATGTGGTCCAGCTCATAAACGGCAGCCGGGCCTTCCTGACACATGTATTCGATAGCGTCCTGGTCACCGATGTAGTCGGAACCCTTGACGGTATCGTACATGTGCCAGCGCCAGTCATCGTTCGGGTCAGCGGACGCGATTGCGCAGGTGATGCCGCCCTGGGCGGATACAGTGTGCGAACGGGTCGGGAAAACCTTGGTGATCACGGCAGTCTTGTGACCGCCCTGTGCCAGCTGCAACGCAGCGCGCATGCCGGCACCGCCACCACCAATAATGATGGCGTCGAAAGAAATCGTTGGAATGTTAGCCATGACTCAGATACCCCAGAGAATCTGCACACCCCAGACGAAGTAAGCGAACATCGCAACGCCGCATACTGCCTGGAAAAGGAAACGTACTGCGGTCGCGGACTTGCCCAGCGCCATTGGCGTCAGGTAGTCGGTCGCGATGGTCCACATGCCGACCCAGGCGTGAGCGCCAAGGGCAACGAGGGCCAGCAGACTGAAGATACGCATCCCGTTGTGAGCGAACAGGCCGTGCCACTGGTCGTAGCCAATGCCCGGATTCACTGCAAGGTATCCGATCAGAAAGATGAAATAAGCCGCGAGAACAACCGCAGACACACGTTGCGCCATCCAGTCATAGAGGCCCGAACGCGAAAGGTTCGTAACGCTGGTTACCATATCCAAACTCCTGCCAGAACGATCAACACCACGGAAACGGCGATGATAATTTTCGAGCCCAGGCGGCCGCCTTCCAGCGTCTCACCGATGCCCATGTCCATGATCAAGTGGCGCACACCGGCTACCAGGTGATACAGCAGAGCGGACAGGAGGCCCCATGCTACGAACTTGGCCAGCGGACTGGTCAAGCATGCCTTCACTTCGGCAAAACCTTCCTCGGAACCCAGAGACTTGCCCAATGCATAAAGCATGAAGCCAATACCCAGGAAGAGGATGATGCCGGAAACACGGTGAAGAAACGACGTAACGCCGGTGATGGGGAGTTTGATGGTCCTTAGGTCTAGGTTTACAGGTCGTTGGCTTTTCACGGCTTTTTTTTCACACTGAAGAGCCCCTAACAATCAGGGCAAAGTTGTTGGGGAGTGCACTGGTCAGGTAACCACCACCCAGGGATGCGACCCCCAATAAAGCAGGCCCAAAAGCCCTTGGCGGTCGGTGGCCGAGTATAGACAGTTAGGCTACTAATGACAACGCAATCACCTACCCCAAATAGCTGATTGCACAAGTCGTATAAAAGGCGTAAATGGCAGTCAATTTCGAGGAAAAAGTGCGCTTAAAGCCTTCTGGAGCAAGACTTTAGGCAAATTGACATTCGAATTTATCTCACTATAGTGGTGCGGGCCCTGCGTGGGGGGTCTGTCTGATGGTTCAAGCATAAATAGGAGGCCACATGGCTGACAAAAAAGCGCAGTTGATCATCGAGGGCGCAGCCCCCGTCGAGCTGCCCATTTTAACCGGCACCGTTGGTCCCGATGTAATCGATGTTCGGGGCCTGACGGCCACGGGCCGCTTCACTTTCGACCCTGGTTTCATGTCGACCGCCTCGTGCGAATCGAAGATCACCTATATCGACGGCGACAACGGCATTCTGTTGCACCGCGGCTACCCGATCGAACAGCTGGCTGAAAAGTCGGACTACCTGGAAACCTGCTACCTGCTGCTCAACGGCGAACTGCCGACCGCAGAGCAGAAGGCCCAGTTCGTCAGCACCGTGAAAAACCACACCATGGTTCACGAGCAGCTGAAAACCTTCTTCAACGGCTTCCGTCGCGACGCCCACCCGATGGCCGTCATGTGCGGCGTAGTCGGCGCCCTTTCGGCCTTCTACCACGACTCCCTGGACATCAATAACCCGCAGCATCGCGAAATCTCCGCGATCCGTCTGGTTGCCAAGATGCCAACCCTGGCAGCGATGGTTTACAAGTACTCCATGGGCCAACCCATGATGTACCCGCGCAACGACCTGACGTACGCGGAAAACTTCCTGCACATGATGTTCAACACCCCGTGCGAGATCAAACCGATCAGCCCGGTACTCGCCAAGGCCATGGACCGGATCTTCATCCTCCACGCCGACCACGAGCAGAACGCATCGACTTCCACCGTGCGTCTGGCAGGTTCCTCGGGCGCTAACCCGTTCGCCTGTATCGCCGCCGGCATCGCCGCACTATGGGGCCCTGCCCACGGTGGTGCGAACGAAGCCGTATTGACCATGCTCGACGAAATTGGCGATGTGTCCAACATCGACAAGTTCATCGCCAAGGCCAAGGACAAGAACGATCCGTTCAAACTGATGGGCTTCGGTCACCGCGTTTACAAGAACCGCGACCCTCGCGCGACTGTAATGAAGCAGACCTGCGACGAAGTACTGAAGGAACTGGGCATCAACAACGATCCGCAACTCGAACTGGCCATGCGCCTGGAAGAGATCGCGCTGACCGACCCGTACTTCATCGAACGCTCGCTGTACCCGAACGTCGACTTCTACTCGGGGATCATCCTCAAGGCGATCGGCATTCCGACCAGCATGTTCACTGTGATCTTTGCTCTGGCACGTACTGTCGGCTGGATCTCCCACTGGAAAGAAATGCTCTCCAGCCCGTACAAGATTGGCCGTCCGCGCCAGTTGTACACCGGCTATGAGTCGCGTGATATCACCAAGCTGGAAGACCGCAAATAAGACCTGTCTTGCGATAACGTCTTGAAGTTGTACCGGGAACGGCCTCTATTTATATAGGGGCCGTTTTTGTTTGTCTGGGATTTGGGGATTGGGGATTGGGGATTGGGGATTGGGGATTGGGGGCATATCCGTTGCTGCGGGTGCTGCCGCTGGCGGTTTCGCTCTTACAGCGAGTCACCTTTTCCAAACGCCGAAAAGGTAACCCAAAAGGCTTGGCCCCGGCGTACGGCACTTCGCTGAGGCTCAGTGTTCCCTCGCTACGGTGTCCATCCGGGGGCATCGCCTACGGTTTGCTTCGCTGCACCTCCTCTCGATGTATGCGGCTACGCCGCACGGCGCTGCGCGCCTAACCCCCGGATGAACACCTTCGCTCGGCCTGCCGATGGGGCAAAAAATCAAAAGCCGAAGCAAGATCACAAACCAGATCAAAAGCCCCTCACCCCAGCCCTCTCCCTCCGGGAGTGGCTGGGGTGAGGGGCGAATCCACCACCAATCCAAAGCCGAGCACGCTGTTGCTCCTCACCACTCAACAGGATGAGCGTTAGCTCGGCTGCGGCTCTTGATCTGTAAGGCGACGTCGGAAGGCTGAGTGGAGGGATTGATCCGGGCGTGGGAGCGCAGCGACCGTTTGGCGAAGCCAAACACAGCGAGAGGAGGTGCAGCGAAGCAAACCGTAGGCGCTGCGCCCGGATCAATCCCGGAGCGAAGGAACCCCGAGCCCCAGCGAGCGGGCCGCACGTAGGAGCAAGCCTTTTGGGTTACCTTTTCGGCGTTTGGAAAAGGTGACCCGCCGTAAGGGCGGAACCCTAAGAAGCCGTTACCGCAGCAACGGATATGTACTCAATAAGCACCAAACACGAAGCCCCCGCCCGATAACCGCCCACAAAAAAATGCCCCGATCTCTCAACCGGGGCATTCAGTACAACGTTCACACAAGCATTAAGCAATCAGTGAGACACAGCCCCACTCGCCCCCAACCCCGTCTGCGAACGCACAAACTGCGGGAAGAACAGCGCCCGCTCGTTCTCGGCCGCCGCCGACTTGTCGGTGATCGAGAAGAACCAGATGCCGATGAATGCGATAACCATCGAGAACAACGCCGGATACTCGTACGGAAAGATCGCCTTCTCGTGATGCAGGATCTGCACCCAGATGGTCGGGCCGAGGATCATCAGACCCACCGCACTCACCAGACCCAGCCAGCCACCCACCATCGCACCGCGGGTGGTCAGCTTCTTCCAGTACATCGAAAGCAGCAGCACAGGGAAGTTACAGCTCGCCGCAATCGAGAACGCCAGGCCAACCATGAACGCAATGTTCTGGCTTTCGAACAGGATGCCCAGGCCGATAGCCAGCACGCCCAGTGCGATGGTGGTGATCTTCGAAACGCGAATCTCATCCTTGTCGTTGGCTTTGCCCTTCTTGATCACACTGGCATACAGATCGTGCGACACCGCCGAAGCACCGGCCAGGGTCAGTCCTGCCACAACCGCCAGAATGGTCGCGAACGCCACCGCCGAGATGAAGCCAAGGAAAATACTGCCGCCCACCGCGTCAGCCAGATGCACCGCCGCCATGTTGTTGCCGCCGAGCAGAGCGCCCGCTGCATCCTTGAAGGCAGGGTTGGTGCTGACCAGCAGGATCGCGCCGAAGCCGATGATGAAGGTCAGGATGTAGAAGTAGCCAATGAAGCCGGTAGCGTACAGCACGCTCTTGCGCGCTTCTTTTGCGTCACTCACAGTGAAGAAGCGCATCAGGATGTGCGGCAGGCCAGCGGTGCCGAACATCAGCGCCAGACCGAGGGAGAACGCCGAAACCGGATCTTTCACCAGGCCGCCCGGGCTCATGATCGCCTCACCTTTAGGGTGAACCTTGATCGCCTCGGAGAACAGCATGTTGAAGTCGAAGTTGACGTGCTTCATCACCATCAGCGCCATGAACGAGGCACCGGACAGCAACAGCACCGCCTTGATGATCTGCACCCAGGTGGTCGCCAGCATGCCGCCGAACAGCACGTACATGCACATCAGGATGCCGACCAGAATCACCGCGACGTAGTAGTCGAGACCGAACAGCAGCTGGATCAGCTTGCCGGCACCGACCATTTGCGCGATCAGGTAGAACGCCACCACCACCAGCGAACCGCAGGCAGACAGGGTGCGGATCTGGGTTTGCCCGAGGCGATAGGACGCCACGTCGGCAAAGGTGTATTTACCCAGGTTACGCAGGCGCTCGGCGATCAGGAACAGAATGATCGGCCAGCCCACCAGGAAGCCGATCGAGTAGATCAGGCCATCGTAGCCGGAGGTGAACACCAGCGCGGAAATCCCCAGGAAGGACGCCGCCGACATGTAGTCACCGGCGATCGCCAGACCGTTCTGGAACCCGGTGATCTTGCCGCCCGCCGCATAGTAGTCGGCGGCCGATTTGTTGCGCTTGGACGCCCAGTAGGTGATGCACAGGGTCGCCCCGACGAACACCACGAACATGGCGATCGCGGCGACGTTGAGTGGTTGTTTGTGGACTTCGCCGGACAAGGCGTCAGCGGCCCAGACTGCCGGAGCGAACGCTGCGATGCTCAAAAGAGCCAGTAGACGCCGGATCATTGCTGAGCCTCCTTGAGAATCGCATTGTTCAGGTCGTCAAACTCGCCATTGGCGCGTCGTACGTAGATAGCGGTCAGGACGAAGGCCGAGACAATCAGGCCGACGCCGATCGGAATGCCCCAGGTGATGGATGATTCAGGACTGATCTTGGCACCGAGCACTTGCGGCCCGTAAGCGATCAGCAGGATGAAGGCGGAGTAAAGCCCTAGCATGATCGCCGAAAGTATCCAGGCGAATCGTTCCCTTTTCTTCACCAGCTCCTTGAAGCGCGGGCTGTTTTGAATCGAGAGGTAAATGCTGTCGTTCATTGTTTTTATCCTCGCAGCACAAATTATTGTTGGAACATAGCTAATGTATGCGGCTGTGGGAGAGGTAACAGACGACCTTAGTATTAGAACGACATGACACTTTCGCCAATTTTTGGACTGTAAATAGACGAAATAATTGGAAAGCGGCGCTGAAACAGCCGCAAACCCTGCAGGTGAGGGTTGGCCAGAAACAAATGTAGGAGTGAGCCTGCTCGCGATGGCGTTGTATCAGTCGACGTTTGTATCAACTGACAGGACGCTATCGCGAGCAGGCTCACTCCTACAGGGGGTATTGCGGTGTTGGGGTTATTTGGTCCAGTCGGCTACGCGATCCGGGTGTTTGGCGACCCAATCCTTGGCCGCGGCTTCAGGTTTGGCGCCGTCCTGAATCGCCAGCATGACTTCGCCGATCTCGTCTTTCGACGCCCACTGGAAGTTTTTCAGGAACTTGGCCACTTCCGGGGCCTTGGTGGCGAGTTCCTTGCTGCCGATGCTGTTCACGGTTTCAGCCGCGCCGTACACGCCTTTCGGGTCATCGAGGAAGCGCAGTTTCCATTTGGCGAACATCCAGTGCGGCACCCAGCCGGTGACGGCAATCGATTCGTTCTTCTTCTCGGCACGGGTCAGCTCGGCAATCATGCCGGCGCCGGAACTGGCCTTGAGGGTGTACTTATCGAGGCCGTAATCCTTGATTGCCTGATCGGTCTTGAGCATCACGCCTGACCCGGCGTCGATGCCGACAATACGGTTTTTGAAGCTGTCGTCGGTTTTCAGGTCTTCGATCGATTTCGCTTTGACGTACTCGGGCACGATCAGGCCGATTTTCGCATCCTTGAAGTTCGGGCCGTAATCGACGACCAGATCCTTGTTCTTCGTCCAGTATTCGCCGTGGGTGACCGGCAGCCACGCCGAAAGCATCGCATCGAGTTTGCCGGTGGCCACGCCCTGCCACATGATCCCGGTGGCGACGGCTTGCAGTTTCACGTCGTAGCCGAGTTTCTGCTTGATCACTTCGGCCGCCACGTGGGTGGTCGCGACGCTGTCGGACCAGCCGTCAACGTAACCGATGTTCAGGGTCTGTTTTTCAGCGCTGGCGAAAGTGGAACTCATCGCAAGCACCAGAGCGGCACCTGCGCCTAAAAGTCGTCGCATCTTCATCGTTACTTCCCCGAAATGCTGCGCCCGACGGATGCCGGACATCGTCAACGTATTGTTATGGTGCACAGCGCCCCCATCACGCCTGACCGCAAACTCGTTAGAACATCAGCCGTCGTTTCTATAAGGGTACTGACGCTTTCGATCATCGGCCTGACGCCAAACGCGACCTGCTCTGGCAACGACCTCAAGACAACGAGAAACGACATCAGAAAGCCATTAATCGCAGCTGAATAAATGACGCCAGATAATCCGCCCGAACTTTGCATGGGCAAATGATGCAGGCCACCAACCCGTGGATAAATGCAGGTAACATGCGTCGCTTTGTAGCCACTCGGCCTGACCATGTCCGCGACTTCCCGCTTCCCGTTTGTTCCCTATCTCTTCGCTTGCCTGCTCGGCCTGTTTGCCCTTGGCGGTTTCTGGTACGGCCTCGGCAAACCGGTGATCCTGCCGGACGCCGCGACCCCGACGCACAAGTTGCAATGTGCCTCCTACACGCCGTTCGACAAGGATCAGTCGCCGTTCGACGTGCCGTTCAAGCTGCGTCCGGAGCGCATGGACGCCGACCTCGCCCTGCTGGCGACGCGCTTCGAATGCATCCGCACCTACTCGATGACCGGCCTCGACGCCCTGCCTGAGCTGGCGCGCAAGCACGGTTTGAAATTGATGATCGGTGCCTGGGTCAACAGCAACCCGGTGGACACTGAAAAGGAAGTCGACCTGCTGATCGCCTCGGCCAACGCCAATCCGGACGTGGTCAGCGCAGTGATCGTCGGCAACGAAGCCTTGCTGCGCAAGGAAGTCACCGGCGCGCAACTGGCCAGGCTGATCAACAAGGTCAAAAGCCAGGTCAGGCAACCGGTCACGTATGCCGATGTCTGGGAGTTCTGGCTCAAGCATCCGGAAGTTGCGCCGGCGGTGGATTTCCTGACCATTCACCTGTTGCCGTACTGGGAAGACGATCCGTCGAACATCGACGCCGCCCTGCAACACGTGGCGGATGTACGTCAGGTGTTCGGCAACAAGTTCGCGCCCAAGGACGTGATGATCGGCGAGACCGGCTGGCCTAGCGAAGGCCGCCAGCGCGAGACCGCCCTGCCGAGCCGGGTCAATGAAGCCAAGTTCATTCGTGGTTTTGTCGCGATGGCCGAAAAGGAAGGCTGGCACTACAACCTGATCGAGGCGTTCGACCAGCCATGGAAGCGCGGCAGCGAAGGCGCGGTCGGTGGTTACTGGGGCCTGTTCGATGCCGATCGCCAGGACAAGGGCGTACTCGCCGGGCCGGTGACCAACGTGCCGTACTGGAAGGAATGGCTGGGCGTCGGTGGGCTGATTTTCCTCGGTACGCTGCTGCTCGGCGGTCGGGTGCGCAGTACACAATCGGCATTGATCCTGCCGCTGCTCGGTGCAGTGGCTGCCTGCTCGATCGGCGCCTGGGGCGATCTGGCGCGAGTGACCACGCGGTTTGCCAGCGAATGGCTGTGGGTTGGCTTGCTGACCGTGTTGAACCTGCTGGTGCTGGCGCATGCTGCGCTGACCTTGAGCGCCCGCCAGGGTTGGCGTGAACGCGCGTTCAACCTGCTGGAGCGCCGCGCCGGATGGCTGGTCGCCGTGGCCGGTTTTGCCGCAGCGGTGATGATGCTGGAGATGGTGTTCGACGCCCGTTATCGCAGCTTCGCCAGCATGGCGTTCATCCTGCCGGCGCTGGTGTACGTGTGCCGCCCGGTTAGCGTGCCGCGCCGGGAAATCGCCCTGCTGACCTTCATCATCGGCGCCGGCATCGCGCCGCAGCTGTATGAAGAAGGATTGTTGAATCAGCAGGCGTGGGGCTGGGCGCTGGTCAGTGGGTTGATGGTGGCGGCGTTGTGGCGCTGCCTGCGGGTTCGCAACAACTGATCTTCATTGGCCGTATGAGCCTGCTCGCGATAGCTGAGGATCAGGCGCTACGGGACTCGCGGACCAGTCGCAACCCGCCAATCACCAGCGCAAACACCGCCAACGTGGTGTTGTACAACGCCAGCGCCGGCAGGCCGAACACCAGGGCCAATACCGCCAACCACCACCCTGCCCGCCCAGGCAGGACAAAACCGAGCAGCGCCGCACCCAGTGCGGTCCAGCCCAACACCTTGAAGTGAATCATCAGCCCCAGGTTCGAGCGCACCGAGCATTCCCAACGGCTCGCTTCATCGACGCAGATGCCGACCCACTGTCCGTCCTCCATGAAGCCATAACGCGCGCCATAACTGGCCGCCAGCCATAACGGCAGCAGAACGAGCAACAGGATCACGGGCAAGCGGCGGGACATGAATCACTCCAATCTACGGAAATCGGCGGCCAGCTTAATCGGACTTGCACCGTTGGCAAGCACTAACAACTGTTAACTGGTCATCCGCGACGTGCAAAGTGTATCGTCCAGCTACTATTACTCCGAATTCTGCCTGTTTGGTGCCGCCGCATGGCACTTTGGCGCAAACCCGGTGGTCATAGCCTGCGAACCTCATTCGGCACTTTCCTCTAAGGGATCTAGTCATGCTCCGTTCCTTGCGCTTCGCCGCGCTGTTCAGCGGCCTTATTCTAAGTGCGTCCGCACTGGCGGTGGATATCGATGCCGCCAGCTATGGCTATCCCCTGACCAACCCGTTCGAGGCGACCATCGCCACGACGCCGCCTGATCTGCGCCCGGAACTGCCGTCCAACGACGACATCAACCAATCCGACCACAGCATCACCCTGCGCCCGGAGCGGGCCTTCATCCTCCCGGACAATTTCTGGGCAGTGAAGAAACTTACCTACCGCATCGCCGAGCAGGACAAGCCGGCCCCGCTGATCTTCCTGATCGCCGGCACCGGCGCCCGCTTTGACAGCACGCTCAACGAATACCTGAAGAAGCTCTACTACAAGGCCGGCTACCACGTCGTGCAACTGTCGTCGCCGACCAGTTTCGACTTCATCAGCGCCGCCTCACGCTTCGCCACACCCGGTATCACCAAGGAAGACGCCGAAGACATGTACCGGGTGATGCAGGCCGTGCGCGCGCAGCATCCGAAACTGCCGGTCACCGAGTACTACCTCAGCGGCTACAGCCTCGGCGCCCTGGATGCCGCGTTCGTCGCACACCTGGACGAAACCCGGCGCAGCTTCAACTTCAAGAAAGTCCTGCTGCTCAACCCGCCGGTCAACCTCTACACCTCGGTCACCAACCTCGACAAGCTGGTACAAACCGAGGTGAAAGGCATCAACAACAGCACCACGTTCTATGAGTTGGTACTGGGCAAGCTGACCCGCTACTTCCAGCAGAAGGGCTACATTGACCTCAACGACGCCCTGCTCTATGACTTCCAGCAGTCCAAGCAGCACCTGACCAACGAGCAGATGGCGATGCTGATCGGCACCTCGTTCCGCTTCTCGGCGGCCGACATTGCCTTTACTTCGGACCTGATCAACCGTCGCGGCCTGATCACCCCGCCGAAATTTCCGATCACCGAAGGCACCAGCCTCACGCCGTTTCTCAAGCGTGCGCTGCAATGCGATTTCGACTGCTACCTGACCGATCAAGTGATCCCGATGTGGCGCGCCCGTACCGATGGCGGCAGCCTGCTGCAGCTGATCGACCAAGTCAGCCTTTACGCCCTCAAGGACTACCTGCATGACAGCCCGAAAATCGCCGTCATGCACAACGCCGACGACGTGATCCTCGGCCCCGGCGACCTGGGCTTCCTGCGCAAGACCTTCGGCGATCGCCTGACCGTTTATCCGTACGGCGGCCATTGCGGCAACCTTAACTACCGCGTCAACAGCGACGCCATGCTGGAGTTCTTCCGTGGCTAAATATCTCCTGCTGATTGCAGCGCTCCTCAGTGCAGGCGTGGCCCAGGCCGACAACAGCAAAGCCAACGCGCCGGTAGTGGTCGACAGCGACGGCTTCAAGGAGCCGCTGTCCAAACTCAAGTTCAACCCGGGGCTGGATCAGCGTGAGTTCGAGCGCTCGACACTCAACGCACTCAACGTCTATGACCCGCTGGAGTCGTGGAACCGCCGCGTCTACCACTTCAACTACCGCTTCGACCAATGGGTGTTCCTGCCGGTGGTCGATGGTTATCGCTACGTGACGCCAAGCTTCCTGCGCACCGGGGTGAGCAACTTCTTCAACAACCTCGGCGACGTGCCGAACCTGGTCAACAGCCTGCTGCAGTTCAAGGGCAAGCGTTCGATGGAAACCACCGCGCGCCTGTTGCTCAACACCACCATCGGCATCGCCGGTCTGTGGGACCCTGCAACCGCCATGGGCCTGCCACGTCAGAGCGAAGACTTCGGCCAGACCCTGGGCTTCTACGGCGTACCGGGCGGTGCCTACTTCGTGCTGCCGATCCTCGGCCCGTCGAACATTCGTGATACCGCCGGCCTGGCTGTGGACTACACCGCCGAATCGGCGATCAACTACCTGAACGTATCGGAAGTCAGCTCCAACCATCCTGAGATCTGGGCCCTGCGCGCCGTCGACAAGCGCTACCAGACCAACTTCCGCTACGGCCAGATGAACTCCCCGTTCGAGTACGAGAAAGTGCGTTACGTGTACACCGAATCGCGCAAATTGCAGATTGCCGAGTAAAACCCTTCCAACCGCTGGCAAGCGTCGACCCGTCGAGCTTGCCAGCGCGTCTTCACGTCCGACATTTTTCTCATGCCCGCCCTTCTGCGCCCGCCCGGCTAAAGACTGACGCCGTCATTTCGTCTTTCAGACAGGCCCCGCGCGCTTAACGAACTCGTGAGTCAAAGCCACAAGCAGATTCGAAATCGAACATAAAAATTTAAATGTGAATTTTTTATTAACATTCTGTGACAGCTTATGTAGACTCGGTTCAACACTGCAAAGGATGCAATGACGTGTTCAACGATATTCAAGGAATGATATCGGCTCTCCCTTATCCTCCCTTTCGACGCTGGTCTACCCGACATCTGCAACCCGTAGGTCGCAGCGGACTTTATTATTCAAGACTCAGCGGAACTTGCGCATAGCCTGTCGCTCGGCTTATCAGTAATACATCCATCGATACATTTCATTATGCCGCCCGGATGGCAGTGTGTGTCGTGCACTTTCAATTAGCTGCGGATGAATTACTACAGCGATCAGCGTCGGCAATGCATTGATCCAACCACTTCAATCTGCACTTGTCGCGGGTTTGAAAAACGGCCGTCATCCACATGCATACTTCATTAAAAAGCGGTATCACCCAATATATCTCCGAGATGCCACTGTTCATCTGGATATTGTTTATCGGCACCTTTGTCACCCGTGCAACTTCAATGATGGTCTGGCCGTTTATCTCGATCGTGCTGTACGCCCGGTTTGGTTTCAGTGCGACGTTTATCGGCCTGATCCTGACCCTGTCCATCGCCCTGTCGTCGGTAGCGAGTTTTTACAGCGGTTACCTGTCGGACAAAATCGGCCGTTTGAAAATCATCGTGCTGGGCTGCGTCGTGGCTGCGAGTTCTTATCTGCTACTGGGCATCAGCAGCAGCGCTTATGGCTACATTGCCGGGACTCTACTGGCAAACCTGTCGTGGGCACTGGTCAACAACCCGATCAAAACCATCATCGGCGATGTCATCGAATCTCGGCCTCTGGTCGAGCGCGCCATGCATCTGCGCTACTTTTTCCTCAACGCCGGTGCGGCGACAGGCCCCTACTTCGGGCTCAAGCTGGGAATCTCCGCCGACTCACTGTCCTTCGTCCTGGTGACCCTGTCCTATGTACTGCTGCTGGTCGGCGTGGTGATCTTCGGTAAAGGCGTAACCCTCAAGGCGGTCAATACCACCAGTTTCAAAAGCACCATGGGCGTGCTCGCCAAAGACCATCTGTTCCTGGCGCTGGTGATCAACAACATCATCATGATGTTCATCTTTGGCAGTTTTGACTCCAGCTTGCCGCAGCTGATGGCCGCCCTGGCCTTCGAAGGCTACCTGCCCTTTATCGCCTCGTTGATTGTCTTGCATGCCTCGACGATCGTGATACTGCAGTTGCCGCTTGCCAGTGCGCTGTCGTCGGTATCGCTGAACACCAAGATCTATCTTGGCTCGGCCCTGTTGATCCTCGGCGAGGCCGGCTTTGCATTGGCTGCGCACAACGTCGACATCAAACCCTTGTGGTATGGCGCTGTATTGCTCATGAGTATCAGCCAGACCCTGCTCTTTCCGTGTATCAACATGTTTGTCGACAGCTTGGCGCCACCTAATCTGCGAGGCGCCTACTTTGGTGCCGCATCGTTATACAGCATCGGCTTTTCTCTCTCGCCGATTGTCGGCGGGCTGTTCATACAGAACCTCAGCGGAACCGCACTTTATATATTCCTGACAGTGTCCAGCCTGCTGATGACGCTCATCTTCATGGGGATTTTCCGATTGAGGAAGTCCACGGACGAAACAGCTCGCCCAGTAGCAAACATCGAGACTTCGCCCACCACGGGCTAATCACTCGACGTAGAACTTGCAAAGCTCCATCGCTGCACGCCAATCAAGTTGGCGCGGAGTTTCTTTGCCTGAATAAAACCATTTTCTCGAACTTCTCAACTTTCAGGAAAACATCATGAATACGCCGATTTATGACCTCATCCTATGTGGCGCCGGCCCCGCCAACATCTCGCTGTTGCCTGATCTTATTCAGAATGAACAGATACAGCGCTGCCTGATACTTGAGAAATCCAGCACATTGGGCAGCGGCGAGATCGGTCAATACCGGATTACTGCCAACTCGCTTGGCGGGGTCTTTCTGGAAAAATTCCAGGACCGCACGGACGACCTGAGTCGGTTCCTGCAGGGGACGCCAGAATGGGCGTATTTCACCGAGCGGCGGAGCGAGGCGGTAGAGCTGCGCTACGTCGGGCGCTTCCTCGAACACATCGGTACCTATGTGGCCCGGCACAAGGCGCTCTACAAACGCTTCGAAATATCCACGCAATCGACCGTCTGCGACATCCATCTGACCGCGCAGGGTCACTACTGCGTCAGCTATCTGCTCGACGGCCAGCGCGTACAGGCGTTGTGCAAGAAAATCATCTTCAACATCGGTGGCCGGCTGAATCAAGCCACCGTGCAGCACCCCCAACACAACATCAATTCGGACGCGCTGCTCAAGGGCGAACACGACCAGGCGCTGCAAAGTGGCCAATACAACAACCTGGCCATTGTCGGCTCTTCGCACAGCGCCGTTTCCTGCCTGATCCGCCTGGTGGAGCAACTGGACTTCCCTGGCACCATCACCTTGCTGACCAAGCGCGATTTCAAGCTGTTCTTCGACTCTCCTGCATCCGCGCGCGAACAGCACTATCCGTTTGTCGATGCCGATATTTGCCAGGCCAGCCAAAGGGTCAATCGTTATTCGGGCCTGCGATATGACTCGTTCGAATTCGCTCGCAAGATCAAACAAGGCCTGATCCGCAACCTGAACATCGTCGACATCGCTCAGGCCTCTGCCGATCAGGTCCTGAACCTGATCGCGCAATCGGACCTGCTGATCCACAGCACCGGATACAAGGCCGGGTTGGTGCCGATACTGGATGTCGATGGCACGGCGCTGGAACTGCAACAGGACGATTTCGGATTGCTCACCAACCAGCAACTCAACCCGGTCACCCGCGAAGGTCGAGTGCTGGAAAACTTCCATGCATTCGGCCTCGGGGCCGGGATCAAGACCGGTGGAGACAGCGGCGGCGAGGAGAGCTTTCACGGCAGGATCGACGGCGTGTGGATGTACCAGCACGTGGTGCCCGGACTCATTTTCGTTAAATAAGGAAATTACAATGAATAATCAGACAGCCATCATTCTTTGCGCCGGGCGCGGAAGCCGCCTGGGCAAGCGCACGCGCCACACGCCCAAGCCCTTGGTCAAGACCAACAATATCGCGTTCATCGACAACGCCCTGAACAACCTCGAAACGCTGGGTATCAAACACGTGGTCGTCGTGATCGGCTATCAGTCGGAGACCATTACCGCTCATCTTCGGGCGATGGACACCGCCATCACCTTCGAATTCGTGAGCAACCCGGACTGGGCCACGACCAACAACATCTACTCGCTGTACCTGGCCCGCGAACACATTACGCAGAACACCCTGATCATCGAGGGTGACATTTACTTCTCGGCCTCCAGCCTGCAACAGTTGCTGCAGCAACCGGGGGATCTGGTCGCCCTGGTGTCGCCGCTGGGCAAGAACATGGAAGGCACCTACGCCATCCTCGAAGAGACTCAGCTGCAAGGCTTCGGCTCGACCAAGGACATCGGCCATGAGCCCCGTGACGGACAATACAAGACCGTCAACCTGTACCAGGTCGGGTCAGCCACGTTCGCCGAGCACATCAAAAAACAACTCGCCAGCAACGTCAGAAAAAACAACCTCAACGCCTACTACGAAGACGTCTTCAAAAAAGCTTCGCTTGAGGGCAAGTGGGATATTCAGACGGTCATTGTCCCTGCAACCGAATGGTATGAGGTCGACAACTATTACGACCTGACGATCTGCAACTACATTTCCAGTCGTGACCGCCTCGGTTTCGTCCAGAACCGCCACGGTGGTTACTGGCGCTATCCGATGCTGGATTTCGCCTTGATCTACAACTTCCATTTCCCGCCACAGCAGATGAAAGACAAGATCAAGGACAACTTCGATCACATCTTCCTCAACTACCCCGGCGCCAGACGACTCATCGAGGAGTCACTCTGCGAATTCCTCGGCGTCTCCCCGAGACACCTGTGCATAGCCAATGGCGCGGCTGAAATCATCAAGCTGCTACCGTCCGTGTATCCCGGCAGCGCGCTCGTGACCGTGCCGTCCTTCAACGAATACGCCAACGTCTTCGGTGAACAACGCACGCTCTGCCACTACACGCGGGAGGAGGACGACTTCGCTATCGATATCGATGCGCTGCTCGCTACCTGCCGGCAACAGCGCCCTGAGGTGGTGATCATCGAATCACCGAACAACCCGACCGGCGCCCTGACACCCGCCTCGGCCCTGTCGGCGCTTGCCGAGCAGTTGCTGGAACTGGATATCTCACTGATCGTCGACGAATCGTTCCTCGATTTCTCCAACCACGCCGACAGCACCTTGCTCAACGTGCTCGACGAACACCCCAACCTGGTGGTGATTCGCAGCATGAGCAAAACCTTCGGTATCGGCGGTATTCGCATCGGCTACCTGGCCAGTGCCAACCAGACCTTGCTGGCGCTGATCAACTCGCTGCTGCCGATCTGGAACATCAACGGTTTTGCCGAGGAGTTCCTGTTGCATCTGCCGCAATACCAGCAGGAATACCTGGCCAGCTGCCAACAAGTCATCAGTCACACTCGCGCCTTTCAACAGGCGCTTGACGCCATCGAGGGCATCAGCGGCTTCAAGACCGAAGCAAACTTCATTTACTGCAAGGCTCATTACTCTGACGCCCAGACCATTTCCAGGTTGTTGCTGGACAAGCACCATATGTACATCAAGGAGTGCTCGGGCAAACGCAATACCGACTCCGACAAGTACTTCCGCGTGTCCTGCCGCACGCCTGACGAAAACGCCCGGTTGATCCAGGCCCTGAGCGACGTGATGCAGGACCTGGCAGCGCAGAAAAACATCAGCAGCCCAGCGAAGGAGAACGCCGTTGAACTCGCCTGAGCAAGTAGTGATTTGCGGCAAGGGCGAACTGGCCATCTTCGCCTGCGAATACTTCAACGCGTCCCCCGATCACACGGTGTCGTACGTGGTGGCCGATCCTTTCGAGCCGGTCAGCACTGAGCGAACGCTCATCGAGTATTGCCGGGAGCACGGCATCGAGGTGATCGAAAGCGGTCGGATCGAAGACCTGCCAGGTTATGCAGACGGCACCTTCGCCTGCGACCTCTGCCTGGTCATTTTCCACAAGCGGATATTGCCCAAGCGCTTCATCGACTGCTGCGCGAAAATTATCAACCTGCACCTTTCCTACCTGCCCAAATACCGCGGCGTACGCCCGGTCAACTGGGCTTTGAAGAATGGCGAGCGGATGCATGGCGCAACGCTGCACGAGATCAGCGAAGGCATAGACGAGGGGCCGATCCTCAATCAGGTGGCCTTCTGCATCTACCCTGAGTTCGAAGAAGTGATCGACACCTATACCCGCGCGATGGGATACGCCCGTCAGTTGCTGATGGATACCTTGCCGATGATCGACCGCATCGTTCCGGTCCCGCAGGAGCATGCCGACATGAGCATCTACTACGAAAAGGACAATCACCGGCTGGAAGAGCGAATGACCTTCACCAAAGCTCAATCTCTGAAATTGCTCGAACGCCTGTAGCCTTGCGACGCCACTCGATTGCCCGCACAGGCGGCAATCGGGTGGGCAGGCGATCCCTTCCAAGGAGTCATGATGTACTTGCTTATTGCCTCTGACCTGGATGGCACGCTGCTGCTGCCAGGCGATACTTTCGGTGCCTTTACCAAAAGCGTGATTCACCGCCTTAACCGCGCAGGTCATCACATCGTGCTGGCGACGGGTCGCCATCAGGCTGACGTCGAGTCGCTGCTCGACAGCCAGTCCCCGCCGGTTCACCTGATCACCGCCAATGGGGCGCGCATTTCCAGCGCCTGTGGCGGGCTTGCTCTGAGCGCAGAATTATCGACTGCCGTTGTCCAGACATTGCTTGAGGAAACCCGAGCAGACACCGATCTGACGATCAACCTTTACTGCCGATCCGGCTGGCTGATGAGTCGAGAAGACGAAAACCTGAAGGACTTCAGCCAGAACCCGGACTTCCAGCCAACACTCTGCGCTGCCGAGAATCTGCCGCTGCATGCTGTGCAGAAAGTGTTTTTCTTTCAGCGCAGCAAGGATCATGACGCCCTGCTCAGGCTGCAGGCGCGGCTGGAACAACGGCTGGGCGATCAGATCGGCACTGTGTTCACGTTTCCATGGTGCCTGGAGGTCATGGCCAGAGACGTTTCCAAGGGCAATGCCCTGAAGCAGCTGGCCGAATTCCTCAACGTGCCCATTCAGGCCTGCATCGCTTTTGGTGACGCAATGAATGACGTCGACATGTTGGCCGGTGTCGGCAAAGGCGTGCTCATGGGCAACGCACATGCCGAGTTGAGACAGGCACTGCCCGAGGCGGAGATCATCGGCCGATACACCGATGAAGCCGTCGCGCACTACCTGTCGAAGCACCTGCTCAAGAGCGCTGATCTCCCGGCATGAACACCTGCGGGCGGCCTTACGCCCGCACGGCCTTGCACAATTTGCCAACCAGGCTCACCGCGAGCAACACCACGGCCCCGGCAATAATCCCGGCCACTCCATTGAGCAGCACCGGCACCACAAACCCGGCGCTGCCAGCGGCCGCACCCACGCTTTCAATCCAGTGATGCAGCACAGGAATGCCGTGGGTGAGGATGCCGCCGCCGACCAGAAACATCGCCGCCGTGCCGATCGCCGACAGGCCTTTCATCATGTACGGCGCGGCGCGCAGGATCGCGTTGCCGATGCTTTTCGCCGCCGAAGCGGATTTCTGCGTCAGCCACAGGCCCAGATCGTCGAGTTTGACGATGCCGGCCACCAGGCCATAAACGCCGACGGTCATGACAATCGCGATACCGGACATCACGATCACTTGCTGGGTCAGCGAAGCGCCGGCCACGGTGCCGAGGGTGATGGCGATGATTTCCGCCGAGAGGATGAAGTCGGTGCGGATTGCGCCTTTGATCTTGTCCTTCTCGTAGGCCACCAGATCGGTGGTCGGCTCGGCCACCGCCGCGCTCAACTGCGCGTGGTCGGCGTCATCTTCGGTCTTGCTGTGCAGGAACTTGTGCGCGAGCTTCTCGAAACCTTCAAAACACAGATAGGCGCCGCCAACCATCAGCAGCGGCGTCACCAGCCACGGCACGAACGCGCTGATCGCCAGCGCCGACGGCACCAGAATCAGCTTGTTGAGAAACGAGCCCTTGGCCACCGCCCAGACCACGGGGATTTCACGCTCGGCGCGCACGCCGGAGACTTGCTGGGCATTGAGCGCCAGATCATCGCCGAGCACGCCGGCGGTCTTCTTCGCGGCCATTTTGCTCATCAACGCCACATCATCCAGAACGGTGGCGATATCGTCGATCAGCACCAGCAAACTGCTTCCTGCCATGAATCTTGTTTCCTTATGTAAATAATGCCGCGCAGCATACCGCGACTGCGGGCCACACGGGGCATTCTTGAGCCATGCGCGAGGCCGGTGCTACCATGCGCAACCGCCAGAACAGGCAAGGAACCACCGGGTTTATGAGCACAATCCGCGAGCGCAACAAAGAACTGATCCTGCGTGCCGCCAGTGAGGAGTTTGCCGACAAGGGCTTCGCTGCGACCAAAACCAGCGACATCGCCGCCAAGGCAGGATTGCCCAAGCCCAACGTCTACTACTACTTCAAGTCCAAGGAAAACCTCTACCGCGAGGTCCTGGAAAGTATCATCGTGCCGATCCTGCAGGCCTCGACCCCGTTCAACCCGGACGGCGTGCCGAGCGAAGTGCTCAGCGGCTACATCCGCTCGAAGATCCGCATCTCCCGCGACCTGCCCTTCGCCTCCAAGGTGTTCGCCAGCGAAATCATGCACGGCGCCCCGCACCTGAGTGCCGACCTGGTGGAGCAGCTCAACAGCCAGGCCAAGCACAACATCGACTGCATCCAGAGCTGGATCGACCGCGGCCAGATCGCCCCGATCGACCCCAACCACCTGATGTTCAGCATCTGGGCCGCGACCCAGACCTACGCCGACTTCGACTGGCAGATTTCTGCGGTGACCGGCAAGGACAAGCTCGACGAGGCGGATTACGAGGCGGCGGCGCAGACGATCATCCGGTTGGTGCTCAAAGGGTGTGAGCCGGACTGATAGACCGGTGTGACGCCATCGCGAGCAGGCTCACTCCTACATTTGGAATGCATTCCCCTGTAGGAGTGAGCCTGCTCGCGATCGAGGCGACACGGTTTCAGCTCAAACCCAAATCGCATCCCACAGCGGATAATCGCCCAGTTTTTCAACAAGACCAGCCCGCAAGGGGTTGGCGACGACGTACCGAGCCACCTTCACCAGATCCTCCTCCCGTCGCAGTGCCCTATCGTGAAATCCTCTCTGCCAGAGGCCTGGACCTCTACCGGTAGCCTGATTCACCGCTTTGGTACTCAGCGACTTGGTCTTTTGCATCAACTCGCTCAACGACCCTCTCTGCAACTCAATTAGCCAGTGAAAATGATCCGGCATGACCACCCACGCCAATGAGTTCGCCACGCCGAGATCCTGTGCCTGTCGAAATTGTTGAACAACCAATCGACCCAAGGCGAAATCGGCAAAGATCGGTTCACGATCAAGTGTGTTGGTTGTCAGTAGATAGATTCGGTTGGCTTCGGCATAGCGCCCGGCTCGCAATCGGTAAGCTCCCGGTAGACTCGGCATTCCTTTGCCTCTCATGATCAGTTCAGGAGAAGGCTAGTGCTGTCGACTCAGGAGGGCGCGACAAACTGTTGGCAGGATGTGTCTGGTAGATGGCTATCGCGAGCAGGCTCACTCCTACAGGGATCTGTGATGTCCAGACACTTTGTGTCCAGCCACTCCCTTTGTAGGAGTGAGCCTGCTCGCGATGACGGTTAATCCGTCAGCGCAAATTCAATTGACCCCCGCTGACGAGGACACAGGCAAAGCCAGAACCTTTAGCCTTCAAACCCCATCCCCCATCAACCAGCGCAATGCCTGCGGGAACGAAGTACTCCAGTCATCAGGGAAAAAGTGCCCGCCCTCGTGAGTACGCGATTTGACCTCGTTGCCGTCGCTGAACAATTTGCGGAAGTCGGCGCTCATCTGCTGATTGCCCGGTCCTTCTTTCTCGCCATTGATGACAAACACTCGCTTGCCGCGCGCCTTGCTTTCGGTGGGCGTCGGTTGCATGCCACCGGGTGACAGCAGCAACGCACCGGCGTAATCGTCCGGGTGTTGCGCCAACAAGGCGCCGGCATGTTGCGAACCTTGCGAGAAGCCCATCAGGAACACACGCTTGCGATCGATGCATTGCCGGGCTTCCAAGGCATTGAGGCCCTTCTGCACCGTTTGATGAGTGCCTTCGAAGCCGGGGCCGATCCAGCGGAAACTGTGGACCGAGTTGAGCATTTCGGTGCCGTTGATCCCCAGGATGATTGCCCCGGTGTCGGCCAGCGGCTGGTAGCTCTCATCCAGCTCGCCGTTGATGCCATAACCGTGCAGCCAGACCACCACCGGACGACAGGCTTTGGGTGCCGGAATGTTCGCCGATGGGTTGAGCACCGAAATCGCGCCGACCTTGCCCGGGGCAATCTTCTTGTAGCGTTCCTGAGCATTGGCCAACACGGTTTTGAAAGTGCCGGAATCGTGCAGATCAGCAAAATCTTCGTCGCCCGCGAGCAATGGGCCGAACCACAAACCGCGATCATCGGCCTCGCGCAGAAAGCGCTCGGCCAGTTTGTCATCGCCACGGCGAGCGAACAGCGCCGCCACCTGATAAGGCGCCTGCAATTGTGTCGGGTCTTCTCGAGTGGCGGCCAGATACACCGCAATGGCCTGCAACGTATCGCTCGATTCGAGCTTCTCGCCGCGATCCATCAGTTCCTGTACATCGTCCGCGTTGATTAAGGCTGAGACCACCGGGCTCAAGGCCTGGAACGCGATTTCTTCGGCGTCGGGTGTTTCCGTCGCATGCAGGAGGGGGGTGCAGAGGGTCATGGCCGAGGCCAGGGTGATGGCGAATAGCGTCTTCACGCAGATCTTCCTTGATACATAAACGAGAGGGGCGGCAGTCTATAGACCCCGCCCCTCTTCGTCATCATCAAGCCATCAGTCGTACTGGCCTGTTTTCTGTCAGGCCGCCACCCCCGCATCCGCGCGCAGCTCCAGCGCCTCCACCGCTTTGATCGCCACCTGCTCATCAATATCCGACAGATCGCCGCTGATGCCGATAGCCCCCAGCACGTTGCCCGCCTGATCGCGGATCAACACCCCGCCCGGGGCCGGGACGACGCTGCCCTGGCCCATGCTGTTGAGCGCGGCGATGAAGGCCGGGCGTTGTTGCGCGTCCAGCGCCAGCAGGCGTGAGCCCTTGCCCAGGGCGATAGCGCCCCAGGCCTTGCCGATGGCGATGCTCGGGCGCAGCAGGCTGGCGCCGTCTTCGCGTTGCAGGGTGATCAGGTGGCCGCCGGTATCGAGTACCGCGATGGTCAGCGGCGCGGCGTTGATGCCGCGCCCCGCACTGATGGCTTCGTTGACCAGGTTGACTGCGACTTTCAAGGTTAAAGCGCTCATGGTGCCGTCCTCATTTTGTTATTGGGAAAGTCGTGGAGCTGCGCGTTTGTGCCGCAGCTCGATACCACAAATAGAACACAATGAACTATTTTTTTGTATACAATAATTCTCGAAAAGCGCCCTATGCGACGAAAAGCCACAGCAGAACCTGGCTTCCGACGAATGAAACAGGCGCTTGAGAAAATGGATTGACCTGCGCCATCCGCCGTGAATACACTCTGCGCAAAGCCACTTGTATACAATTACAAAACGTAAAGAGGCACAAAACCATGAGCAAAATGAGAGCAATCGAAGCCGCCGTTCTGGTGATGCGCCGTGAAGGGGTTGATACCGCTTTTGGCATCCCGGGCGCCGCGATCAACCCGCTGTACTCCGCCTTGCAGAAAGTCGGTGGCATCGATCACGTCCTCGCTCGCCACGTCGAAGGCGCCTCGCACATGGCCGAGGGTTACACCCGTACCAAGGCCGGCAACATCGGCGTGTGCATCGGTACGTCCGGCCCGGCCGGTACCGACATGGTCACCGGACTCTACAGCGCCTCGGCCGACTCGATTCCAATCCTCTGCATTACCGGCCAGGCACCCCGCGCCCGTATGCACAAGGAAGACTTCCAGGCGGTCGACATCACCAGCATCGTCAAGCCAGTTACCAAGTGGGCGACCACTGTTCTGGAGCCGGGCCAGGTGCCTTATGCGTTCCAGAAAGCGTTCTTTGAAATGCGCTCCGGCCGTCCAGGCCCAGTGCTGATCGACCTGCCGTTCGATGTGCAGATGGCCGAAATCGAATTCGACATCGACGCTTATCAGCCGCTGCCATTGGCCAAGCCGACCGCGACCCGCGTGCAGGTCGAGAAGGCTCTGGCTTTGCTGGATCAGGCTGAGCGTCCATTGCTGGTAGCCGGTGGCGGCATCATCAACGCCGATGCCAGCGATCTGCTGGTGGAGTTCGCCGAGCTGACCGGTATTCCGGTTATCCCGACCCTGATGGGCTGGGGCACCATCCCGGACGATCACCCGCTGATGGTTGGCATGGTCGGTCTGCAGACGTCGCACCGTTACGGCAACGCCACGATGCTGAAATCCGACGTGGTATTGGGTATCGGTAACCGTTGGGCCAACCGTCACACCGGTTCGGTCGACGTCTACACCGAAGGTCGCAAGTTCATTCACGTCGACATCGAAGGCACGCAGATCGGCCGCGTGTTCACGCCGGATCTGGGCATCGTTTCCGACGCCGCTGCCGCGCTGACCGTATTCATCGAAGTGGCTCGTGAATGGCAAGCCGCCGGCAAGCTGAAAAACCGCAGTGCCTGGCTGCAGGATTGCCAGCAGCGCAAAGCCAGCCTGCATCGCAAGACCCACTTCGACAACGTGCCGGTCAAGCCGCAGCGCGTTTACGAAGAAATGAACCAGGTGTTCGGCAAAGACACCTGCTACGTCAGCACCATCGGTCTGTCGCAGATTGCCGGCGCGCAGTTCCTGCACGTTTACAAGCCGCGTCACTGGATCAACTGCGGTCAGGCCGGCCCGTTGGGCTGGACCATTCCGGCCGCGCTGGGCGTGGTCAAGGCCGATCCGAGCCGGAAAGTCGTGGCCCTGTCGGGGGACTATGACTTCCAGTTCATGATCGAGGAACTGGCGGTCGGCGCTCAGTTCAAACTGCCGTACATCCACGTCGTGGTGAACAACTCGTACCTGGGCTTGATCCGTCAGGCCCAGCGCGGGTTCGAAATGGACTACTGCGTGCAGCTGTCCTTCGATAACCTGAACGCGCCGGAACTCAACGGTTACGGTGTTGACCACGTCGCAGTCGCCGAAGGCCTCGGCTGTAAAGCACTGCGTGTGTTCGAACCCTCGGAAATCGCCCCTGCCCTGCGCAAGGCCGAACAGATGATCGAAGAATTCAAAGTGCCGGTGATCGTCGAGATCATTCTGGAGCGTGTGACCAACATCTCCATGGGTACCGAGATCAACGCCGTCAACGAATTCGAAGACCTGGCGCTGGTCGGCAACGACGCGCCAACGGCGATTTCGCTGCTCGACTAACTGCTGACCGCTGATCGTTCCCACGCTCTGCGTGGGAATGCAGCCCGGGACGCTCTGCGTCCCAAAGCGGACGCTCTGCGTCCATTGAGGCATTCCCACGCAGAGCGTGGGAACGAGAATCTAGAACGGGAGACCACCATGCCGCGTTTCGCAGCCAACCTGTCCATGCTGTTCACCGAACAGGATTTCCTTGCCCGTTTCGACGCCGCCGCCAAGGCTGGTTTCAGCGGTGTCGAATACCTGTTCCCGTACGACTTCAGCTCCGCTGAAATCAAGGCCAAGCTCGACGCCAACGGTCTGACCCAAGTGCTGTTCAACCTGCCGGCCGGTGACTGGGCCAAGGGCGAGCGCGGTATCGCGTGCCTGCCGGACCGCGTTGAAGAGTTCCGCGCCGGGGTCGATCTGGCGATTGCCTACGCGCAAGTGCTGGGCAACACCCAGGTCAACTGCCTGGCCGGTATCCGTCCGCAAGGCGTGGACGATGCCACCGTGGAAAAGACCTTCGTCGCCAACCTCAAATACGCCGCCGACAAGCTGCAGGCGGCGGGCATCAAACTGGTGATGGAAGCGATCAACACCCGTGACATCCCGGGCTTCTACCTGAACAACACGGCGCAAGCCCTGTCGATTCGCGAACAGGTCGGCAGCGCCAACCTGTTCCTGCAATACGACATCTATCACATGCAAATCATGGAAGGCGATCTGGCCCGCACCCTGCAATCGCACCTGGGCGAGATCAACCACGTGCAGCTCGCGGACAACCCGGGGCGCAACGAACCAGGCACCGGTGAAATCAACTACCGCTTCCTGTTCGAACACCTCGACCGCATCGGTTATCAGGGCTGGGTGGGTTGCGAATACAAGCCGCTGACTACCACTGAAGCAGGCCTCGGCTGGCTGAAGACCCACAACGCAATCTGACACAAATCCCCTGTAGGAGTGAGCCTGCTCGCGATGAGGCCAGCACATTCAACATCAATGTTGTCTGGCACACCGCTATCGCGAGCAGGCTCACTCCTACACAGAACAACACCCCTATTTCGCTTGAGCAAGACAAAAACAAGAGGATTTTCTCATGGCTAAAATCGGATTTATCGGCACCGGCATCATGGGCCACCCAATGGCTTCGAACCTGCAGAAAGCCGGTCACAGCCTGTTCCTGTCGGCGCATCACGACGCCGCTCCGGCCGACCTGATCGCCGCTGGCGCCGTCGCGCTGGCCAACCCGCGCGAAGTCGCGCAGGAAGCTGAATTCATCATCGTCATGGTCCCGGATACTCCGCAGGTCGACGACGTGCTGTTCCGCGCTGATGGCGTTGCCGCCGGTATCGGCAAAGGCAAAGTGGTAATCGACATGAGCTCGATCTCGCCAACCGCCACCAAGGCCTTCGCCAGGAAGATCAACGAAAAAGGCGCGCAGTACCTCGACGCGCCCGTGTCCGGCGGTGAAGTCGGTGCCAAGGCCGCGACCCTGAGCATCATGGTCGGTGGCGACGCCGATGCCTTCGAACGCGCACTGCCGCTGTTCCAGGCGATGGGCAAGAACATCACCCTGGTCGGTGGCAATGGCGACGGTCAAACCGCCAAAGTCGCGAATCAGATCATCGTCGCCCTGAACATTCAGGCCGTCGCTGAAGCCCTGCTGTTCGCTTCGAAAAACGGTGCTGATCCGGCCAAGGTGCGTGAAGCACTGATGGGCGGTTTCGCTTCCTCGAAGATCCTCGAAGTGCACGGCGAGCGCATGATCAAGGGCACCTTCGACCCAGGCTTCCGCATCAGCCTGCACCAGAAGGACCTGAACCTGGCCCTGCAAGGCGCCAAGGAGCTGAACATCAACCTGCCGAACACCGCCAACGCCCAGCAAGTGTTCAGCACCTGCGCAGCGATCGGTGGCAGCAACTGGGACCACTCGGCGCTGATCAAGGGTCTGGAACACATGGCCAACTTCTCGATTCGCGACAAAAAATAAGCCCTGCTCCGTCGCTCGTTCCCACGCTCTGCGTGGGAATGCAGCCCGGGACGCTCCGCGTCCCTGCCGAAGCGGACGCAGAGCGTCCATTGAGGCATTCCTTTGCTGCGCGTGGGAACGATCATCAGCATTAACCAAGAACAATAAGATTGGGAGCCCGCCATGTCGGTCGATCCGCAACAACTGCTGCGCGAGCTGTTTGCCACAGCCATCGACGCGGCCCATCCGAACCAAGTCCTCGAAGCCCATCTGCCGGCCGATCGCAGCGGTCGCGTGATCGTCATCGGCGCCGGCAAAGCCGCCGCGGCCATGGCGCAAGTGGTCGAGCGCAGCTGGCAAGGTGAAGTGTCTGGCCTGGTGGTGACCCGTTACGGTCACGGCGCCCCGTGCGAAAAAATCGAAGTGGTCGAAGCCGCGCACCCGGTACCGGACGCTGCCGGCCTGGCCGTGGCCAAACGCGTGCTGGAACTGGTCAGCAACCTGACCGAAGACGACCGCGTGATTTTCCTGCTCTCCGGTGGCGGCTCTGCCCTGCTGGCGTTGCCGGCCGAAGGCATCACCCTCGCCGACAAGCAATCGATCAACAAAGCCCTGCTCAAATCCGGCGCGACCATCGGCGAGATGAACTGCGTGCGCAAGCACCTCTCGGCGATCAAGGGCGGCCGCCTCGGCAAGGCCTGCTGGCCCGCCACTGTCTACACCTACGCCATTTCCGATGTACCGGGCGACCTCGCCACGGTCATCGCCTCCGGCCCGACCGTCGCCGACCCGAGCACTTCGGCCGAAGCGTTGGCGATCCTCAAACGCTACGGCATCGAAGTCCCGGCCTCGGTGCGCAACTGGCTGCAAAGCCCTGAGTCGGAAACCGTCAAACCCGGTGATCCGAGCCTGGCGCGCAGCCACTTCCAGTTGATCGCCCGCCCTCAGCAGTCGCTGGATGCCGCTGCGGTGAAATGCCGTCAGGCCGGTTTCAGCACGCTGATCCTTGGCGACCTCGAAGGCGAGTCCCGCGAAGTGGCGAAAGTCCACGCCGGCATCGCCCGCCAGATCATCAATCACGGTCAGCCACTGGCGGCGCCGTGCGTGATTCTCTCCGGCGGCGAAACCACTGTGACCGTGCGCGGCAATGGCCGTGGCGGGCGCAACGCCGAATTCCTCTTGAGCCTCACCGACAGCCTCAAAGGCCAGCCCGGGGTTTATGCCCTGGCCGGTGACACCGACGGCATCGACGGCTCGGAAGACAACGCCGGCGCGATCATGACCCCGGACAGCTACGCCCGCGCGGCCGCCCTCGGTTTGAGCGCCAGCGACGAGCTGGATAACAACAACGGTTACGGCTACTTCGAGGCGCTCGACGCGCTGATCGTCACCGAGCCGACCCGCACCAACGTCAACGACTTCCGCGCCATTCTGATCCTTGAGAGCTCCAAATCATGACGCCTGATAAAAAGGTCAAAATCCTCGCCACCCTCGGGCCTGCTGTCGATGGCATCGAAGACATCCGTGAACTGGTCGAGGCCGGGGTGAACATCTTCCGCCTGAACTTCAGCCACGGCGATCATGCCGACCACGCCAAGCGCTATCAGTGGATCCGCGAAGTCGAGCGCCAGCTCAACTATCCGCTGGGCATTCTGATGGACTTGCAGGGGCCGAAACTGCGCGTCGGCAAGTTCGCCGACGGCAAGGTGCAGCTGCATCGCGGTCAGGCCTTCCGTCTCGATCTGGACGCCACGCCGGGCGACGAGCGCCGGGTGAATCTGCCGCATCCAGAGATCATTGCTGCGCTGGAAGCGGGTATGGATCTGCTGCTGGATGACGGCAAACTGCGTCTGCGTGTGGTCACCAAGTACGCCGATGCGATCGACACCACTGTGCTCGCCGGCGGCGAACTGTCCGACCGCAAAGGCGTCAACGTGCCGCAAGCGGTGCTCGACCTGAGCCCGCTGACGGCCAAGGATCGCCGCGACCTGAGCTTCGGCCTGGAACTGGGGGTGGACTGGGTGGCGCTGTCGTTCGTGCAACGTCCGCAAGACATCCTCGAAGCCCGCGAACTGATCGGCGACAAAGCCTTCCTGATGGCGAAAATCGAGAAGCCGTCGGCGGTTGAACAACTGCGCGAAATCGCCGAACTGAGCGACGCGATCATGGTGGCTCGCGGCGACCTTGGCGTGGAAGTCCCGGCCGAAAGCGTGCCGCAGATTCAGAAAAACATCATCACCACCTGCCGTGAACTCGGTAAACCGGTGGTGGTCGCGACGCAGATGCTCGAATCGATGCGTTTCTCCCCTGCGCCAACCCGCGCGGAAGTCACCGATGTGGCCAACGCCGTGGCCGAAGGCGCCGATGCGGTGATGTTGTCGGCGGAAACCGCCTCCGGTGAATACCCGCTCGAAGCGGTGCAGATGATGAGCAAGATCATCCGTCAGGTGGAAAACGGCCCGGACTACCAGACCCAGCTCGACGTCAGCCGGCCGAAAGCTGAAGCGACCGTTTCCGATGCGATCAGCTGCGCGATCCGCCGCATCAGCAACGTGCTGCCGGTCGCGGTGTTGGTCAACTACAGCGAGTCGGGAACGTCGAGCCTGCGTGCAGCGCGGGAGCGGCCGAAAGCGCCGATCCTCAACCTGACGCCGAACCTGCAGACCGCACGCCGTTTGAGCGTGGCGTGGGGCATTCACTCGGTGGTCAATGATCGCCTGCGTCAGGTCGATGAGGTGTGCTCGACGGCGCTGGAAATCGCCCAGGCGCAAGGCATGGCCGAGCGTGGCGACACGCTGCTGATCACCGCCGGTGTGCCGTTCGGCCAGCCGGGATCGACCAACTCGCTGCGTATCGAAACATTGATTTAACCGCCCACCATGATCGTTCCCACGCGCAGCAAAGGAATGCGGCCCGGGACGCTCTGCGTCCCAAGAGCAGACGCAGAGCGTCCTTTGAGGCATTCCCACGCAGAGCGTGGGAACGATCAACTGCCCAGATTTTCTCAACATGCCTGCCAATCATTTCAACACCCACTGCCCCGACTGGGCCGAGGCTTTGCTCAACGGTTTCAGTCAGATATTCCTCCAGCGCCACCCGCTGTGCGGCCTGCTGTGCCTGCTGGCGATCCTGCTCACCGCGCCGGTGCTGTTTGCCGGCGCGCTGCTCGGGGCCGTCGCCGGATTGCTCACCGCACAACGACGCAACTACGCCAAGGCTGATCGCCAGGCCGGATTGTTCAGCTACAACGGCGTGCTGCTCGGTTTGTTGCTGAGCCTGTATTTCCCCTGGTCGCCGATGTTGCCGCCGCTGATTCTGGCCGCCGGAGGCCTGAGCGCGATGGTCACCCAGCAGTGGCTCAAACATGTGTACCGCAGCCGATCGATACCGGCCTACACCTCGCCATTCGTGGTCATCAGCTGGCTCCTGCTGCTGTTCGCCGAACCGTCGGCGCCGATGGCGCACATCGAGATGAACACGCTGAACCTGCTCGCCGCTGAACTCAAAGGGTTTGGCCAAGTGATGTTCCTCGGTCATCCGCTGGCCGGTGCGTTGATCGCCATCGGTTTGCTGATCGCTGATCGCCGCGCCTTTTGCTGGGCGTTGCTGGCCTCGGCCATCGGCCTGGGTTCCAGCCTGCTGCACCACGAAACCAGCGCTGCGCTTTCAGGACTGGGCAGCTACAACGCGGTGCTCGCCGCCCTTGCCTTCAGCAGCCAACGCCAGCAACCGTGGCTGCCGCTGCCGGGCATCGTCCTCGCGCTGCTGGTCACGCCGCTGTTCGCCGCCATCGGTCTGGCGACACTGACTGCGCCGTTCATCCTCGCCTGCTGGTTGATCCGCGCCGGCATCCAGATGCTCGGCAAAACCGCCGTCGACGGCACGCCTTGCGCTCAGGGGGAGAATCAACCTAGGCTGCGCTGATTTATGGCCGGGGCGATTTGAATGAACAGCAACGACACGTGGCGCAATCGCCTGTACGTGATCATTTTCCAGACCGACACGGTGGCCGGCCGCCGTTTCGACAGCACCCTGCTGCTGATCATCCTCGCAAGCCTGGTGGTGGTGATCCTCGACAGCATCGATGAAGTCCATCAGAACTACGCCAACGTGCTGGCGTACATCGAATGGGGCTTCACGGTGATCTTTCTCGGCGAGTACATCCTGCGCCTGTATTGCTCGCCGAAACCGTTGCGCTACGCCTTCAGTTTCTACGGGCTGGTGGACCTGCTGGCGATCGTGCCCGGCATCCTCGCGCTGTACTACAGCGACGCCCAGTACCTGCTGATCATCCGGATCATCCGCATGCTGCGGATCTTCCGGGTACTCAAGCTCGGGCCGTACCTGAAACAGGCGCATTACCTGCTGGACGCCCTGCGCGGCAGCAAGCAGAAGATCCTCGTGTTCCTGCTCAGCGTCTGCACGCTGGTGATGGTGTTCGGCACCTTGATGTACGTGGTCGAAGGGCCGGAACATGGCTTCACCAGCATTCCCAAGGGCATCTATTGGGCTATCGTTACGCTGACCACGGTGGGCTATGGCGACATCGTGCCCAAGACTGTTCTGGGCCAGATCATTTCGTCGCTGGTGATGGTCACCGGTTACTCGATCATCGCCGTACCGACCGGGATTTTCACCGCCGAACTGGCCACCGCCATGCGTGGCGGTCAGTTGCAACATGAGTGCCCGGTGTGTTCGAAAAACAGCCATGAACACGAAGCGTCGTTCTGCTCCCGTTGCGGCAACGCCCTGTTCAGGAAAATGGAATAAGCACAGAGCTTTTTAATCTTTAAGCGACTATGCGCGCCCGGCTATAGTCGCTGGCAAAACGGTATCACCCCCTACCGCCATCACCGACACAACAAGGAATGCGCAGTGAAAAAACTCTTTGGCGCCTCACTTCTCGCCGCCGGTCTTGCCTTTGGCAGCGTGGCTCAAGCCGCACCGACCCTGCTCAACGTCTCCTACGACGTGATGCGCGATTTCTACAAGGACTACAACACTGCGTTCCAAAAGCACTGGCAAGCCGAGCACAACGAAAACATCACGGTGCAGATGTCCTTCGGTGGATCGAGCAAGCAGGCCCGTTCGGTGATCGACGGCCTGCCGGCTGACGTCATCACCATGAACATGGCGACCGACATCAACGCCCTCGCCGACAACGGCAAACTGGTCCCGGAAAACTGGGTCACCCGCCTGCCGAACAACAGCGCGCCGTTCACTTCGGCCACCGTGTTCATCGTGCGCAAGGGCAACCCGAAAGCCCTGAAAGACTGGCCGGATCTGCTCAAGGACGGCGTGCAGGTGATCGTGCCGAACCCGAAAACCTCCGGTAACGGTCGCTACACCTACCTGTCGGCCTGGGGCTACGTGCTGAAGAACGGCGGTGACGAGAGCAAGGCCAAAGAGTTCGTCGGCAAACTGTTCAAACAGGCGCCGGTGCTCGATACCGGTGGCCGCGCCGCGACCACCACGTTCATGACCAACCAGATCGGTGACGTGCTGGTGACCTTCGAGAACGAAGCGGAAATGATCGCTCGCGAGTTTGGTCGTGATCAGTTCGAAGTGATCTACCCAAGCGTCTCCGCCGAAGCAGAGCCACCAGTGTCGGTGGTCGACAAAGTGGTCGACAAGAAAGGCACCCGCGCTGCGGCCGATGAATACCTGAAGTACCTGTGGTCGCCGGAAGGCCAGGAAATTGCCGCCGCCAACTACCTGCGCCCACGGGACCCGGCGGTGCTGGCGAAATACACCGACCGCTTCCCGAAAGTCGATTTCCTGTCGGTCGAGAAGACCTTCGGTGACTGGCGCTCGGTGCAGAAGACCCACTTCAATGATGGCGGGATCTTTGATCAGATTTATACCGGCCAGTAAGGCTTAAGCAGCCATGAAAAAGGCGACCCTCAGCGGTCGCCTTTTTCATTGATCTGCGCAAATCCCTTGTAGGAGTGAGCCTGCTCGCGATAGGGGTCTGTCAGCCACACATGTGCTGAATGATAAGACGCTATCGCGAGCAGGCTCACTCCTACAGGGGGTTGTGTTTGGCAGTTACATCGGTGGGGTGACGCCATCCTTGCCGGCGGAGATGGACTGCGCCGTCAACGTGCCGTCCGCCCCCTGCGTCACAAAGGTAACGATCTTCACCCCGACCTTGAGCAAGCTGCGATCCCCCGGCGTCAGATTGACGATCGGCACGTCCTCCGGCACCAGAATCTTCTGCTGCCCGCTCTTGTAGTTGACGGTCAACACCCGGCCGTTGCTGACCACCAGATCGCCGACGCTGCCATTGGTCATGCTGCTGCCCTTGGCCAGATCGAACGGCCGATGGCCATCGCCGCTGCCGGCCAGTTCCGGCGGGAATACGTGCACTTCCATTGCCTTGAGCGTGCCATCCTCCTGCGGCATGGCGGCCGAGCCGATGTAGCTGCCGGGTTTGATGTCCTCGATATTGGCCAGCGTGACGGCGCGGACCTTGGTATCCGCGGTCAACTGGATGACCACGTTCTCGCCACTGTTGACGTGCACTTTCAACGAGTCGGCGCTGACCCCGGTGATCTCGCCGCGCACGCCGAGCCGCGTGCCGGGGGCATCGGCCGCCTGCACCGCGCTGGCGCCGAGCACGCCGATCAGGGCAATCGTGGTGGTGTGACGCAGCAGTTGACGCAACATGGCAATCCTCCGGTGATGAACAGAAACAGCGCAGCAGTAAACATAAGCACGCTATCGAAGAAGATGTAAGTGAATGTATCATCACCGCTCCCCGGAGGGACGCAAGGTTCGCCGATCGATGCCACCACGCCTGAAGCCAATCATTCCGCAACGGAATAACTGCTATCGATACAAGGCTTCTACCGCCGCCTCGGTGCGTCCCTTAGCCTCACCGCATTCCCTTTCGCTGGATCGAGAAACCTTATGAACGCCACAACTCACGCAATGACCCGAGGCATGGTGCTGCTGTTCGCCTTCTGCTGCGGCGCCATCGTCGCCAACATCTACTACGCGCAGCCGATCATCGGCCTGATCGCCCCGGACATTGGTCTTTCCGACACCATGGCCAGCTTCATCGTCTCGCTGACGCAGATCGGTTATGCGCTGGGCCTGTTCTTTCTGGTGCCGCTGGGCGACCTGCTGGAAAACCGTCGGTTGATGATCATTACCACCGTGGTGGCGATTGCCAGCCTGCTCGGTGCGGCGTTCACCAGTCAGCCCAACGTGTTCCTGCTGATCTCATTGCTGGTGGGTTTCAGTTCGGTGTCGGTGCAGATCCTGATTCCCCTCGCCGCGCATCTGGCGCCGGAGGAATCCCGTGGCCGGGTGGTCGGCGGGATCATGGGCGGTCTGCTGCTGGGCATTCTGCTGGCGCGGCCGGTGTCGAGCGTCGTCGCTGACCATTTCGGCTGGCGCGCGATGTTCATGATTGCCGCGGCGTTGATGGCAGCGATCAGCGTGGTGCTGGCGCTGACCGTGCCCAAGCGTCAACCGGATCACAGCGCCACGTATGGCCAACTGATCGGCTCGTTGTGGACGCTGCTGCGCCAGCAACCGGTGCTGCGTCAGCGGGCGTTTTATCAAGGCTGCATGTTCGCCACGTTCAGCCTGTTCTGGACGGCGGTGCCGCTGGAACTGGCGCGCAACCATGGCCTGTCGCAGAGCGAGATCGCGATCTTCGCCCTGGTCGGCGCCATCGGTGCCATCGCCGCGCCGATCAGTGGACGCCTGGCTGACGCCGGCCACACCCGCATCGCTTCGCTGCTGGCCATGCTGTTCGCGAGCCTGAGCTTCCTGCCAGCGTTCATCCACCCGGCCTACAGCGTGATCGGCCTGGCCGTGACCGGCGTGGTACTCGACTTCTGCGTACAGATGAACATGGTCCTCGGTCAGCGCGCGGTCTATTCGCTGGATGCCAAAAGCCGTGGTCGCCTGAATGCGCTGTACATGACCAGCATCTTCATCGGCGGCGCCTTCGGTTCGTCGGTCGCCAGTGCGGTGTATGAGCAGGGCGGCTGGTTGTGGATCGTGATTGTGGGGAGTGCGTTCCCGCTGCTGGCGTTGTTGCGGTTTTTGAGTGCTTCCCAGCGTGGTTCATTGGCAACGGCGTAAGGCGTCAAAAGCTTCGCGAGCAAGCTCGCTCCCACAGGTCCTCCACTGAACCTGTGGGAGCGGTGCCATTCAATACCGGACCAGTTTTTCCATCGCCGCATCCGCCAGAAAGGAGGAGCGGCTTTTGACATTGTGCTCACGCACATATCGATCGATACGCTGGATCACATAGCCTGGCAACGTCACGTTGACCTTCTCGGTCTTGCCCATATACGGCGAGATATCCAGCTCAAGCATGCCCCAGCCCATGTCGGCAAACTCCGGATTATTGCGATGAGCCGCTGCCGACGTCGGCATGGGAATCGATTCCCCGTCCGCCGCCATCTCCTGCAGCATGATGTGGGCGATTTCAACGGCTGCGTTGTAGGCGTCCTCGAAGCTATCCCCGGCCGTGACGGCGCCGGGAATGTCGGGTATCTGAATGCCGATGGCGGTGTCTTCGTCACCCCATTCGATACAGATCGGATATTGCATTATGGATCTCCCTTGTAGCTGGGTGGCGGGTTGTACAGCCCGGCACGCCTCCTGATGCTTTTGACCGTCCCCAGCGGCAAATCCTTTTTCGGGTGGGGAACGGGAATCGTGTACGGGTTGTGTCGGTGCGTGAAGATATGGTGGCTGCCGGTCACTCGATCCAGCGTCCAGCCCGCCTCCTCCAGCTCCTTGATCAATAGCCTGCTTTGCACCTACCGCCTCCTTGCTTCGGCCCAACAAAAGTAACTCCAGAGTTATCTTTACTCAAGCACAGAAATCTGCAGAGCGACGTTCGGTTGTTTTACAGGATGTGATCAACCCTGCCATTCCCGCGAAGCATGAATGCTATGCCCGGCACCTGCGTTCCGCTGCCCGCGCCTGACGGTCATCCTTGAACCCAGCCACTACCGGCGCTCCCAGAGGAATTTCGAACATGACCCTGCAAGCAAGACTCGACGCGTTCAAAGCCGACTTCAAAGCCGGCAACCCTCCTTACAACGCACCCGCCGACATTCACCCGGTGATGGAGCGCGCCACAGCCGAACTGATCGCCTCCGGCGCGGCAAGCCGTGCCTTGAAGCTCGGCGACATGGCGCCGCTGTTCACCCTGAAAGACCCCGAAGGCCATCCCGTATCGTCGGCTGATCTGTTGGCGCAAGGGCCGTTGGTGCTGACGTTCTATCGCGGTGTCTGGTGCCCGTACTGCAACATGGAGCTGCAAGCGTTGCAGGCCTTTCTCCCTTCGATTCAGCACGCCGGGGCCAGTCTGCTGGCCATTTCGCCGCAGATCGCTGCCAACAGCCGCAAGTCGCAACGCATCAACGAACTGCAGTTTCCGATCCTCAGCGACCCGCGCAATGACGTGGCGGCGGCGTTCGGCCTGCGCTTCGAATTACCGGATTACCTGATCGAGCTGTACAAGAACCTGCGTAACGACCTGCCAACCTTCAACGATGATCCATCGTGGACATTGCCGATGCCGGCGCGTTATGTGATCGGTCAGAATGGCCTGATTCGTTACGCCGAGGTCAACCCGGATTACACTCAGCGTCCCGAGCCTGAAGCAATGCTGGATGCATTGCGCGGCTGATCCGATCCCCATGTGCCCAGGAGCCGCCATGACCCGACGTACCTTCCTCATCACCGGCGCCAGCAAAGGCATTGGCCGGGCGCTGGCCGAACATCTCGACCGCGCCGGGCATCGAGTAGTAGGGATTGCCCGGCAGCCTGACCTGAGTTTTCCGGGCATCCTGTTTCCGCTGGATCTGAGTGATCGCAAGTTGACCGGCGAAGTGCTGGCGGAACTGGCGCGCACGTATGAGTTCGATGGACTGGTGAACAACGTCGGGCTGGTCCGACCGCAGGCACTGGGGGAAATCGATCTGGACGCGTTCGACGACGTCATGCGTCTGAATCTGCATTCAGCGTTGCAGGCCACGCAGGCAGTGCTGCCGGGGATGCGCACGCGGGGTTGGGGTCGGGTGGTGAACATCTCCAGCCTGACCGTGCTGGGCATCACCCAACGCACGGCCTATGCGGCGGCGAAAGCGGCGCTGGTCAGCTTCACCCGTTCGTGGGCACTGGAGCTGGCGCAGACCGGGATCACCGTGAATGCCGTGGCGCCAGGACCGACCGAGACTGAATTGTTTCGCGCCAACAATCCGCCTGGTAGCGAAGGTGAAGCGCGGTATCTGTCCGGGGTGCCGATGGGGCGTCTGGGGCAGCCGGAGGAGATTGCCTCGGCGATTGCGTTTCTGTTGTCCGAGCAGAGCGGGTTTATCACCGGGCAGACACTGTTTGTCGATGGCGGCGCCTCAGTCGGCAAAGCCGCATTCTGACCAACACCCCATTCCCACAGGGGTGACTCAACAACCTCAAGATTGTGCAAGGACATGAGATGGACCGCCTAGCCGCCATGGAAACCTTCGTCTGCGTCGTCGAAACCGGCTCGTTTTCCGCCGCCGCCCGACGGCTGAATATCGGTCAGCCTGCCGTGTCGAAGACCATCGCTCAGCTGGAAAAGCGCCTGGCGGTCAGCCTGTTGTTGCGCTCGACCCGCGGCCTGACCCCGACCGAAGCCGGCCAAGCCTATTTCGAACGGGCCAAACGCGCCATCGATGAAGCCAACGAGGCCGACAATGCTGCCCGGGGCAGCGCCAGCGGTTTAAGCGGCAACTTGCGCATCAGCGCCGCCGTGACCTTCGGCCGCCTGCACATCGTGCCGCAACTGGGGTCGTTCCTGGATCAGCATCCACAACTGAACATCGACCTGATGCTCGACGACCGCAACATCAATTTGGTCGAAGAAGGCATCGACGTCGCCCTGCGCATGGGCGCACTGACCGATTCGGGCCTGACCGCCCGCAAAATCGCCGACTGCCGCCGCGTGGTACTCGGCACGCCGGCCTACTTTGCCAGGCACGGCGAGCCGAGCTGCCCCGCCGAATTGAGCAAACACCAGGCGGTCGTCTACAACCTCGGTGGGGGCACCACCTGGGAGTTCACCAAAGGCGCAGAACAACAATCGGTCATCATCAGCGGGCGTCTGCGCGTCAGTGCGGCCGAAGGAGTACGCGAAGCGGTACTGGCCGATCAAGGCCTGACCCTCGCCTCCGAATGGATGTTCGCCCCGGAACTGGCCAACGGCGCGGTGAAAATCGTTATGCACGACTGGACGCTGCCCGATCTGGATTTATGGGCGGTATTTCCAACGGGAAGAATGGCCAGTGCCAAGGCGCGGGCGTTTGTCGAGTATGTGCAGGGGTTGTTGGCCAGCTGAACAGCCAGATCAAAAGATCGCAGGCTTCGCCAACGCCTGCAGGGTGGCGATTGCAACGCTTCAAAACAAAACGGCGATCCGAAGATCGCCGTTTTCATTACTGCCCGAACTGCTTGCCCAACCCCGGCGGCACGCCGTGGATGTCGGTGTCTTCCCAGGGGCCGCTGGGGCTGATCGAGCGGCTCCAGCCGTTGTTCCAGCGGAAGTAGGTGCGCTGGCGGTAGAAGGTGTTGGGTTGGTCGTCGAGGACGTAGACGCCGAGCTTCTGGTCCCAATGGCTGTTGCCACCCGGTGGCGGGGCGAAGCTGGCAGAGGTGCGTGGCACCGGTTTGGACGGTTTGGCCGGAATGCTTTTGCCCGGGGTCGGTGAGGTCGACGGGGTCGGGCTCGGTTGTGACGGCGGGATCGGCGGCAGGTGGGTGGTCGGTTCCGGTCGGTGCACCGCACATGCGCTCATGCCCAGGGCCAATGTGATGACGGTGATGCGGGCGAGGCTGTGCATGGCGGTGCTTTCCTGTGGGTCCCGGCGGCTATTTGTCCGGGCTGTCGATGATCAGTTTTTGTAGTGCGGTGGTGCTGCTGGCCAGTGGGCCGCTGCGCCCTACCCATTCCCCGGCGGTCGGCTGACCGGCGCGGGAGATGCGTGCAACCAGTTGGACTTCAGGAAAGTTCGACAGTTTCAACTGCGGCATCATGGCGTCGGCATCGCCCAGCTCGACGGTCACTGGCAGATCGGCCACGGTCAGACGCTTGGCCGCCAGCGGTGCCGGTGGGCCGGACGTGGCGCGAGCGAAGATGAACACGCTGTCACCCGGCTGCACCTTGCTCCTGAGTTCACTGGCCAGGTCAACGTCGACCCTGAGCAGTGCAGCGACCTTGGCGGCCGGCGCTACGGCGAGCTTGCCGCCGCTGGCCTGCAGGCGCTCGGTGGCGCGCTCGATCCCGCCTTGCAGCGCGGCGCGGGAGTTATCGTCGGCCGGCAGTTGCGCCAGCAGGCGGTTCCAGTAATCGATGGCTTGCTGGTAACGCTCGCCTTCGAACGCGGCGATGCCGAGCAGCCCGAGGCTGGTGACTTCTTTCGGATCGGCTTTCAGCGCTTCGTCGGTCAGGGCCTGGATCTTGTCCGACCACTTCTTGCCATCGGCAAAGTACTGCGCCTGCGCCCACTGGCCGAGCAATTCCGGCTGACGACCCGCCAGGTTGGCCGCGCGTTCGAACATCTTCGCTGCGTCCGCCGGACGATCCTGAGCCATGTAGGTGCGACCAAGGAAGTACAGGCCTTCCGCCGAGTCCGGTTGCGCAGCAACGGCACGCTCCAGGCGCTGGGTCATCTGCTCCATCGACTGTGGCGCCTGGGCGAATTCGCGGGTCAGCTCGACCTTGTCGGCAGCGCCGAAATGCAGATACAGCCCCAGACCCAACACCGGCACCAGCACCGCTGCCAGCAGCGGCAACGGTTTGCCCAGCTTCGAGACGCGCGGCGCGGCAACGCCTTCGGTGTCCGCGAGCAGTTCACGCGCAGCTTCCGCGCGGCCGCTGTCCATTTGCGCGGCATCGAGTACGCCTTCGGCCTGTTGCGATTGCAACTCGGCCACGCGCTCCTGATACAGCGCGACGTTCAGGGCAGTCCGATCCTCTTCACGCTGGGCGCGACGGCCACGCAATACCGGGATCAGCAGAAAACTCAGGGCGACCAGAAGCAACAGCCCTGCGGCAAGCCAGAAATCAATCATTCTTGGTTTTTATCCAACAGTTGGTCGAGGCGCTGACGTTCTTCGATGGACAGCGATTGCGGGGGCTCGGCGCGCTGGCCGCGACGACGGCGAACGATCACCACGATCACCGCCAAACCGCCCAGCAACAGCCCGGCCGGGCCGAACCACAGCAGTGCGGTCTTGGCGTTGAGCGCCGGTTTGTAGCGGACGAAATCGCCATAGCGGTCGACCATGAAGTCGATGATCTGCTGATTGTCCTTGCCCTCGCCGAGCATGCGGAAAATCTCTTTGCGCAGGTCGGCAGCAATCGGCGCGTTGGAGTCGGCGATGTCCTGGTTCTGGCACTTGGGGCAGCGCAGTTCCTTGGTCAACTCGCGGAAACGCTCGCGATCACCCTCTTTGGCGAACTCGTAAGTGTCGATCGCGGCATGCGCCGCACCGGCCAGACTCAGGCCCAATACCACGGCGGCGAGAAAACGCTTCATGGCTTCGCCTCATCGACCAGCGCCTGATACTTCGCCGCGAGCTTCTCGCGCCAGACCTGCTCGTCGATCACCCCCACGTACTTGTCGCGAATGATGCCCTTGGCGTCGATGAAGAAGGTTTCCGGTGCGCCGTAGACGCCGAGGTTCAGCCCCAGCGAGCCTTCGTCGTCGCGGATATCCAGCACATACGGATTGTGGAACTCGGCCAGCCACTTCAAGGCATCGGTGTTGGTGTCCTTGTAGTTGATGCCGTAGATCACCACGCCGCGCTCGGCGAGTTTGTTCAGCACCGGGTGCTCGACCCGGCAAGAGATGCACCAGGTGCCCCAGACGTTGACCAGCGCCGGTTTGCCGAGAATGTCAGCCTTGGTCAGGGTCTTGTCACCCTGCACATTCGGCAGAGTGAACTCCGGGAATGGCTTGTTGATCATCGCCGACGGCAGCTCCGCCGGATCGAGGTACAGACCGCGATAAAGAAATACCGCCACCAGCAGGAACATCGCCAGTGGCACCAGCATCAACCAACGTCTCATGCAGCGGCTCCTTGCAGGCCGAGGGCTTCACGCACCCGGGCTTTGACCTTGACTCGATAACGCCGATCCAGCGCCGCCAGCAAACCACCCAGACCGGTGAGCAGGCCACCGAACCAGATCCAGCGCACGAACGGTTTGACGTGGACGCGCACCGCCCAGGCGCCGTTTTCCAGCGGCTCGCCCAGTGCGACGTAGAGATCGCGGGTGAACCCGGCGTCGATCCCGGCTTCGGTCATCATCGAACTCTGCACGGTGTACAGGCGTTTTTCCGGGTGCAACACGCTGACTTCCTTGCCGTCGCGAATCACCCGAATGGTGCCCTTGTCGGAAGTGAAGTTCGGCCCTTCGAAGTGTTTGGCGCCTTCGAAGATGAAGTGATAACCGGCCAGATCCATCGACTCGCCCGGCGCCAGGCGCAGGTCGCGCTCGGCACTGTTCTGGCTCGACAGCACCACACCGAGGGCGCACACGGCGATGCCCAGGTGAGCGATCTGCATGCCCCAGTAGCTGCGGGTCAGGGTTGGCAGGCCCTTGATCAGGCCTTTGTGGCGGGTCTTGTCGAAGATGTCGCGCACACCGGCCAGCAGCACCCACGCGGCGAGCAGGAAGGTGGCGATCACCGCCCAGTTGAAATCGCCGTAAGCGACACCGGCCACCACGGCCAGTGCGACGCTGCCGAGCAGCACGGGCGTCAGCATGTTCGCCAGCCATTTCACCGGAGTGTCTTTCCAACGGACGATCACGCCGACCGCCATCACCACCATCAGCAACGCCATCAGCGGGATGAACAGTGCATTGAAGTACGGCGGGCCGACCGACATCTTCGCGCCGCTCAACGCATCGAGAATCAGCGGGTACAGCGTGCCGAGCAGGATCATCGACGCGGCGACGACCAGCACCAGGTTGTTGCCCAGCAGCAGGGTTTCCCGCGACCACAGGTTGAAGCCGACCTGGCTCTTGACCACCGGGGCGCGCAAGGCGAACAACGTCAGCGAGCCACCAACCACGAACAGCAGGAAGATCAGGATGAACACGCCGCGCTCAGGGTCCGAGGCAAACGCGTGCACCGACGTCAGCACGCCGGAACGCACGAGAAATGTACCAAGCAGACTGAGGGAGAACGCGGCAATCGCCAGCAACACCGTCCAGCTCTTGAACACGCCGCGTTTTTCCGTGACCGCCAGCGAGTGGATCAACGCAGTGCCAACCAGCCATGGCATGAACGAGGCGTTTTCCACCGGGTCCCAGAACCACCATCCGCCCCAGCCGAGTTCGTAGTAAGCCCACCACGAACCGAGGGTGATGCCGATGCCGAGGAAGGCCCAGGCCACAATCGTCCATGGCCGCGACCAGCGTGCCCATGCGGCGTCGAGACGACCACCGAGCAAAGCGGCGATGGCGAACGCGAACGCCACGGAGAAACCGACGTAGCCCATGTACAGCATCGGCGGATGCACGATCAGGCCGATGTCTTGCAGCAATGGATTGAGGTCACGACCATCCGCCGGAATCTGCGGCAGGATGCGCGAGAACGGGTTGGAGGTGAGGATCAGGAACAGCAGGAAACCGGTACTGATCATGCCCATCACCGCCAGCACGCGGGCGAGCATGACTTGCGGCAACTGCCGGGAGAACACCGACACGGCGAAAGTCCAGCCACCGAGAATCAGCGCCCATAGCAGCAGCGAGCCTTCGTGAGCGCCCCACACCGCGCTGAACTTGTAGTACCACGGCAGTGCGCTGTTGGAGTTCATCGCCACGTAGCCGACCGAGAAATCATCGGTCATGAAGGCGTAGGTCAGGCAACCGAAGGCAAACAGCAGGAACGCAAACTGGCCCCACGCTGCCGGCTGGGCCAGGCCCATCCACATACGATCGCCGCGCCACGCGCCGAACAACGGCACCACGGCCTGCACCAGGGCAAAACACAGCGCCAGAATCATCGCCAGATGGCCGAGCTCGGGAATAAACAGTGCGGACGTCATCGATCAACCCTCCTTCGCTTGGGTCGGCGCGGATTGACCACTGTCTTTCAAGGCCTTGGTCACTTCCGGCGGCATGTACTTCTCGTCGTGCTTGGCCAGCACTTCATCGGCGACGACCACGCCGTCGGCGTTGAGTTTGCCCAGGGCAACAATGCCCTGCCCTTCGCGGAACAGGTCCGGAAGGATGCCGCGGTAGGTGATGGTCACGGCTTTGTTGAAGTCGGTAACGACGAATTTGACGTCCAGCGAGTCCGGCGAGCGTTGCAGCGAACCCTTCTCGACCATGCCGCCGGCACGGATACGCGTGTCTTGCGGTGCTTCGCCGTTGGCGATCTGGGTCGGGGTGTAGAACAGATTGATGTTCTGCTGCAGGGCGCTCAAGGCCAGGCCGACGGCAGCGCCGACCCCGACCAGAATGGCCAGAATGATGATCAGACGTTTTTTGCGCAGCGGATTCACTTGCCGTTCTCCCGGCGCAGACGACGCGCCTCTTGTTGCAGATAACGCTTGCGGGCCGCGATCGGCGCCACCACGTTGAGGATCAGCACCGCCAGACAGATGCCGTAGGCCGACCAGACATACAGGCCATGATGGCCCATGGCGAGGAAGTCGCCGAATGAAGCAAAACTCATCGAGCGGCCTCCAGACTGTTCTGCACTTCTTCTTTCACCCAACTGGCGCGGGCTTCGCGCTTGAGCACTTCAAGGCGCATGCGCAGCAACAGCACGGCGCCGAAGAAGCAGTAGAAACCCAGCACGGTCAGCAACAGCGGCAGCCACATTTCGGCCGGCATCGCCGGTTTTTCGGTGAGGGTGAAGGTCGCACCCTGGTGCAGGGTGTTCCACCACTCCACCGAGTACTTGATGATCGGGATGTTGATCACACCGACGATCGCCAGTACCGCGCAGGCCTTGGCGGCGCTGTCACGGTTGCTGATGGCATTGCCCAGCGCGATCACGCCGAAATACAGGAACAGCAGAATCAGCATCGAGGTCAGGCGCGCGTCCCAGACCCACCACGAACCCCAGGTCGGTTTGCCCCAGATCGCCCCGGTGACCAGCGCCACGGCGGTCATCCACGCGCCGATCGGGGCCGCGCATTGCAGGGCGACGTCGGCCAGCTTCATTTTCCACACCAGGCCGACCACGCCGCACACCGCCAGCATCACGTAGATCGACTGCGCAAGCATCGCGGCAGGTACGTGGATGTAGATGATGCGAAAGCTGTTGCCTTGCTGATAATCCGGCGGCGCGAAGGCCAGGCCCCAGACGACGCCAACGGTGATCAGCAACAACGCTGCGATGCTCAGCCACGGCAAGAACTTGCTGCTGATGCCGTAGAACCACTTGGGCGAGCCGAGCTTGTGAAACCAGGTCCAGTTCATACTGTTTCCATCACGGGTGCCGCTCATCGGTGTGAGCAGTCTCAGGGTCTTTGCTGGTTAAATTTTAACCAGACCTCATTATTCGCCGACGCTGATCTTCAGGCCAGCAGCTATTGCAAAAGGTGTCAGGGTGATCGCCAGGGCGGTCAGGCTACCCAGCCATAGCAGATACCCGGTCGCCGGCATGCCTTGCACGGCGGCCTGCAAGGCGCCACTGCCAAGGATCAACACCGGGATGTACAACGGCAGAATCAGCAGCGCCAGCAACAGGCCGCCGCGTTTCAAACCGACCGTCAGTGCCGCGCCCACCGCGCCGAGCAAGCTCAGCACCGGTGTTCCCAGCAGCAACGAAAACAGCAAAACCGGCAGGCAGGCGGCAGGCAAACCGAGCATCAACGCCAGCAGCGGTGAGAGCAGAACCAGTGCCAGCCCGGAGAAAAGCCAGTGTGCCAGCACCTTGGCCAAGACCAGAAGTGGCAGCGGGTGCGACGAAAGGACCCACTGTTCCAGGGACCCGTCTTCGAAATCACTGCGGAACAGCCCGTCCAGCGAGAGCAGGACGGACAAAAGCGCCGCCACCCAGACTAACCCGGGGGACAGGTTTTGCAAGACTTGAGTTTCCGGGCCGACGGCCAGCGGGAACAAAGCGATGACAATGGCGAAGAAAATCAGCGGATTGGCCAGTTCGGCCGGGCGACGAAACAGCAGGCGGGACTCACGGGCAACCAGCAGGCCGAACACACTCATACTGCCCAGTTCCCCAGATCGATGTCGCGATAACCGGCCGGCATCCGGCTCAGCGTGTGGTGCGTGGTCAGCACCACCAGACCGCCGCTTTCGCAGTGTCTGGCCAAGTGCTCTTCGAGTTGCGCCACGCCCTGTTTGTCGAGCGCGGTGAACGGCTCGTCGAGAATCCACAGCGGCGGGCTGTCCAGATACAGCCGCGCCAACGCCACGCGACGTTGCTGACCGGCGGACAGGGTATGGCAGGGAACATCTTCGAAGCCGCGCAAACCTACAGCTGCCAAGGCCTGCCAGATCGCCTCGCGTCCGGCAGGCTGATGCAGGGCGCAGAGCCAGGACAGGTTCTCTTCCGGGGTCAGCAGGTCCTTGATCCCGGCGGCGTGGCCGATCCACAACAGGTTGCGCGCCAGTGCGCTCGGCTGTGCGGCCAAAGGCTGACCATTGAGCAGGACCTGACCGCTGGTCGGCTGCATCAACCCGGACAACAGGCGCAGCAGACTGGTCTTGCCGCTGCCGTTGGGGCCGCTGATCTGCACCATATCGCCACTGGCCAGTCTCAATTCGAGATTTTCGAAGAGCAGCCGCAGGTCTCGCTCACAGGCAAGGGCAACGGTTTGCAGGACAGGACTGGTCAAGGGATCACGGGCCTTATACGGTTCAAGTCGGCTCTGGCGCGGCCGTTAAAGAGATGCAGGATAAATGCAATGACGGTGCGAACCAGAGAGCTGGATCAAACAATTGCTATGTTTTTTGAACGAATCGCAAGACGGGCGGCATTATACATGCCGTGCCTTACTCTCAAGAGTGCAATTTCCTCAGGTTGTGTCCGCGTATGACAGGCGAAATGAACATCCTCCCGCTCCCGCCCATCACCCCTGCGAACGCGCGTCCGCTGGTGATGAGTGGTGAGTTGCTCAAGCTGCTGACGCCGGTCGAAGGCTTGATCGGCGCCGGGCAAAGCGCCCAGGCCGAGGTGTTATCGCTCAAGCAGGCAGACCAGACCTTTCAACTGCTGCTCAAGGTGACCGTCGACGGCGGTCGCCAGACCACCGTGCAAGCCAGCAGCAACCTGCCGCTGCCGACCGGTACCAACCTGGCCGTGACTCAACCGTCGGCGGGTAACCTGGCGATCACCGTGCAGCAGGCCATCGCCAGCAGCGTCGCTGCCCTCACCCGCATCGATACGGCGCAGTTGCCGGTCGGTACCCTGCTGCAAGGCAAGGTGCTGACCTCGCAGACATTGCCGCCAGTGCCTGGGCAGCCGACGGTGTTCCGTTCACTGGTGAGCCTGCTCAACACCGCGCAGAGCGGCGCCACACTGGACATCGACAGCCCGACGCCGCTGCGCATCGGCACCCTGCTCTCGGCCTTGGTCGAGGATTCGCAGACGCTGAAATTCGTGCCGCTGAGCAGCCGTCAGGACCAGTTGGCCGTAAGCCAGCAACTGCTTGGCCAGCAGAGTCGCCAAGGCTCGCTGGACGGTTTGCTCAACGCTTTGCAGAACCTGCCGAGCGACGACCAGACCTCGCAGGATCTGCGCGCAGCCGTCGTACGCTTGCTCGCCAACCTGCCCGACGTGCAGCAGATGAGCACCGCCAAAGGCGTGGCCCTGGCCCTGGCCAACAGCGGCGCCTTCCTCGAAGCCAAGCTGTTGACCGGGCAAAGTCCGGCACTGGCCCCGGACCTGAAAGCCGATCTGCTCAAGCTGATCGCGCAACTGACCCCTGGCCTGCCGAGCAGCACCAGCTTCAACGCGATCATTGCCGCCAACACCCTGGCGCAAGCGCTGCCGAGCTTCGTGCGCAACGCCCTCGGCACCCTCGGCCAGGTCAGCGCCAAACCGCTGCCCAGCAGCTTCCCGCTGCCCGACCGCCTGCTGCAAAGCCAGGACGGCGAAGGTGATCTGGAGCATCTGCTGCGCCTCGCTGCGGCGGCCGTGTCGCGCCTGCAAAGCCATCAGCTGTCGAGCCTGGAACAGACCGGAGTCACCGATGACGGTCGTCTGCTGAGCACCTGGCAGCTGGAAATCCCCATGCGCAACCTGCAAGACATCGTGCCGTTGCAGGTCAAGTTCCAGCGTGAAGAAGCGCCGGAGCGCGAACCGCAACCGAACGAACGCCGCGATGAGCGCGAGCCCAAGCAACAACTGTGGCGCGTCGATCTGGCGTTCGACATGGAACCGCTCGGGCCGATGCAGATTCAGGCGCAACTGATCGCCGGCAGCCTGTCCAGCCAACTGTGGGCCGAACGGCCGTACACCGCAGACCTGATCGAAAACAACCTGTTCGCGCTGCGCCAGCGCCTGCTCGATCGCGGGCTCAACGTCGGCGATATCGACTGCCACCTCGGCACCCCGCCGCAAGGCAACCAAACCCGCCTCGAACACCGCTGGGTCGACGAAACCGCATGAACGATTCCACTGCTCCACGCCAGGCCATCGCCCTCAAGTACGACGGCAACCACGCCCCGACCCTCACTGCCAAGGGCGACGAGGAACTGGCCGAGGAAATCCTGCGCATTGCCCGCGACTGTGAAGTACCGATCTATGAGAACGCCGAACTGGTGCGCCTGTTAGCGCGGATGGAATTGGGCGACAGCATTCCCGAAGAGCTGTACCGCACCATCGCCGAGATCATCGCGTTTGCGTGGAATCTGAAGGGCAAATTCCCCGAGGGACATGATCCGCAGGCACCGATGGTGGAGAAGGATGTTACCGAACGCGGGGATGATTACTGAGGTTTCGAAGGCCCCTTCGCGAGCAAGCCCGCTCCCACATTCGATCGCATTCCTTCTATAGGATCGCGGTCGAATGTGGGAGCGGGCTTGCTCGCGAATGGCGATTTCAGCTCTAGAGCAAAAATCAGCTTCTGTGCAACTTGCGCATCAACTCCGCCTCAGCCTGGGTCAAACCACAGGACTGCGTCAGCTCATCGACGCTTGCGCCCATGCCCACCAGTTTCGCCGCCTGGGCGAATGACAGGCTCGATGGATCGCGCTGCTCCAGCGCAACAATCTTGTCCGGCAACGGAGCGACCACCGAGCGCAGCTCGTGCAGGGCTTCGCCCATGCGCACGTTGCCGTTCTGATAGTCGTCGACGCGCTTGGTCAGGTCCTTGATGCGCTGATCACGCAGCGCATCGCCCTGAGCCTGTTGCGCAGCGATGACTTTTTGCGCCTTGATGTACGCCAGAAACATCGCCAGCGTGCCTGCCCAGAAGAGGAACAGGACAATGACCGCAACCTCGAGGATCAATCAGATGCTCTCCAGTTCCGACCATTCTTCTTCGCTCATCATCTTGTCCAGCTCGACCAGGATCAGCAACTCGTTGTTCTTGTTGCACACGCCCTGGATGAACTTGGCCGACTCTTCGTTACCGACGTTTGGCGCGGTCTCGATTTCCGACTGACGCAGGTAGACCACTTCAGCCACGCTGTCGACCATGATGCCGACGACTTGTTTGTCGGCTTCGATGATGACGATACGGGTGTTGTCACTGATTTCGGCATTGTTCAGCCCGAAGCGCTGACGGGTATCGATCACGGTGACCACGTTACCGCGCAGGTTGATGATGCCCAGCACATAGCTTGGCGCACCCGGAACCGGAGCGATCTCGGTGTAGCGCAGGACTTCCTGAACGCGCATCACGTTGATGCCGTAGGTTTCGTTGTCCAGCTTGAAGGTTACCCATTGCAGGATCGGATCTTCAGAACCCTTTGCCGCCGTCGCCTTGTCGTTCATACCCTAGCCCCTCGAAGTACCGCGCTCGCGGTGTATGTTTCGTTCGCCGGCATGGCTATGCCGGTGTCTGTTATGTCGGTTTGTGATTCGGCTTACTGCCGGACATGTGTTTTGCCCCGCCGCTGGCGATCAACTCGGCCAGTGCAGCGACATCGAGCAAGGCGCACATGTGTTCAATCACCGTGCCGGCGAGCCATGGCCGCTGACCCCGGTGACTTCTCCATTTGATTTCATTCGGGTCCAGACGCAACGAGCGACTGACCTGATGCACTGCCAGGCCCCATTCATAACCTTGTACCGAAATCACGTACTGCAGGCCCTGACGGAAGTCATCGCGATAGCGATCCGGCATGACCCAACGCGCGGTATCCAGCACTTTCAGATTGCCGGCCTGGCTCGGCAGAATCCCGAGGAACCATTCCGGCTGACCGAATAGCGGCGTCAACTCGTGGCCGGCCAGCGAATAGATCGAGCCAAGGCACACCAGCGGTACGGCCAGGGTCAGCCCGGCGACATCGAACAACAGGCATTCGAAGGCTTCCGAGGCCCAGGCCGGGCGGCCATCGGTGTCTACCGGTGGCGGCGTGTTGCTTGGTGGCAGGTGCACTTCCACCAGCGGCGGCACCAGCGTCTGCTCGACGGGTGCGGGCGCAACCGGTGCCGGTTCGACCACCGCCGGTTCCGGCGCGGTTTTCAGCAACTGGGTTTGCAGCAGCGGTGCGAGCGTCGAAACCGCTGCGCGGATCGGCTCCGCCTCTTCAATCAATGCGACGGGTGCCTTGGCCACTGGTGCGGCGGCAGGCGCAGCCACCGGTGTGGCCGGTTTGGCGGTTTTTTGCGCATCACGCGCCTGTTCTTCCAGTACCGCTGCCTGGAACTCGTCCAGCGTCTCGGCGCTTTCCACAATTTCAGGCTGCACTTCGATTGCCGGCGGCAGCTCCTCAGGAATTTCCTGCAGCAAGCCGTCCAGATAGGATTGCAGCGCCAACTGCGGACGCGAGGTGAGTTTGACTGGGCGGTTCATCGGTCAACAGCGCCAGACAGGGAAACCGCGTCGCCTGTTTCGCGAGCAGGCTCGCTCCCACAGGATTTGTGTAAGTCGAGCATGCGCGATCGGGTCACGGTCATCTCACGCCACCTGCGGAACAAGTTGTTGCGCCAGCAGATGCTTGAGCAGCGCGCGGTAAGCCAGCACGCCACGGCTCTTGCCGTCGAATTGCGAAGGCGTGACACCGGCCCGGCTGGCGTCACGCAGACGGGTATCGACCGGGATGTAACCCTGCCAGATTTCCTCGGGGAATTTGTCACGCAGTACGCGCAAGGTGCCCAGCGACGCCTGGGTGCGGCGGTCGAACAGGGTCGGCACGATGCTGAACGGCAGCGCCTGTTTGCGCGAGCGGTTGATCATCGCCAGAGTGTTGACCATGCGCTCCAGACCTTTGACGGCCAGGTGCTCGGTCTGCACCGGGATCACCAGTTGCTGGCTCGCAGCCAGGGCGTTGACCATCAGCACACCAAGCAACGGCGGGCTGTCGATCACGGCGTAATCGAAGTCCTGCCACAGCTGCGCCAGACTCTTGGCGATCACCAGGCCCAGACCACTCTGCCCCGGCGACTGGCGCTCAAGGGTCGCGAGTGCGGTGCTCGATGGCAACAGGGAAATGCGTTCGTCGCTGGTCGACAACAGCAACTGCCCGGGCAAGCCTTGCGGCACCGTGCCCTTGTGCAGAAACAGGTCGTAGTTGCTGTGTTCCAGGCTGTCGGGGTCGTAGCCGAAATAGCTGGTCATCGAGCCGTGCGGGTCGAGATCGACCACAACCACGCGCTTGCCCGCCTCCGCCAGCAATCCGGCTAAAGCGATGGAAGATGTGGTTTTACCGACACCACCCTTTTGATTGGCGACTGCCCAGACTCTCATTCGGTTCGTTCCTCCCGGCCGAGATGCTCGACCGAGACATAGCTCAGCGTATTAATGCGGGTGACGGAGAATTGACGGCACTCTCGCGTCCCGGCGTCTTGACCGGGGTCGGTGCAGTTTGTGTGCCAGCACGCTTCAACGCCGCGTCCGGTTGTGCATTGGCGGTTCCGGTACCGGTCAGACTGCGGCGTACATCGAGGTTTCGCGACACCACCAGCACCACACGACGGTTTTTCGCGCGGCCCTCGGCAGTGGCGTTGTTGGCCACTGGCTGGAACTCGCCATAACCCACCGATGCCAGACGGCCAGGGTTCACACCCTGCATCGCGAGCATCCGGACGATGCTCGCCGAACGCGCCGAAGACAGCTCCCAGTTGGTCGGGTACTGCGCGGTACGGATCGGCTGATCATCAGTAAAACCTTCGACGTGGATCGGGTTATCGAACGGTTTGAGGATCGCCGCTACCTTGTCGATGATGTTGAAGGCGATGTCGCTCGGCATGGCGTCGCCGCTGCCGAACAACAGGCTGGAATTGAGTTCGATCTCGACCCACAACTCGTTGCCGCGCACGGTCATCTGGTTGGAAGCGATCAGGTCGCCGAACGCCGCACTGATGTCATCGGCAATGCTTTTCAACGGATCACTGGCGCCAGCGATACCGGCGTCGACCTGTTCGCTATCCTTGACCAACGGCTTGGCCGGGGTCACGGTCTTCGGTCGTTCATCGCCAATCGGGATCGGCTTGAGCGAGCGGTCGGAGTCGGTGAAAACCCCGATCAGCGCTTCGGAAATGACCTTGTACTTGCCTTCGTTGATCGACGAGATCGAGTACATCACCACGAAGAAAGCGAACAGCAGCGTAATGAAGTCCGCATAGGACACGAGCCAGCGCTCGTGATTAACGTGTTCTTCCTGGTGCCTGCGACGAGCCATAGTCCATTACCCCCATCAATCCATGAAGCCCTGAAGCTTCAGCTCGATAGAGCGAGGGTTTTCACCTTCGGCGATCGACAGGATCCCTTCCAACAACATTTCGCGATAACGCGACTGCCGCAACGCGATTGACTTGAGCTTGGCCGCGACCGGCAGCAAGACCAGGTTGGCACTGGCGACACCGTAGATGGTCGCGACGAAAGCCACGGCGATGCCGCTGCCCAGTTGCGTCGGATCAGCGAGGTTGCCCATCACGTGAATCAGGCCCATCACCGCACCGATGATGCCGATGGTCGGCGCGTAGCCGCCCATGCTTTCAAAGACTTTGGCCGCCTCGATGTCGCGCGCTTCCTGGGTGTAAAAATCCACTTCGAGGATGCTGCGAATCGCTTCCGGCTCAGCGCCATCGACCAGCAGTTGCAGGCCTTTGCGCGAGTAGTTGTCCGGTTCGGCATCGGCTACGCCTTCCAGGCCAAGCAAGCCTTCCTTGCGCGCGGTGAGGCTCCAGTTGACCACCCGGTCGATACCGCCGGCCAGGTCCACCCGTGGCGGGAACAGAATCCAGGCGAGGATCTGCATGGCGCGCTTGAAGGCGCTCATCGGCGATTGCAGCAGCGCTGCACCGATGGTGCCGCCGAGCACGATCAACGCGGCAGGACCGTTGGCCAGCGCACCGAGGTGGCCGCCTTCAAGGTAGTTGCCGCCAATGATGGCGACGAACGCCATGATGATCCCGATAAGGCTTAGAACATCCATCAGATACACGCCTCGACGATGTGCTTGCCGATGTCGTCCAGGCTGTACACCGCGTCGGCGAGATCAGCTTTGACGATGGCCATCGGCATGCCGTAGATCACGCAGCTTGCCTCATCTTGTGCCCACACCGCGCTGCCGCCCTGCTTGAGCAGACGCGCACCTTCACGGCCATCGGCGCCCATGCCGGTCAGTACGACCGCCAGAACTTTGTCACCATAGGACTTGGCTGCCGAACCGAAGGTGATGTCCACGCACGGCTTGTAGTTCAGACGCTCGTCGCCCGGGAGGATTTTCACCGCGCCACGGCCATCGATCATCATCTGCTTGCCACCCGGGGCCAGCAGCGCCAGGCCCGGACGCAGAATGTCGCCATCCTCGGCTTCCTTGACGCTGATGCGGCACAGCTTATCGAGACGCTCGGCAAACGCCTTGGTGAACGCCGCCGGCATGTGCTGGATCAGCACGATCGGTGCCGGGAAGTTCGCCGGCAACTGAGTCAGCACTCGTTGCAGCGCAACCGGGCCGCCAGTCGACGTACCGATGGCAACCAGTTTGTAGGCTTTGCGTTTCGGTGCCGGCGACGAAGCGCTGGCAGCCGGCGCGCGGCTGGCCGCTGGAGCATGCGCAGGCGCAGGTGCCGGACGCGTTGGCGCGCTGCTGCTGTGACTGCTGAAGCTCGATGCCGCCGGAGCAGGCGCAGGCGCAGGCGTCGGTGCAGTGGCCGGAGCCGGCGCACTGTAGGCACTGAAACGACGGTTACTGCGCGAAATGCTATGGACCTTCTCGCACAGCAGTTGCTTGACCTTCTCGGGGTTACGCGAGATGTCTTCGAAATTCTTCGGCAGGAAATCCACCGCGCCAGCGTCCAGCGCATCCAGGGTTACCCGGGCGCCTTCGTGGGTCAGCGAGGAGAACATCAACACCGGGGTCGGGCAACGCTGCATGATGTGCCGCACTGCCGTGATGCCGTCCATCATCGGCATCTCGTAGTCCATGGTGATCACGTCCGGCTTGAGCGCCAGGGCCTGATCGATCGCCTCTTTACCGTTGGTGGCCGTGCCGACCACCTGGATGCTCGGATCCGCTGAAAGAATTTCCGAGACGCGGCGGCGGAAAAAACCCGAATCGTCCACCACCAGGACTTTGACTGCCATAAACACTCCATTAGGCGCAGCGGGACGTCGTCGCCCCGCTGCCCCGGATTCAAATACGCCGTGCGGCGTAACGCTTGAGCATGCTTGGAACATCGAGGATCAGAGCGATGCGGCCGTCACCAGTGATGGTGGCGCCGGACATGCCCGGAGTGCCCTGGAGCATTTTGCCCAATGGCTTGATGACCACTTCTTCCTGACCGACCAGTTGATCGACGACGAAGCCGATCCGCTGGGTGCCCACCGAAAGGATCACCACATGGCCTTCGCGCTGCTCTTCGTGAGCGGCGGAGCTGACCAGCCAGCGCTTGAGGTAGAACAATGGCAGCGCCTTGTCCCGCACGATCACCACTTCCTGACCGTCCACCACGTTGGTGGTCGACAGGTCGAGGTGGAAGATTTCGTTGACGTTGACCAACGGGAACGCAAACGCCTGATTGCCGAGCATCACCATCAGGGTTGGCATGATCGCGAGCGTCAGCGGCACCTTGATGACGATCTTCGAGCCCTGACCCTTGGTCGAGTAGATGTTGATCGAACCGTTGAGCTGGGAAATCTTGGTCTTCACCACGTCCATGCCGACACCACGGCCGGACACGTCGGAGATCTCGGTCTTGGTCGAGAAACCCGGGGCGAAAATCAGGTTGTAGCACTCGGTATCGCTGAGGCGATCGGCCGCATCTTTGTCCATCACGCCGCGTTTTACCGCGATGGCGCGCAGGACGTTCGGGTCCATGCCCTTGCCGTCGTCGGAGATCGACAACAGGATGTGGTCGCCTTCCTGCTCGGCTGCCAGTACCACGCGACCGCCACGGGCCTTGCCCGAGGCTTCGCGCTCTTCCGGCGACTCGATGCCGTGGTCGACGGCGTTGCGCACCAAGTGGACCAGCGGGTCGGCCAGGGCCTCGACAAGGTTTTTGTCGAGGTCGGTTTCTTCACCCACCAGTTCCAGGTTGATCTCTTTCTTGAGCTGACGCGCCAGGTCACGAACCAGGCGCGGGAAGCGCCCGAAGACCTTCTTGATCGGCTGCATCCGGGTCTTCATCACCGCGGTCTGCAAGTCAGCCGTGACCACGTCGAGGTTCGACACGGCCTTGGACATGGCTTCGTCGCCGCTGTTGAGACCCAGGCGCACCAGACGGTTACGCACCAGTACCAGTTCGCCAACCATGTTCATGATTTCGTCGAGACGCGCGGTATCGACACGAACAGTGGTCTCGGCTTCGCTGGCCGGTTTTTCCGGTGGCGGAGCAGCGGCGGCGGCGCGGGCCGGAGCCGGTGCAGCAGCGGCAGCCGGTTTTGGCGTTTCGGCCTTTGGTTCAGGCTTCGGAGCAGCCTTTGGCGCAGCAGCCGGAGCCTTGGCGGCAGGCGCAGCCACGGTCGATGCGGTGCCCGCAGTCGCGGCGCCGACGTCGGTGAACTTGCCTTTGCCGTGCAGTTCGTCGAGCAGCGATTCGAACTCGTGATCGCTGATCAGGTCGCTACCGGCAGCCGCAGCCGCCGGAGCGGCAGGAGCGGCAGGCGCCGAGGCGATCGCCGACTCCAGCGCTTCCACGGCAAAGTTGCCCTTGCCGTGCAACTGATCGAGCAGTGCTTCGAATTCGTCGTCGGTGATGTCCGAGCTGTCGCCCGCCGCCGGTGCTGCCGGAGCCGCTGCAGTCGGTGCCACGGCATCCGCCGCGAACTGGCCTTTGCCGTGCAGTTGATCAAGCAACGACTCGAATTCGGCGTCGGTGATTTCATCGCCGGCAGCAGCATCGGCAGCCGGCGCAGGTGCAGGTGCAGCAGCGGCCGGGGCTTCGGCTTCGGCCTTGGCGGCGTTCAGCGAATCCAGCAGCTGTTCAAATTCGTTATCGGTGATGTCACCCGAATCGCCTTCGACGACCAGCTCTTCGATCATCTCGGCCACTGGCGATGCCGGGGCGACGTCCGCCGATTGCGGTTCGGCCAGGCGCGCCAGAGCGGCCAGCAGTTCCGGGGTCGCAGCGGTGATCGGTGCCCGTTCACGGACTTCGCTGAACATGCTGTTCACCGCGTCCAGTGCTTCGAGCACCACGTCCATCAGTTCTGCATCAACGCGACGTTCACCCTTGCGCAGGATGTCGAACACGTTTTCGGCGATGTGACAGCACTCCACCAGCTCGTTGAGCTGAAGGAAGCCGGCGCCCCCTTTTACAGTGTGGAAACCGCGAAAAATTGCGTTGAGCAGATCTGCGTCATCCGGGCGGCTTTCCAGCTCGACCAGTTGTTCGGACAGTTGCTCAAGAATCTCGCCGGCCTCAACCAGGAAATCCTGAAGGATCTCTTCATCGGCGCCGAAGCTCATTAATGGGGTGCTCCTACAGGTCTAAAAACCCAAAAAACCTAAAATTCCAAAACTCTAGAATCCAAGGCTGGATAACAAATCGTCCACATCGTCCTGACCGGACACAACGTCTTCTCGTTTATCGGCATGAATCTGCGGACCTTCACCCTGCGAGAGATGTTTTTGTGGATCTTTTTCTGCAAGCATCGCGGCGCGGTCGTGTTCGATGCCCGCAAAGCGGTCCACCTGACTGGCCATGAGGACGAGTTTGAGCAAATTGCTTTCGACTTCGGTGACCAGTTGGGTCACACGCTTGATCACCTGACCGGTGAGGTCCTGGTAATCCTGAGCCAGCAGGATGTCGTTGAGGTTGCTCGACACCGCACGGTTGTCCGTGATGCTGCGCGACAGAAAACCGTCGACCCGGCGCGCCAGTTCGCGGAACTCTTCAGCCCCGACTTCACGACGCATGAAACGGCCCCAATCGGTACTCAGGGCCTGGGCTTCTTCAGCCAGGCCATTGACCACCGGGGTAGCGCTTTCCACCAGATCCATGGTGCGGTTGGCCGCGGCTTCGGTCAGCTTGACCACATAGCCCAGGCGTTCGGTGGCGTCGGTGATTTGCGACACTTCCTCGGCCTGCGGCATGTGCGGATCGATCTGGAAGTTGACGATCGCACTGTGCAGTTCGCGTGTGAGCTTGCCCACTTCCTGATACAGGCCACGGTCACGGGTCTGATTGAGCTCATGGATCAGTTGCACAGCGTCGCCGAACCTGCCCTTTTCAAGGCTCTCGACCAGTTCGACCGCGTGTTTTTTCAGGGTCGATTCGAAATCGCCCTGTGAAGATTCGTTATGCTCCATAGCTCCCCCGCGCGTTCATCAGCCGATGCGTTCGAAAATCTTCTCGATTTTTTCTTTCAGCGCCTGAGCCGTGAAAGGTTTGACCACGTAGCCGTTCACACCGGCCTGAGCCGCCTCGATGATCTGCTCGCGCTTGGCTTCTGCAGTCACCATCAGCACCGGCAGGTGCTTGAGTTTTTCATCGGCACGCACGTGGCGCAGCAGGTCGATACCGGTCATGCCCGGCATGTTCCAGTCCGTTACCAGAAAGTCGATGCTTCCGCTGTTGAGCACCGGAATGGCAGTGATGCCATCGTCGGCCTCGACGGTGTTGGTGAACCCCAGATCACGCAGCAGGTTCTTGATGATCCGCCGCATCGTTGAGAAGTCATCAACGATGAGGATTTTCATGTTCTTGTCCAATTCGACCTCCAAGCAGTCTTAAACGCGCCCAGCACCTGGACGCGCCATTTCAATCAATCCGGCAAAGCACTCGATGACTGTCTGGAGCACAACAGAGCAAGACCGGTGCCGTTGATCACCGCACCAGCCTCGTTCGCAGTGTCCCCCACACTGCCTTCAGCGCGCTCGCCACTCCCCCAAACGCCCCCGCAAGCGGGCCGCGCACTGGCTGTGTAACTGGCTGACCCGCGATTCACTGACGCCAAGGACTTCACCGATCTCCTTGAGGTTCAGCTCTTCGTCGTAGTACAGCGCCAACACCAGTCGCTCACGCTCCGGCAAATTGGCAATCGCGTCCGCCAGCGCGGCCTGGAAGCGTTCATCTTCCAGATCGCGTGACGGCTCAAGATGAGCACTGGCGCCATCCTCGTGCAGCCCTTCGTGTTCGCCGTCCTGCAACAGGTCGTCGAAACTGAACAGCCGGCTGCCCAGCGTGTCATTCAAAATCCCGTAGTAATCGTCGAGACTCAATTGGAGTTCGGCCGCAACCTCGTGATCTTTAGCATCACGGCCGGTTTTAGCTTCAATTGCCCGAATTGCGTCACTGACCATACGGGTGTTGCGGTGAACCGAGCGTGGTGCCCAATCCCCTTTGCGCACTTCATCGAGCATCGCGCCGCGGATTCGAATGCCCGCGTACGTTTCGAAACTGGCGCCCTTGCTGGCGTCATATTTGGTCGACACTTCAAGCAGGCCGATCATTCCGGCCTGAATCAGATCCTCGACCTGCACACTCGCCGGCAAGCGCGCCAGCAGGTGATAGGCAATGCGCTTGACCAGTGGCGCGTAACGCTCGATCAACTCGTACTGCGCGTCACGTGCCGACTTCTTGTAGTAGTTCATACCGCTCGCGGTCATAACACAGGCCCTGCCGTTTGCTGCACGAGGCGCTCGACGAAAAACTCAAGGTGACCGCGCGGGTTGGCAGGCAGCGGCCAGGTATCGACCTTCTGCGCGATCGCCTTGAACGCCAGCGCGCACTTGGAACGCGGAAAGGCTTCATAGACCGCTCGCTGCTTCTGCACTGCCTTGCGCACGCTTTCGTCGTACGGCACCGCGCCGACGTATTGTAAGGCGACGTCGAGGAAGCGATCCGTGACCTTGGTCAACTTGGCGAACAGGTTGCGCCCTTCCTGCGGGCTCTGCGCCATGTTGGCGAGGACGCGGAAGCGGTTCATGCCGTAGTCGCGGTTGAGCAGTTTGATCAGCGCGTAGGCGTCGGTGATCGAGGTCGGCTCGTCGCACACCACCAGCAACACTTCCTGCGCGGCGCGTACGAAACTGACTACCGAGTCACCAATACCCGCAGCGGTGTCGATCACCAGCACATCGAGGTTGTCGCCGATGTCGCTGAAGGCCTGGATCAGACCGGCATGTTGCGCCGGACTCAGGTGAACCATGCTCTGGGTGCCGGAAGCGGCCGGCACGATGCGGATCCCGCCGGGCCCCTGCAACAGCACATCACGCAGCTCACAGCGGCCTTCGATCACGTCGGCCAGAGTACGTTTGGGGGTCAGTCCCAGCAGAACGTCAACGTTCGCCAGCCCCAGGTCGGCGTCCAGCAGCATGACCCGACGGCCAAGCTCTGCCAGCGCCAGAGACAAGTTCACTGACACGTTAGTCTTGCCGACGCCACCTTTGCCGCCGGTCACCGCGATCACCTGTACGGGATGCATGCTGCCCATGTTATTTCTTTACCTTGTCTTGCATAGACGGAGGCCACATTACTGGCTGCGCGTTCTCAACCGGAACAATGCATGGCAGGCCATCGATGTAGGTACAAAAACGGTTCATTACCTCAGCCAACCTGCTTGGTCGGGCTGTGGTAGATATCAGCGAACATGTCAGCCATGGCTTCTTCGCTGGGTTCTTCCTGCATTTGCACGCTGACGGCACGGCTGACCAATTGATGGCGGCGCGGCAGATGCAGATCATCCGGAATCCGTGGGCCATCGGTCAGGTACGCGACCGGCAGTTCATGACTGATCGCCAGGCTCAACACTTCGCCAAGGCTGGCCGTCTCATCCAGTTTAGTCAGGATGCAGCCGGCAAGCCCGCAACGCTTGTAACTATGATAAGCGGCGGTTAGAACCTGTTTCTGGCTGGTGGTTGCCAGGACCAGATAATTTTTTGAACGGATGCCCCGACCGGCCAGACTTTCCAGCTGCATGCGCAGTGCCGGATCGCTGGCCTGCAGGCCGGCGGTATCGATCAGCACCACGCGTTTGCGCAGCAGTGGATCCAGCGCCTGAACCAGCGACTGGCCCGGATCAACGTGCGTCACCGGCACATTGAGAATCCGGCCCAGGGTCTTGAGTTGTTCCTGCGCGCCGATACGGAAGCTGTCCATGCTGACCAGCGCCACATTCTGCGCGCCGTACTTGAGCACGTAGCGCGCGGCAAGTTTGGCCAGGGTGGTGGTCTTGCCCATG